>NZ_JBIUAG010000008.1:0-30329 GCF_044547355.1 Kutzneria sp. NPDC052558
GACCGAGGTGCTGCGGGCCGCGGCCGAGCACCGCGGGTCGGCGCTGGTGGAGATCTACCAGAACTGCCCGATCTTCAACGACGGCGCGTTCGACGTGCTCAAGGAGGCGGGCGAGCGCGAGGAGCGCATCGTGCCGCTCAAGCACGGCGAGCCGATCAAGTTCGGGGCCGATGGTCAGCACGGCGTGGCCCGCGACCCGAAGACCGCCACGCTGAAGATCGTCGAGGTGGCCGAGGTCGGCGAGGACAATCTCGTCGTGCACGACGCCACGCTCGAGGACCCGTCCTACGCGTTCGCGCTGTCCCGGCTGGGTCACCACAACCTGGACCACACCGTCACCGGCGTGTTCCGCAACGTGCAGCGGGCCACCTACGACGACCTGGCCCGGCACCAGGTCGAGCAGGCCAAGGCGGCGAAGAAGGCGGACCTTGCCGCGCTGCTGCGCGGCAAGGACACCTGGACCGTCGCGGCCGACTGACACCCGCGTAGACACAGAAAACGGCCCCCGGCGAGCTCGCCGGGGGCCGTTCTGTCGCTGTCCTAGTCGGCCGGGCTGAAGCCGGCCCGCTCGGCCTCCTCGGTGTTGCGGAACCAGACCTCGGCCCGCACCGAGTCGAAGCTGCCGCTGCCGGCCGGGTGATAGGTCCGCGAGCCGATCATCGCCTTGACCTGGTAGTCGTCCGACGGGGCCGAGCCGTCCGGCTTGGGCAGGGCCGAACCGGGGCCGAACGGGGTGCGCGGACCGCCGCTGGACGGGCGGCGGATCGGCGCGGCGTCGGTGTTGCGCGGCATCGGGTTGAACGCCTGCCGCGGCCGGAACGGGGCCGGGTCGAACGGCTGCGGGCCGGGACCGGCCAGGCCGTTGCCGCCGCGCGGCCACGAGCTGCTCACGGTGCGCTTGGGCAGGCCGGCCTGGGTGGCCACCGGGGGCTGCGGCTGCTCGTTGGCCAGCAGCTCCGGGGCCAGGATCGGGGTGAACGGCACCGAGTCGGTGGACGAGAACGACCGGGTAGTCGGCTCCTGGATGGGCTGGAAGCCGTCCAGGTCCTCGTACGGGTCCTCGCCGTCGGGGTCCAGCACCGGCTCGAACAGGGAGCGCGGGCGGGACACCGCCTCCATCGGGGCCGGCTCCGGGCGGGCCGGCTGCGGTCGCTGGGGCAGGGGCTGGGGCGCCGCCGACTCGGCCGGCTCGGGCGGGGTCACGCTGCCCGGCGGGGTGAGGGCGCCCGGCGGGATCGGCTTGCCGAACTGGTTCGGGTCCAGCCGGATCGGCTGCGACAGCTCCTCCAGCTGCACCTGGCCCGGCTCGGGCTCGGGGGCCGGCTGCTCGAAGGCCTGGATCGGCTCGAACGGCTGCGGCTCACGGGCGGGCGGCGTGAACGAATCCGCCGGCTGCGGCTCCGCAAACGCTTCCGGTTCCGGCTCGGACGACACGAAGGACTGAAAGGCGTGGTCCGAGGCCGGTGACTCGTGAGCCGAGCCCGCGGACTCCGACTCGGCGAACGGCTGCGGCAGCGTGAAGGACCGGGCGGCCGGCTGCGGCTCGGGCTCGGCCGGCTCCTCGTCGGCCAGGCCGTGCCGGACAGGCTCCTCGTCGAGGCCGTGGCGGGCCGGCTCCTCGGCCAGGCTGTGCCGGGACGGCGGCTCCGGTTCCTCGTCCTCGTGGGCCAGCTCGCCGGCCAGGCGGCGCTCCTGCACGACCTTCTCGGCCGCGGCGATCACCGACACCTTGACCGGGCCGGTGGTCTCGGCCGCCGCCTCGCGCTCGGACTCGGTCAGCTCCTCCTCGACGACGTCGTCGACGAGCGGCTCGTCGTCCAGGTCGTCGGACGGGGCGTGCGCGAGCTGGCCGTGCGGTGGAGTGGCCGGGCCGTGGTCGGCCAGCTCCATGTCCTCGTGGTCGTCGCGGGCGGCCGGCAGGATGCTGGTGGTCTCGGTGGCGTTGGCCTCGCCGGCGATGCGGCTGATCACGGCCGTCATCTCGGCCGGGCTCGGGTTGCGGATCGGCGGCGGAGGCGGGATCGGGGCCTGCACCTGCGTCGGCCGGTCGTCGGCCGGCGGCTGCGGGGACTCCTCGGCCTTGACCGGCTCGGGTTCGGGCTCCACGACCGGCTCCGGCTCGACGGCCACCGCCGGGTCAGGCTCGTGCTGCTCGAAGGACTGGGCCGGCTGGTCGAAGGACTGGGCCGGCTGCGGCTCGACGGCCGGCTCGGCGTCGTAGCGGGGCTCGGGGCGGTCGTAGCCGAGGTCGTGCTCGGGCGTCGGGGCGATCAGCGTGCGCGGCTGCTCCACCACCGGCTCGGGGTCGCGCTCCCGTTCCCAGGAGGGCCGCCGGTCCGGATCCCAGCCCAGGCCCGGCGACGGGCGCTCGTCCACGATGCCGGTCCGCTCGGCGTCGGTCTCCGGCGGCGGCGGCGCGGCTTCGGCCCGCTTGGCCTTGGCGAGTTGGATCTCGAGCTGCCTGACCTGCTTGCGTAGCGGTCGTGTGAACAGCAGTTGGTCCAACCCCGCGCCGATCACGAACGCAAGCAGGCAGAGCAACCACACCTGCCCGAACACCCACATCACCGGACTACACCCTCCTAGTGCCTGCTGGCCCTTGCGGCAGGCTAACGGCCGCAGGCCCGTTCGGGGGCCTTGCTCGTTCAGGGCAGCATGACACTAACGGGTGAGCGACTCAGTATGTGCGGGCCACCATGTAGTCGGTGAGGGAATCCAGCGCGTCACGGGCCGGACCTGCGGGAAGAGCCCGCAGCGCGGTCCGGGCCTGGTCGGCGTAACCGGCCAGGGTCTGCCGGGCCTGCTCCAGGCCGGCCGACTCGCGCAGCAGCTTGAGGGCCTCGTCGACCAGGTTGTCGTCGGTGATCGGGCCGGCCAGCAGCTCGCGCAGCCGGTCGCCCTGCGGGTCCGGGTCGGTCAGCGCGTACAGCATCGGCAGCGTGCGAACACCCTCGCGCAGGTCCGTTCCGGGCGTCTTGCCCGATTCGGTGGCCGGGGACGCGATGTCGATGATGTCGTCAGAGATCTGGAAGGCCTTGCCGATGGAGTCGCCGTAGGTGCTCAGCGCCTGCACCTGCGTCGGGGCCACGCCGGAGAACATGCCGCCGAACCGGCCGGCCGTGGCGATCAGCGAGCCCGTCTTCTCGTCGATGACCTTCAGGTAGTGCGTCACCGGGTCCTGGCCCGCGGCCGGGCCGATCGTCTCCCGCATCTGGCCGGTGACCAGCTGGCTGAACGTGCTGGCCATGATGTGGCCGGCCTCGGTGCCCAGGTCGGCCACCAGCTTGGAGGCGTGGGCGAACAGGAAGTCGCCGGTCAGGATGGCGATCGTGTTGTCCCAGCGGGCGTTGGCGCTGACCGCGCCGCGGCGCATCGTCGCCTCGTCCATCACGTCGTCGTGGTACAGCGTGGCCAGGTGGATCAGCTCCACCACCGCCGCCGCCTTGGTCACGTCCTCCCGGCCCGCGTCCCCGAACTGCGCCGCCAGCAGCGTGAACAGCGGCCGGAACCGCTTGCCCCCGGCGTCCACCAGGTGCAGCGAGGTCTCCGTGACGAACTCCAGGTCGCTCTGCACCACCGAACGCAGCAGGTTCTCGACTCTGGTCAGGCCCGCACGCACCGCGTCGGCCAGCGCCGGATCGGCGAAGTCGAATCGGATGCCCCGCTCCGAGGCGGTGTGCGTGTGCTGGTTGCCCGTCACGTGGATGTGTCCCCTACAGCGGCCCGGCTGCTGGCTGTTTCCCCAGCAGTAGTGTCACGTCCCCAGCAGCGTAATCGCCGCGAGATCAGTCGTGCCTGGGTAGTGGCGCGGAGAACTCCAGGATGCTTCCCCCACCTCGTCCCGCAGTCATCCGATCACAGTCGGTTGACCGGCGTGGCTCAGCCATGGAAATCGCCAAGCAACTACTCTAAGTACGTGAATCCGGGCCCGCAATCACCGAGTGTCACTAGAGTTGGAGTGTACGTCGACGCCTTCAATGTCTACTACGGGGCCAGGAGCATCTGTGGCCGGGGCTCCGCTGGGTGGCGCTGGCTGGACCTCGCCGGGCTGGCCATGGATTTGATCAAGCCTCAGATCTGGCCGGAGCCGCGTCTGGTCCGGTTCGCCTACTGCACGGCGCCCCGGGACCGCGCCGGCGACCCGAGTTCCCTCGCCGACCAGCAGACCTACGTCGGAGCCCTACGGGAGCACACTGCCATCGTGGTCGTGACCAACGGCAAGTACGTGCCCAGACCGAAGTGCGGTGTGCTGCTCGAACGGGACGGCAGGCCGCCACGACGGGTGGTCTCGCCGGGCCCTGCCGCACTGCCGGCGTGGCTGCCCGCCGAGGAGGTGACCGGTCCAGACGGGCAGACCGAACTGCTGGTGTCGGTATCGACATTCGAGGAGAAAGGCTCTGACGTGAACGTGGCCAGCCACCTGCTGATCGACGTGCTCACCGACGAGGTAGACGCGGCTGTCGTGCTCTCCAACGACAGCGATCTCCGATTCCCGCTCGACCATGCCCGGCTTCATGTGCCGGTCGCGACTGTCAATCCCGGGGCTGGACCGACCGCGCACGACCTGCGTGGCGATCCGGCCGCCGGTGTCGGCAGACACTGGTGGCGGCGGCTTCGGGCCACCGACTATCGCAGCCATCAACTACCCGATCGGGTCGGAGCGTTCGCCAAGCCGGCTGGTTGGTAGTAATCTACGGGTACCCAACCCGGTTCTCTCGCTTGCGAGGGGCCGGGTCTTTTCTTGCCAGCATGACAAAAGGGGCGGTCCCGTGGCGGGGCCGCCCCTTTCGGGTGGAGAAGGATCCCTCAGCCGAGGAAGCCGCCCTTGGCCGCCCAGTCGAGGACGAAGCCGGGGACGATGCCGAGCAGGAGGGTGATGAAGACGCCCACGCCGATGGCGATTCGGGTGAAGGCGCCGGGCACGGTGACGGTGGGGCCGTCCTCGGCAGGCTCGCTGAAGTACATCAGGACGACGACGCGCAGGTAGAAGAACGCGGCGACGGCGCTGAAGACGAGGGCGATGACGACGAGGGGGGCCATGCCGTCACGCAGGGCCGCCGAGAAGACGACGAACTTGCCGACGAAGCCGCTGGTCAGGGGGATGCCGGCCAGGGCGAGCAGCAGGAACGTGAACACGGCGGCCAGCAGCGGGGAGCGTTTGGCCAGGCCGGCCCACTCGGACAGGTCCGAGGCCTCGCCGTTGCCCCGGCGCACCAGGGAGATCACGCCGAACGACGCGATCGTGGTGAAGCCGTAGGCCACCAGGTAGAACAGGGTGGACTGGAGCCCGTCGGTGTTCAGGGCGATGGCCCCGACCAGCAGGAAGCCGGCGTGCGCCACCGACGAGTAGGCGATCATGCGCTTCACGTCGGTCTGGGTCAGGCCGAAGATGGCGCCGATGGCCATGGACACGATGCACACGGCCCACAGCACGCCCCGCCACTCCCACTGGGTGGACTGGAACGACACGGTGAGCACCCGCAGGATGCCGCCGAACGCGGCGACCTTGGTGCAGGCGGCCATGTAGGCGGTCACGGGAGTGGGCGCGCCCTGGTAGACGTCGGGGGTCCAGGTGTGGAACGGACCGACGGCGGCCTTGAACAGCAGGCCGACGACCAGCAGGCCCAGACCCCCGAACAGCAGGGTGTCGGACCGGTCGGTGCCGACGGCGGCGTTGGTGATGTCGGACAGCCGGACGGAGCCGGCGTAGCCGTACAGCAGCGCGGTGCCGTAGAGGAAGAACGCGGAGGCGAACGCCCCGAGCAGGAAGTACTTGACGGCGGCTTCCTGCGAGATGAGCCGGCGCTTGCGGGCCAGCCCGCACATCAGGTACAGCGGGAGGCTGAGCACCTCCAGCGCGATGAACATGGTGAGCAGGTTGTTCGAGGCGCTGAAGACCAGCATGCCGCCCAGCGCGAACAGGAACAGCGGGAACGCCTCGGTCTGTAGCGCCCCGTCCGGATCCACGGTCCGGTCGGCCAGCAGCAGCAGGGCCAGCAGGCTCAGCGCCAGCAGCGTGCCCCACAGGAACAGCGCGGGCTGGTCGATGGAGATCACGTTGCCCAGCGTCAGCACGCCGGTGTGCCCGGCGGCCCCGCCCTTGGCGGCGTCGCTGTTCATGAACAGGATCAGCGCGACCCCGGCGGCCAGGATGGCCACCACGCACAGGGCGACCTGCCAGGCCCAGCGGCTCTCCTTGGCCAGGAAGGCCTCGAACAGCACGCCAACGCAGGCCGCGCCGAGAATGATCAGGATCGGGGCGATCGCCGCGTAGGACACGTCCGGCGGGTTGATCTGGCCCTGGGCCTGCGCGAGGAACTGAGAGAGCACGTCACTTGCCTTCCTGCGCGGTCACCGGGTCGGTGACGCCCACCGCGCTCATGGTCGCCGACACCGACGGCCCGACGATGTCCAGCACGGGCTTCGGGTAGACGCCGAGCACCACGATCAGCAGCACCAGCGGCGCCAGCACCACGAGTTCGCGCTTGTTCAGATCGGTCACCGCGGCCTTCTCCGGCGTCACGGCCGCACCGGGCCCGCCGGACACGCCGACCAGGGCGTTGCCCCGGACCGGACCCTGCATGACCCGCTGGTACAGCCACAGCACGTACAGCGCGGCCAGGATCATGCCGATGGTGGCCAGCACCGAGTACACCGGCTGCGTCGGGTAGGAGCCCAGCAGCACCAGGAACTCGGAGACGAACGAGTTGGTGCCGGGCAGCGACAGCGTGGACAGGCCGGCCACCAGGAACAGCCCGGCCAGCACCGGGGTCAGCTTGGACATGCCGCCGTAGTCGGCGATCTTGGTCGACCCGCCGCGGGCGATCACCATGCCGATCACCAGGATCAGCATGCCGGTGGCGATGGAGTGGTTGACCATGTACGACACCGCGCCGACCTCGGACTGCGAGGTGAAGGCGAAGATGCCGATCGCGATGAAGCCGAAGTGCGCGATCGACACGTACGCGATCAGCCGCTTGAGGTCGGTCTGCCCCACCGCGAGCAGCGAGCCGTAGAGCACGCCGATCACACCCAGCACCAGCACCAGTGGCGCGAGCGTCTTGCTGGCCTCGGGGAACATCGGCAGCAGGTAGCGCAGGAAGCCGAAGGTGCCGACCTTGTCCAGCACGCCGACCAGGATCACGGCCACGCCGATCGGGGCCTGCTCGGCGGCGTCGGGCAGCCAGGTGTGCAGCGGCACCAGCGGAGCCTTGATGGCGAAGGCCAGGAAGAAGCCGAAGAACAGCCACACCTGGGTGCCCAGCGGCGCGTCCCGCACCACGGTCACCAGCGTCGCCCAGTCGAACGTGCCCTTGCCCAGCTTGTCCGCGGCCAGCGAGTAGCAGCCGATCGCGGAGGCCAGCATGATCAGGCCGCCGAGGAACGAGTACAGGAAGAACTTGACCGCCGCGTACTGCCGGCGGGCGCCGCCGTAGCCGCCGATCAGGAAGTACATCGGGATCAGCATGATCTCGAACAGCACGTAGAACAGGAACACGTCGGTGGCGGCGAACACGCCGACCATCAACGCCTCCTGCACCAGGATCAGCGACAGGAAGCCGCCGGCCGAACGGCCCGCGGGCAGCTTCTCGGCCCAGCCGGCGCCGATCACGATCGGCACCAGCAGGGCGATCACGCCGATCATCACCAGCGCGATGCCGTCCACGCCGAACGACAGGTGCACGCCCAGTTGCGCGACCCAGTCCACCGATGAGGAGAACTGGATGCGGTCGCCGCCGGGCACGTAGCTGACCCACAGCAGCACGGCGAGCACGAACTCGACCAGGGTCACCGCGAGCGCGGTGAGCTTGGCGGTCCGGTCGTCGTTCTTCAGGAACGCCACCACCAGCGCGCCGACCAGCGGCAGCACCAGCAGGGCGATGAGCAACACCGTTCCCATCAGGAGAACCTCACCATCAGCAGTGCGGCCACGACGAGGACGGAACCGCCCAGCATGGTCAGCGCGTAGGACCTGACGAACCCGGTCTGGGTGCGTCGCAGCAGCGAGGACAGGAAGCCGAGAATGCCGGCCAGCCCGGTGACGGCGCCGTCGACGCCCTTGTCGTCCAACACCACCAGGCCGCGGGTGAGCACCTCACCCGGCTTGGCGAACAGCGCCTCGTTGACGGCGTTGCCGTACAGGTCGGCGCGAGCCGCCCGCACCGGCCAGGCCACCTTGGCCGGGCGCTGCACCGGAACATCCTTGCGCCCCACGAACACCCAGGCCAGCCCGGCGCCGATCACCATGAGCGCCAACGAGATCGCCGTCATGCCGATCGCCGGGATCGGGCCCTCGCCGTGCTCGTGCAGCTCGCCCAGCGAGGGCGACAGCCACTCGGCCAACCGGTTGCCGCTGGTGAGGAACCAGCCGGCGCCGATGGAGCCGACAGCCAGGATGATCATCGGCACGGTCATCACGGCCGGCGACTCGTGCGGGTTGAAGTCCTTGCCGTCGCTGGACTTGATGTCCTTCCAGCGTTGCTTGCCGAAGAAGGTCATGAGCACCAGGCGGGTCATGTAGAACGCCGTCAGCGCCACGCCCAACATGGCGGCCCCGCCGAACACCCAGCCGCGCCAACCCTCCTGGGAGAACGCCGCCTCGATGATGGCGTCCTTGGAGAAGTAGCCGGACAGGCCGGGGAAGCCGATCAGCGCCAGGTAGCCCAGGCCGAAGGTGGCGAAGGTGATGGGCATCTTCCGCCACAGGCCGCCGAACTTGCGCATGTCGACCTCGTCGTTCATGCCGTGCATGACCGACCCGGCCCCGAGGAACAGCCCGGCCTTGAAGAAGCCGTGGGTGAGCAGGTGCACGATGCCCAGCGCGTAGCCGATCGGACCGAGCCCGACGCCGAGGATCATGTAGCCGATCTGGCTGACCGTGGAGTAGGCCAGCACCTTCTTGATGTCGTCGTAGGCGCAGCCCACGACGCACCCGATCAGCAGCGTGATCGTGCCGATGATGGTGACGACCAGCCGCCCGTCCTCGGTGAGGTTGTAGATCGGGTTGGACCGGGCGATCAGGTACACGCCGGCGGTGACCATGGTTGCCGCGTGGATGAGGGCGGAGACCGGGGTCGGGCCCTCCATGGCGTCGGGCAACCAGGCCTGAAGCGGGAACTGGCCGGACTTGCCGCAGGCCCCGAGCAGGAGCAGCAGGCTGATGGCCAGCACGGTGCCCGGGGACAGCGTGCCGATGCGGGCGAAGACCTCGGTGTACTGCGTGGTGCCGAGGTTGGCGAACATCAGGAAGATGGCGATGGCCAGGCCGACGTCGCCGACCCGGTTCATCAGGAAGGCCTTCTTGGCCGCGGTCGCCGCCGACGGCCGGTTCTGGTACCAGCCGATCAGCAGGTATGACGCGAGACCCACGCCCTCCCAGCCGAAGTACAGGGTCACGAAGCCGTTGCCCAGCACCAGCAGCAGCATCGCGGCGACGAACAGGTTGAGGTAGGCGAAGAACCGCCTGCGCCCGTCGTCGTGCGACATGTAGCCGATCGAGTAGATGTGGATCAGCGAGCCGACCCCGGTGATCAGCAGCACGAAGGTGATGGACAGCGGGTCCAGCCGCAGGCCGAAGTCGACCTGGAGGGCCTGCACCGGGATCCAGGAGAAGATGTGCAGCTCCGTGACCCGGTCCGCGGCCGCCGTGCCGAGGCTGTCGAAGAACAGGATCAGGCCGTACACGAAGGACGCGATCACCGTCGCGCAGCCGAGCAGGTGGCCCCACTTGTTGGCGGCCTTGCCGGCCAGCAGCAACACGATCGCGCCGATCAGGGGCAACGCGAGCAGCAGCCAGGCGGACTGCCCCACCCCGGAGGCGGCGCCGACCCCGTCCGCGAGTTGTTCCGTCATTATCCCGGTGCCCCTCTTAGTACTTGAGAAGGTTCGAGTCGTCGACCGAGGCCGAGCGACGGGTCCGGAAGATGGCCATGATGATCGCCAGGCCGACCACGACCTCGGCGGCCGCCACCACCATCACGAAGAACGCCATCACCTGGCCGTCGAGCTGGCCGTTGATGCGCGAGAACGTGACCAGCGTGAGGTTCACCGCGTTGAGCATCAGCTCGATGCACATGAACACCACGATGGCGTTGCGCCGCACCAGAACGCCGATCGCGCCGATGCTGAACAGCAGCGCCGACAGCAGCAGGTAGTACGTCGGCGTCATCGCGTCGCCTCCTCGGGCTCGCCGGTCAGCGCGTGCGCGTCGGCGTGGTGCTCGGTGCCGGCGACCTCGGCCCGGTCGTGGTCGAACTCCTCGGACTCGGTGGCCTCGATCAGCTCGGACAGCGACTCCGGCGCGACCGAGCCGTCCGGCAGCAGCGCCGGGGTGGCCACCGAGTTGGCGGTGGCGAACACGCCGGGGCCGGGCAGCGGCGATGGCCGGTTGCCGCGGAAGCGCTCGATCACCAGCTCGCGCTGGGACTTCAGCGCCTGCTTGCTCTTGCCCACGTAGGCCAGCACCATCGCGCCGACCGCGGCGGTGATCAGCAGCGCCGAGGTCAGCTCGAACGGGAACAGGTAGTCGGTGAAGACCAGCTTGCCCACGTTGGTCAGGTTGCCGCCGGCGTTGGCCTGGGACAGCCCGATCGACGGGGTCTGGCTGACCGCCCGCACCAGCGCCGAGACCACGACGCCGGCGAAGCCGATGCCGAAGACCGCGGCGATGACCCGCTGCCCGCGCAGCACTTCCACCACCGAGTCGGAGCTGTCCCGGCCGACCAGCATCAGCACGAACAGGAACAGCATCATCACGGCGCCGGTGTAGACGATGATCTGCACGAAGCCCAGGAACGGCGCCTGCTGGAGCATGTAGAGCACGCCCAGGCTGAGCATGGTCAGCACCAGGAACAGGGCCGAGTGCACGGCGTTGCGGGCGAACAGCATGCCCAGGCCGCCGAGCAGGGCCAGCGGGCCGAGGATCCAGAAGCCCACCGCCTCGCCGGCGGTGATCACGTCCGGCGGCGGCGGCGCGGTCTGCTGCTGTTGCATGAGGAACTGCACGACCGCGCTCACTTGGCCGCCTCCCCTCGGGCCAGCTCAGGACCGTTCACGTAGTAGTCCTGCTCGTTCTCGCCCAGCCGCATCGGGTGCGGCGGCTGCTCCATGCCGGACAGCAGCGGCGCCATCAGGTCTTCCTTGGTGAAGATCAGGCGCTGCCGGTCGTCGTCGGCCAACTCGTAGAAGTTGGTCATGGTCAGCGAGCGGGTCGGGCAAGCCTCGATGCACAGGCCGCAGCCGATGCACCGCAGGTAGTTGATCTGGTAGTCCTTGCCGTACCGCTCGCCCGGCGAGTAGCGGGCGGCGTCGGTGTTGTCGCCGCCCTCCACGAAGATCGCGTCGGCCGGGCAGGCCCAGGCGCACAGCTCGCAGCCCACGCACTTCTCCAGCCCGTCCGGGTGCCGGTTGAGCTGGTGCCGGCCGTGGTAGCGGGCCGCGGTGGGCCGGTAGTCCTCCGGGTACTGCTCGGTCACGACCTTCTTGAACATCGTCGAGAAGGTGACGCCGAAGCCCTTGAGGGGATCAAGAATCCCCATCGCTGGCCTCCTTCGGGGTGGACGACGCCGCCACGGCAGCGGGCTCTTGCGGTGCGGCCGGCTTGGCCACGGCCTGCCGGCGCTTGGGCGCCTTCGGGACCTTCAGGTCCAGCGGGGGCAGCGGGTAGCCGCCGCCGGTGACCATGACCCGGTCCGGGTCGGAGGCCTGCTTGCGCTCGGGGATGAGCGCGACGACCACGAGGATGCCCAGGATGATGATGGCGATCAGCACGATCCGGCCGACCGTGCCGAAGGTGTCGGCCTGCGAGCCGGCCAGCGCGCGGATGCACACCACCAGCACGATCCACACCAGGCTGACCGGGACCAGGACCTTCCAGCCCAGGCGCATGAACTGGTCGTAGCGCATGCGGGGCAGGGTGCCGCGCAGCCAGACGAAGGTGAACAGCAGCACCATCATCTTGCCGACGAACCAGAGCGGGCCCCACCAGCCGGTGTCGAAGTAGCCGTCGGCGATGAGGTTGAGCGGGAACGGCGCGTGCCAGCCGCCCAGGAACAGCGTGGTCGCGAAGGCCGAGACGGTGACCATGTTGATGTACTCGGCCAGGAAGAACAGCGCGAACTTGAGCGAGCTGTACTCGGTGTGGAAGCCGCCGACCAGCTCCGACTCGGCCTCGGCCAGGTCGAACGGGGCCCGGTTGGTCTCGCCGACCATGGACACCAGGTAGATCAGGAAGCTCGGCAGCAGCGTGATGACGTACCACAGGCCCTGCTGCGAGTTGACGATCTCGGCGGTGGACAGCGAGTGCGACAGCAGGATCACGCCGACGATGGACAGGCCCATCGCGATCTCGTACGAGATCACCTGCGCGGCCGAGCGCAGCGCGCCCAGCAGCGGGTAGGGCGAGCCGGAGGACCAGCCGGACAGCACGATGCCGTAGACGCCGATGGACGAGCAGGCCAGCACCACCAGCACGCCGACCGGCAGGTCGGCCAGCTGGATCGCGGTGTCGTAGCCGAACATGTTCACTTCGCCGCCGAACGGCATCACCGAGAAGGCGAGGAAGGCCGGCACCGCGGAGATCACCGGGGCCAGGAAGAACACCCACTTGTCGGCCAGGACCGGCCGGATGTCCTCCTTGAAGGCCAACTTCAGGCCGTCGGCCAGCGACTGGAGCAGACCGGCCGGGCCGACCCGGTTGGGGCCGGGCCGGTGCTGCATCCGGGCCACCACCCGGCGCTCGAACCAGATCATGAACAGCGTCATGACCACCAGGAAGACGAAGATCGCCAGGGTCTTGACGATCACCAGCCACAGCGGGTCGCCGGCCAGCAGCTGCCCCGTGTTCGGGCTGGGGGCTGATACGTACCTCATGCGTCCCCTCCGCCAGCGTGCAAGGTCACCGCGGCGCCGTGCCCGACGCCCAGGGTCCGGCGCAGCCGCGAGCCGCCGGAGTTGCCCGGCAGCCAGACCACGTCGTCCGGCAGGTCGGCCAGCTCCACCGGCAGCGTGACGCTGCCGCGGTCGGTGGCCACCGTGGCCGCGTGCCCCTCGACGACGCCGAGCCGGTCGGCGGTCGCCGGCGACACCCGGATCACCGCGGTGCGGGCCGTGCCGGCCAGGTTGGGCTCGTCGTCCTGGAGCGAGCCGTTGTCGATCAGCTGCCGCCAGCTGGCCAGCAGCACCTCGCCCTCGCCCGGCTTGGGGGCCTGCGGGGCGGGCACCGCCGGCGCCTCGGCCCGGCGGCTGGTGCGCGGGGCGCCCAGCCGGGCCAGGTTGGCGGCGGCGGCCGCGGGCGTCTGCGTGAACAGGTCCGCGTCCATCTCCACGGCCAGCGTGTCCAGCACCCGGCAGTCGGACAGGGCGCCGGTGCCGTCCAGCGTGGTGCTGAACGCCCGGTCCCGGTTCTCCCAGTTGCGGTAGCTGCCGGACTTCTCCGAGGACGGCGCGATCGGCAGCACCACGTCGGCCCGCTCGGTCACGGCGCTGGGCCGCAGCTCCAGGCTGACCACGAAGGCCCGGTCCAGGGCCCGCAGCGCCAGCTCCGGGTCGGCCAGGTCGTACGGGTCGACGCCGCCGACCACCAGGCCGGCCAGCTCGCCGTCGGCCGCGGCGGCCAGCATGCCGTCGGTGTCGCGGCCCGGCGTGGCCGGCAGCGCGCCGGCGGCCAGGCCCCAGGCCTGCTCGACCTCGGCCCGCAGCGTCGGGTCGGTGACCAGACGCCCGCCCGGCAGCAGGTTCGGCAGCGCGCCGGCCTCCAGCGCGCCGCGTTCGCCGGCCCGGCGCGGGATCCACGCCGCGCGGGCCCCGGTGCGCTCGGCCAGCCGCGCCACCGACGAGAACAGGCCCGGCACCTCGGCGGCGCGCTCGCCGACCAGGATCACCGACCCGCTGCCGGACAGCGCCTCGAACGCCTCCGCGGTGCTGGAGTTGAAGAACAGGCCCTCGATCGCCGCCGGCTCGCCGCCGGGAACACAGCGCAGCAACGTTGCGTTGGTTTTCTCGACGGCGGCACTCGTGTGCTGGCTGAGGTGGAACACCTTCGTCTTGCCGGTGCGGGATGCCTTGCGCAGCCGCAGGAAGACGATCGGCGACTCCTCCTCGGGCTCGAAGGCGACGCACAGCACGGCCGGCGCCTTCTCCAGGTCCGCGTAGGTGACGCCGCCGCTGTCCGGGGAGGCGCCCACCACCTGCGAGGACAGGAAGTCCAGCTCCTCGGCGGAATGGGCCCGGGCGCGGAAGTCCACGTCGTTGCTGCCCAGGGCGACCCGGGCGAACTTGGCGTAGGCGTAGGCGTCCTCGACGGTCAGCCGGCCGCCGGCCAGCACGCCCGCGCCGCCGTTGGCCTTGGCCGCGGCCAGGCCCTCGGCCGCCGTCCGCAGCGCGTCGGTCCAGGAGGCCTCGACCAGCTCACCGGTCTGCGCGTCGCGGACCATCGGCCGCAGCAGGCGGTCGTTGGCCACGGCGTAGCGGAAGGCGAACCGGCCCTTGTCGCAGTTCCACTCCTCGTTGACCGCCGGGTCCTCGCCGGCCAGCCGGCGAGTGACCTTGCCGCGCCGCCAGTCCGTGCGCTGGGCGCAGCCCGACGAGCAGTGCTCGCACACGCTCGGCGTGGACACCAGGTCGAACGGGCGGGAGCGGAACCGGTAGGCGGCGCTGGTGAGCGCGCCGACCGGGCAGATCTGGATGGTGTTGCCGGAGAAGTAGCTCTGGAACGGCTGCTCCTCGGCGATGCCGATCTGCTGCAGCGCGCCGCGCTCCAGCAGCTCGATGAACGGGTCGCCGGCGATCTGCTTGGAGAACCGGGTGCAGCGCTGGCACAGCACGCAGCGCTCCCGGTCAAGCAGCACCTGGCTGGAGATCGGGATCGGCTTGGGGAAGGTCCGCTTGGTCTCCACGAACCGGGAGTCCGCGCGGCCGTGGGCCAGCGCCTGGTTCTGCAACGGGCACTCGCCGCCCTTGTCGCAGATCGGGCAGTCCAGCGGGTGGTTGATCAGCAGCAGCTCCATCACGCCCTGCTGGGCCTTGTCGGCCACCGGCGAGGTGTGCTGGGTCCTGACCACCATGCCGTCTGCGACGGTCATGGTGCAGCTGGCCTGCGGCTTCGGCATCGGCCGGCCGCCCATCTCCACCTCGACCAGGCACTGCCGGCAGGCGCCGGCCGGGTCGAGCAGCGGGTGGTCGCAGAACCGCGGCACCACGATGCCCAGCCGCTCGGCGGTGCGGATCAGCAGCTCTCCCTTAGGAGCCACCACTTCCAGCCCGTCGATGGTGAGCTTGACGTGGCCATCGGGAACGACCAGGTCGGAGGAAGGCTTCTCAGGTGCGACAGTCATCGTTCAGTGCGCTCCTGCCAGTGCGTGCTTCCCGGAGCTGGCCGCGTTGGACTCGCACAGCGCCAGGAACTCGTCCTTGAAGTACTTGATGCCGCTGGTGATCGGGCTGACCGCGCCGTCACCGAGCGCGCAGAAGGAGCGCCCCAGCACGTTGTCGCAGATGTCCAGCAGGGTGTCGATGTCGCTGGGCGTGCCCTCGCCCCGCACCATCCGCTGCAGGATCTGCACCAGCCAGTAGGTGCCCTCCCGGCACGGCGTGCACTTGCCGCAGGACTCGTGCTTGTAGAACTCGGTCCACTTCATCACGGCCCACGGCACCGACACCGTCTCGTTGAAGATCTGGAGCGCGGTGGTGCCCAGCATCGAGCCGGCCTCGGCCGCGCCCTCGAAGTCCAGCGGCACGTCCAGGTGCTCGGCCGTGAACAGCGGGGTGGAGCTGCCGCCCGGCGTCCAGAACTTCAGCGGCACACCGTTCTTCATGCCGCCGGCCAGCTCCAGCAGCTCGCGCAGCGTGCTGCCCATCGGGGCCTCGTACTGGCCGGGATTGGTCACGTGGCCGGACAGGGAGAAGATCTTCGGCCCGGGCGAGCGGTCCCGGCCCATGGTGCGGAACCAGTCCGAGCCGCCGTTGACGATGAACGGCACGCTGGCGATGGTCTCCACGTTGTTGACCACGGTCGGCGACTCGTACAGGCCCGAGGTGGCCGGGAACGGCGGCTTGAGCCGGGGCTGGCCGCGCAGGCCCTCCAGCGAGTCCAGCAGCGCCGTCTCCTCGCCGCAGATGTACGCGCCGGCGCCGGAGTGGATCACCACGTCCAGGTCGAAGCCCGAGCCCAGAATGTCCTTGCCCAGGTAGCCGGCCTCGTAGGCCTCGCGGACCGCGGCCTGCATCCGGCGGATGCAGTGCAGCGCCTCGCCGCGCACGTAGACCGCGGCGAAGTTGGCCCTGATCGCGTACGAGGTGATGATGATGCCCTCGACCAGCGAGTGCGGGTCGGCCATCATCAGCGGGATGTCCTTGCAGGTGCCCGGCTCGCCCTCGTCGGCGTTGATCACGAGGTAGTGCGGCTTGCCGTCGCCCTGGGGAATGAACCCCCACTTCATGCCGGTCGGGAAGCCCGCGCCGCCCCGGCCGCGCAGCCCGGAGTCCTTGCACAGCTGGATGAGCTGGTCCGGGTGGGCCTTGAGCGCCTTGCGCAGGGCGGTGTAGCCCTCCAACTGCTCGTAGGTCCGGATCGTCCACGACCGCGGCGACAGCCACCGCTTGGTCAGGACGGGAGTCAGTGGTTTGATTGACGGCTCCGCCGTCGGTGGATTCGCAGCGCTGTTCACGGCCGCCCCCTCACTTCTTCTCCGGCAGAGCGGGGAAGGAGACCGAGTCCGGCATCGCCGGCGCGGTCCACCCCTTCTCGTGCGCGATCTTGGCTCCGCGCAGCGTCTCCGGCGCGGCCGACGGACCGTCCACATCGGACTCCCGGTCGTCCAGGAAGCCGGCCAGCTGCAGCTCGACCTGACGGAAGTCGGTCAGCGGCGCGCCCCGGGTCGGGTCCGGCTTCTTGCCGGCCTGCAACTGCTTGACCAGGTCCAGCGCCGACTCCGGGGTCTGGTTGTCGTAGAACTCGTAGTTGACCTGGAGCACCGGGCCGAGGTCGCAGGCGGCCAGGCACTCGGCGTGCTCCAGCGTGATCGAGCCGGGCTCACCCGGCTCGCCCGAGGTCTCCTCGTGGCCCAACGGCTTTCCGTTCGAGCCCAGGTGCTTGCGGAGCCGGTCGTAGATGTCGTCGCCGCCCAGCGCCGCGCACAGCGTGTTGGTGCACACGCTGACCAGGTGCTCGCCGCAGGGCTTGCGCTTGTACATCGTGTAGAAGGTGGCCACCGCGCTCACCTCGGCGGTGGTCAGGTCCAGCTGGTCGGCGCAGAACGCGATGCCGTCCACGCTGACGTAGCCCTCGACCGACTGCACCAGGTGCAGCATCGGCAGCAGCGCCGAGCGGGACCGCGGGTACCTGGCGATGATCGCCTTGGCCTTGTCCGCGAGCTCCGCGCCGAACAGGTCGTCGGAGAGATCAGAGGTCACCGGTCACACCCACCCATCACCGGGTCGATCGAGGCCACCGCGGCGATGACGTCGGCGACCATGCCGCCCTCGCTCATCGCCGGCATCGACTGGAGGTTCACGAAACTTGGCTCCCGCACGTGGACGCGGAACGGCCGGGTGCCGCCGTCGGAGACGACGTGGTAGCCCAGCTCGCCGCGCGGCGACTCCACCGGCACGTACACCTGGCCGGCCGGCACCGCGAAGCCCTCGGTGACCAGCTTGAAGTGGTGGATCAGGGACTCCATCGACTGCCCCATGATCTTGCGGACGTGCTCAAGGGAGTTGCCCATGCCGTCCGGGCCGATGGTCAGCTGGGCCGGCCAGGCGATCTTGGCGTCCTCCACCATGACCGGGCCCGGCTCCAGGCGCTTGACCGCCTGCTCGATGATCCGCAGCGACTGGTGGATCTCCTCCAGCCGCAGCAGGTAGCGGGCGTAGCAGTCGGCGTCGGTCGAGGTGGGCACCTCGAAGTCGTAGGTCTCGTAGCCCAGGTACGGCTCGACCTTGCGCATGTCCCAGGCCAGGCCGGCCGAGCGCAGGATCGGGCCGGTGATGCCCAGCGCCAGGCAGGCGTCCACCGGCAGCACGCCGATGCCGGCCAGCCGGTTCTTCCAGATCGGCTGGCCGGTCAGCAGCTTGTCGTAGTCGGGCAGCCGCTTCTTCATCAGCTTGACGAAGTCGGTGATCTTCTCGACCGCGTCGACCGGGAAGTCCTGGGCCAGGCCGCCGGGCCGGATGTAGGCGTGGTTCATCCGCAGGCCGGTCAGGAACTCCAGCAGGTGCAGGACTTCCTCGCGCTCGCGGAAGCCGGCGGTCATGCCGGTCAGCGCGCCCAGCTCCATGCCGCCGGTGGCCAGCGCGACCAGGTGCGAGCCGATGCGGTTGATCTCCATCAGCAGCACGCGGCCGACCTTGGCCCGCTCCGGCGCCTCGACGCCGAGCAGCTTCTCCACCGCCATGCAGTAGGCGGCCTCGTTGAACAGCGGCGCCAGGTAGTCCATGCGCGTCACGAAGGTGACGCCCTGGGTCCAGTTCCGGTACTCGACGTTCTTCTCGATGCCGGTGTGCAGGTAGCCAATGACGGTGCGGCCCTGGGTGACGGTCTCGCCCTCCAGCTCCAGCACCAGCCGCAGCACGCCGTGCGTCGACGGGTGCTGGGGGCCGAGGTTCATCACGATGCGCTCGTTGCCGAGCGCGTCCTCGACGACCTCGTCCCAGTCACCGCCGAAGACGTTGAAGACGGTGCCCTCGGTGGTCTCCCGCGAGCTCGCGTACAGGTCCTCTTCGGTGCTGCTCATGAGTACGACCTCCGCTGGTCGGGCGGCGGGATCTCGGCGCCCTTGTACTCGACCGGGATGCCGCCCAGCGGGTAGTCCTTGCGCTGCGGGTGGCCGTCCCAGTCGTCCGGCATCAGGATTCGGGTCAGCGCGGGATGGCCGTCGTAGACGATCCCGAACATGTCCCAGGCCTCGCGCTCCTGCCAGTCCGCGGTCGGGTAGACCTCGACAACGGACGGGATGTGCGCGTCGTCGACGTCGACGCAGACCTCCAGCCGGATCCGGCGGCGGTAGGTCATCGACGTGAGGTGGTAGACGGAGTGCAGCCGCTGCGGCACGTCGGCGCCGTAGTCCACGCCGGACACCGAGCTGCACAGCTCGAAGCGCAGCGCCGGGTCGTCGCGCACGATGCGGGCGACCTTCAGCAGCTGGTCGCGGTGGATGTAGAAGGTGATCTCGCCGCGGTCCACGGTGATCTGCTGCACGGTGTCGGCCGGCAGGTCCTGCTCGTTGATCGCGGCCAGCAGCTCGTCGGCGACCTCGTCGAACCAGCCGCCGAAGGGCCGCTCGCTGGGCGCGGCCACGTGGGCCGGCAGGCGCAGGCCGCCGAAGCCGGAGGTGTCGCCCGAGCCGGAGATGTGGAACATGCCCTTGCGGGCCTTGCCGGTGAACAGCGGGCCGCCGGCCGGCTCGGCGCCGCGTGGCTCCAGTCCGGCGTCCGGGCGGTCGGCGCTGGACTGCTCGCCGCCGGTCTCGGGAGTGGTGGTGGGCTTGTCGTCAGTCACGGGAACGCGTCACTCCCCGGCGGTGAGCATGTGTCGGTGGCTGGGGTCCACCGGGCCCTGGAACTTCTTGCTGCCCGGCTTGCCGTAGTGGACCGAGGACGGCTCCAGCACGGTGCGGTGGCCCGAGGCCACCAGCTGCGCGGCCCGCTTGGCGCCGAGCGGCTCGTCCATGATCTTCTGGTGGATCTTGAGGATGGCGTCGATGAGCATCTCCGGGCGGGGCGGGCAGCCCGGCAGGTACATGTCGACCGGGACCACGTGGTCGACGCCCTGCACCACGGCGTAGTTGTTGAACATGCCGCCGGACGAGGCGCACACGCCCATGGCCAGCACCCAGCGGGGCTCCGGCATCTGGTCGTAGATCTGGCGCAGCACCGGGGCCATCTTGTTGGTCACCCGGCCGGCCACGATCATCAGATCGGCCTGGCGGGGCGACGCCCGGAAGACCTCCATGCCGAAGCGCGCCAGGTCGTAGCGGGGCGCGCCGGTGGTCATCATCTCGATCGCGCAGCAGGCCAGGCCGAAGGTGGCCGGCCACAGCGACGACTTGCGCGTCCAGTTGACCAGCTTCTCCACGCTGGCCAGCAGGATCCCGTTGGGGAGCTTCTCCTCAAGACCCATCTCGCCGCTCCCTAGGTCAGTTCCAGTCCAGGCCGCCGCGGCGCCACACGTAGGCGTAGGCGAACCCGACGGTTGCGATGAACAGGACGATCTCCACGACCCCGAACAGCCCCAGGGCGTCGGAGTTCACCGCGAACGGGTAGAGGAAGACCATCTCGATGTCGAACAGGATGAACAGCATCGCGGTGAGGTAGTACGCCACCGGCATCCGGCCGCCGCCGACGATCGGCTGCGGGGAGGGTTCGATCCCGCACTCGTAGGCGTCCAGCTTGGCCCGGTTGTAGCGGCGGGGTCCGGTGAACGGCGCCGCCGTCACCGAGAACAACGCGAATGCGGCCGCCAGCACGAACAGGCACACCAGCGGGACATAGGCCCCCAGAGCCGAGGGGGCCGCTGCGGCTTCAGCGACGTTCAGCACCTTTTCGTCTCCTCCGTGTGGGGCCGATCACCGGCCTCGTGACGGAACCCTAGGGGTGACGTTCGCCGCACCTTCGGTAAGGCAGACCTAACTTGCACCGCCCCGACCTGCGCGTTCACCGGCACCTCCGACCGCCACCGTTGGCCGTCCTTGTGAAATTCTTCACAAGCTTGTGAACCAGTTCACAAGCGAGCCGAGCGTACGCCCCCCTCCCCAGGGTCGCCCAGGGGGTTGACAACCGGGCATCTTCAAGATCATGTCGGGTGACGTTCGACTACGCCGATCGGGTGTTTTCACGCATTTCCCGACAATGGCCGGAAAATGAAAAATCCCCTCGTGCGAGGGGATTTTCCAGGCCTTTGAGCTGGGCGGATGTCCGATCACCCAGTGTGATCAACTAGGTCGGACCGGACAGGTGTGATCATCATCTCAGACCGCCGGCGCGAGCCGCGTGGCCAGCGTGATCACCCGGTCCATGGCGTCGCCGTCCTTCTCGTCGTACAGGCCCGCGAGCAGCTTCAGCACCAGCCGCATCAGCCTCTCCTGCGGCATGCCATAGCGGGTGGCCGTGCGCATGATCGTCGGGTTGCCGATCAGCTTGGAGAAGATGGTGCCCAGCCGGTAGTAGCTGCCCAGGGCCTCGCGCAGGCGGGTCGGGTAGGCGTGCAGGGCGTGTTCGCGGGACATGCCCTCCGGGCGGGCCATCGCCTGCACCACGCACTCCGCCGCCAGCTTCGCCGACTCCATGGCGTAGCCGATGCCCTCGCCGTTGAACGGGTTCACCATGCCGCCCGCGTCGCCCACCAGCAGCAGGCCGTCGCGGTAGTGCGGGGTGCGGTTGAAGCCCATCGGCAGGGCCGCGCCGCCGATCTTGCCGATCGCGTTCTCCTCGCGGTAGCCCCACTCCTGCGGCGTGCCGTCCAGCCACGTCTTCATCAGCGCTCGGTAGTCGGTGCGGCCGTAGGCCTTCGAGGTCGACAGAATGCCCAGGCCCGCGTTGACCGTGCCGTCGCCCATGCCGAACAGCCAGCCGTAGCCCGGCATCAGCACCGGCTTCGACGGGTCCGTGCGGTCCCACAGCTCCAGGTGCGACTCCAGGTAGTCGTCGTGCGTGCGGGGGCTCTTGTAGTACCGCCGCACCGCGACGCCCATCGGCCGGTCGTCCCGCTTCTCGATGCCCATCGACAGCGCCAGCCGGGCCGACACCCCGTCGCAGGCCAACACCACCGGCGCGCGGAACTCCTTGCCGCCCTTGGACTTCACACCCTTGATGCGCCCCAGGCGCTCGTCCCGGATCGCCTCCGTGACGGTCACGCCCTCATGCAGCCGTGCCCCCGACTTCTGCGCGTTGCGGGCCAGCATCTCGTCGAAGTCCTGCCGGGGCCGCACCACCCCGTAGGGCGGGAAGCTGGCCAGCTCCGGCCACGCCAACTCCAGCCGCGTCTGGCCGGCGATCACCCGCAGACCCTTGTTGTGCAGCCAGCCCGCCTCTTCCCGGGTGTCGATGCCCAGGTCGATCAGCTGCTTCACGCCCCGGGGCGTCAGCCCGTCCCCGCACACCTTCTCCCGCGGGAACGTGCTCTTCTCCAGCAACAGCACATCCAACCCGGCCCGCGCCAGGTACGTCGCCGCGGTCGAGCCGGCAGGCCCGGCCCCCACCACGATCACGTCGGCGTCGTCGCCGGCCTGGCCTCGGCTGGGCGTGCTCATGCCGGACTCCCTCGTGAATTCGTTCACTTGCAGGTCAGAGTGAGTCTAACGGCCACCAGCGGGCAGGTTCGCGGCTACGGCTCTGGCCGCCGCGCTGGCGTACGCACCGCACAGATCACGCAGCACACCGGCCGGATCCCGGCGCAGTCGGGATGGCACCGTGTGCACCACCAGCACACCGGCGGCGGTCAGCGCGGAGTGCCGCCGGGTCGTCCGCTCGTGGTCCGCCGGCGCCAGATGAAACTCCGTCGAGTCGATCTCCCAGGCCAGACCGACATCCGCCCACCACGCGTCCACCACGGCGAGTCGATGGCCGTGCTTGTCGCGCAGTTCCGCGTTCCAGGCCGGTGCCGGCAGCTTGCTCCTCAAGATCAGCCTGCGCGCCCATGCCTCCGCCGTGGACCGGACACCGTCACCGACCTCGGTGAGGACGATTCTCGGCAATGCCGTGCCGCGCAGCCTGGGATGCACCAGTTCCCGGGTCAGGTCGCCGACTGTGCAGATGCCACGTTGCACTCCGTCGGCCAGCATCGCTCGCACGATGTCGAGCCGCCCGTCCCGCCTCGCCGCGTCGATCAACGCCCGCGCCGGGCTCGCCAGCGGAACTCCGTCCACAGTCGTCGTCAGCCATGGCCGCTTCGTCCGTTCGACCAGCATGAACGACTGGCTGGCCAGCCGACTGTCCGGCGGCACCAGCACGTGCACCGGGCCGTCGACCGGGAGTCGGTGAACGCCGTGCCGCCGCGCCGCTTCGACGCCGGTGATCACCGCCTTCGGTCCGGCCCGTAGCAGTGCGGCCACCACCATCTGGCGGCGGCTCGGCACCCCTCCGGTCAGGAGGTAGACACCCGTCAACAGCCTCGTCCAGCCACCTCCCGGCCGGCACCGACGAGCCGGGAGCGACTGATCGACGCCCAGGTGCACCAGGTCCGTCCAACACGCCACGGACTCGGGAAACATCGCCGACAACCAGCCATCGTCAAGCCTGCTGTGTTTCGTCACTCACCCAATGATGGCCACGCACGCGCGAGACGCCACCACCTTCGCGCACCTGTGGACAACTCCACCTCCAGCACCCCAACGCCCCCACTTATCCACAGGGCACCTTTTTGTCACATGCGCTTCTCATGTGTCACCAGACGCCACATAGGAAGCGCATGTGGCAACCCACGGCGTCGTACGCCCGCCCGCAGTCGGGAGAGATGTCACGTGCGCTTCCTATGTGGCACTGGGGCGCAAGTGGGAAGCGCATGTGGCGAAAAAGTGGCGCATCGAGCGGTGCTGCGCCGAAGCTGAGGCGGGGGGTGGGGGGCGGGGGCGGGGGCGGGGGCGGGGGCGGGGGCGGGGGCGGGGAAAAGCTACTGCGGCTTGGTGGCGCGGTGGAGGGCGGCCATGCCGCCGGTGAGGTTCATCCAGGCGACGTCTTCCCAGCCGGCCTCGGCGATGAGCATGGCCAGGGTGCGCTGGTCGTGCCAGTCGCGGATGGATTCGGCGAGGTAGGTGTAGGCGTCGGAGTTGGAGGCGACGGGGCGGGCGATGACGGGGAGGGCGCGGAGGGCGACGTTGCTGTAGAGCTGGCGCAGCGGCTTCCAGGTGGGCTTGGACAGCTCGCAGATGACGAGGCGGCCGCCGGGGCGGACGACGCGGGCCATCTCGCGCAGGGCCTCGACGGTGCCCTGGAAGTTGCGCAGGCCGAAGGAGACGGTGGCGGCGTCGAATGCGCCGTCGGCGAAGGGCAGGTGCAGGGCGTCGGCGGCGATCTTGGGCACGGGGCGGCGGGCGCCGCTGCGGAGCATGCCGAGGGAGAAGTCGGCGGCGACGCACCAGGCGCCGGCGCTGGCGAACTCGACGGTGGACACGGCGGTGCCGGCGGCGAGGTCGAGGATCTTCTCCCCGGCCCGCGCGTCGAGGGTGCGGCGCGTCCACTCCCGCCACCGCCGGTCGAACCCGAGGGTCATGACGGAGTTCGTCAGGTCGTAGCCCTTGGCCACGCCGTCGAACATCTCGGCGACCTCGTGCGGGTTCTTGTCCAAGCCGGCGCGCGACATAGACGGAGCCTATGTCACCTGGCCCGCAGGGCGGCCAGCATCCCGTCGACGGCGGCCGGCCAGGGGAACTCCTCGGCCCGGGCCCGGGCGGCGGCGCGGCGGTCGGGCTCGGGGTCGGCCAGCAGGGAGGTGACGGCGGAGGCGAAGGCCGGGGCGTGGTCGGAGACGGCGGCGCCGCAGCCGGGGGCCACGATCTCTCGCAGGGCGGAAGAGGCGGACACGACAACGGGGGTGCCGGAGGCGAGGGCCTCCAGGGCGGCCAGCCCGAACGTCTCGTGCGGACCTGGGGCCAGGGACACGTCGGCGGAGGCGAGCAGGGTGGCGACCTGGGGCCGGGAGGAGACGAAGCCGAGGAAGGTGATCGGCAGCCCGGCGGCCCGGCGTTCGAGGGCCTCGCGGCGGGGCCCGTCGCCGGCGATGACCAGCCGCACGTGGAAGCCGGATTCGTGCAGCTCGGCGACGGTGTCGATGCTGCGTTCCACGTGCTTCTCGGGCGACAGCCGGCCGCAGTGGACCATCAGCGCCGACGCGCCGCGGGCCAGGTCGTCGCGGACGGACCGGTCACGCCGGCACGGGGTGAACTCCCGCAGGTCGACGCCCAGGGGAACGCGGCGAACGTTGGCGGCCCCGACGCGGTCGAACTCCTCACGGGCGAAGTCGGTGGTGCAGACCACGGTGTCGTAGCTGGCGGCCATCCGCCGGTTCGCCCAGTCGGCGCCGCGCACGGCCGGCTGGTGCGGCACCAGGAACTGCTCCAGCAGCCGGTCCAGCCGCTCGTGCGAGATCACGACGCTGGGCACGCCGCGCTGAGACGCCCAGTGCCCCATGCCCCGCAGCGTGAGCCGATCGGAGACCTCCAGCCGGTCCGGCCGCAGCCGGTCGAGCAGGGCGTGCACCCGCCACGGGTCGACGGCACGGTAACCGCCGGTGCCGGGGATGACGGGTGCGCGCAGGGTGATCCGCTTGACGCCGCTCGGCAGCAGTTCGCACGAGGGGGTGCGGCCGGGAACGACGAGGAACACCTCGTGCCCGCGCAGGGCGTAGCCGGCGCCGAGGTGGTGCAGTGCGGTGCGCAGTCCGCCCGATCGTGGTCCGTAGAAGTTGGCGAGCTGGACTACGCGCACCGCGACTCCGGCTGGTCGAGCAGCTCGTTGTAGTGCCCGAGCAGCTCGTCGCAGACCGCGGGCCAGGTCCTGGCCTGCACGGCCCGCCGGGCGGCCGCACCGAAGGCGGCCCTGGTGTCGCTGTCGCGCAGCAGGTCGATACTTCGCCGCAGGCCGGCGGCGAATTCCTCGTCGGCCCACGGCGGCAGCAGGAACCCGGTGCGGCCGTGGTCGATCAGGTCGGACGGCCCGCCGGCGTCGGGCGCGATCGCCGGCAGCCCGGAGGCCAGCGCCTCCTGCACGGTCTGGCAGAACGTCTCGTGCGGGCCGGTGTGCACGAAGACGTCCAGGCTCGCGTACACGCGGGCCAGCTCCTCACCGGTTTTCATGCCGAGGAACGCGGCCACGGGCAGCTTGTCCCGCAGCACCTGCTCGTCCGGTCCGGCCCCGACGACGACCAGCCGCACGCCCGGCACGTCGTTCAGCGCGGACAGCCGGTCCACGCGCTTCTCCGGCGCGAGCCGGCCCACAAAACCGACCAGCAGCTCGCCGTTGGGCGCCAACTGCCGGTGCAGGGCCTGGTCCCGCTTGCGCGGGTGGTAGCGCTCAGCGTCCACGCCCCGACCCCACCGATGCACCCGCGGCACGCCGCGTTCCCGCAGCTCACGCACGGCCCAGGTGGACGGCGCGAGGGTGCGGCCGGCCAGCGAGTGCAGCCGCTTGGTCCACCGCCACGCGGTCCGGGCGCCGAGTCCGAGCCCGTACGAGCCGGCGAAGCCGGCGATGTCGGTCTGGTAGACGGCGATCGTCGGCAGCCCGAGCTTGCGGGCCGCGGACAGGCCCCGGGCGCCGACCACGAAGGGTGACGCCAGGTGCACCAGGTCGGGCCGGAAGTCGGCGAGCGCGGTGAGCACCTTGCGGGTCGGCAGGCCGACCGGCATGGAGCTGACGAACGGGAACTCGACGGCCGGCAGCCGCACCACCGGGGTGTCCTCGTGCCGGTCGGGGCCCGCTCCGGGCGCGACGACCAGGCTCTGGACACCGTGCCGGCGCAGGTGCGCCAGCACCTGGACCACGGAGTTGGTCACCCCGTTGACCTGCGGCAGGAAGCTCTCGGTGACGATCGCGACGCGCACCCGCCCAGCGTCCGCGCCGATCCCGTACGCAGGGTGACCGGTTGGCGAACGCTGCCCGAAATCCTCAGGTCAGCCATTGGCGCGCGGCCCGGCGGTCCGCAGACTTGATCTGGTGATCTCCGGGACGTCACCTCTGATTCTCGTCGGCGACACCGAGCGCGTTCACGCTCGGGTGGCGTGACCCTCTTGTCCTCCCGATCGATTCAGCCGGTGGATCCCGGGCTGCTGTCCCGGGCACTGGAGGTCGCCGGCCGACTGGCCAACGACGCCTCCGACGTGATCACGGCGACCGCCGGCCGGGGCGCTCGGCCGGAGTCCAAGGACTCCCCCTTCGACTGGGTCACGGACACCGATCGCACCCTGGAACGCCACACCCGCCGGGTGCTGGCCAGCGAGTTCCCCGGCATCCCGGTGCACGGCGACGCCTTCGGCGCGGACGAGGAGATCAGCGCCGCGCCCTACCGCTGGGTGGTCGACCCGGTCGACGGCACCACCAACTACGTGGCCGGCATCCCCTGGTGCGCCTACAGCCTCGCCCTGCTCGACGAGCACGGCCCGGTAGTCGGTGTGGTGGCCGACCCGTACCGCGCGCAGATCTACGCCGCCGCTCGCGGGCGCGGCACCCGGGCCAACGGCACGCCGGTCAAGCTGATCGACAAGACCGAGGTGGCTGGGGCCGTGATGTGCACGGAGTGGACCAAGACCGGCCCGTGGCCGGGCATGGACAGCTTCATCGCCCGCGCCGCCAAGGCCCGGGCCGGCGTGCGCGTGCTGGGCTCGGCCGCGCTGTCGGTGGCGCAGGTGGCGCTGGGCCATGCCGCCGCGGCCGTGCTGCACAGCTACCACGAGTGGGACGTGGCCGGCGCGGTCGCGCTCGCCGTGGAGTCCGGCGCGGTGGTGCTGGATCGGCGCGGCTCGGGCGATCCGCTGCCCCTGGACGGTCTGCTGGTCGCGGCCCCCGGCGTGGCCGACGAGGTGCTCACGTGGTGGCAGGAGTCCCTGGACGTCGCAGCCACCAGATCAGTCCCGCCGCGACTGCCCATGTGATGCCGACCAGCATCCCGAACGGCAGGAAGGTCAGCCGGTAGTCCCGGCCGGCCACGCGGACCAGGTCGTCCGGGTCGGTGGTGTCGTACTCGACCTGCACCCGCTGCCCGGCCTGGAGGTCCTGCGGATAGAGCACGCCCAGCGGCGGGCTGTGGGTCGCGCCGTCGGGAGTGGTGAACCTCACCACGGTGCGGTCGAAGGCGACGGAGAGCACATCGGCGTCGGTGTGGCCGAGGTTGCCCTCGATGGCGTGGTCGTCCCGCCAGGCCCCGGCGATCAGCAGCAGGCTCATGGCCGTGATCAGCACGGCCGCCGTGACCACGCCGATCAGCCAGGCCCGACGGCCCGTCGGCAGCTTGTCCAGGCCGAGGAACGCCCAGCGCGAGCGCCGCTGTCCGGCCGGCTCGCCCGGTCGGTTCGCGACTGCGTTCTCCACCACAGCGCCCGAGTGTAGGCCTGCTCGGAGTCACGACCCGGCGAAGTGCGCTCTACGCTCGAAGGCGTGATGACCGCTCCGAATCCCCGCGCCACCGGTCTCCAGGCCCGCAGCCGGGTGGTGGCGACCGACGAGGACCTGGTCCGGCTGCTGCCGTCCGCGGACGGCGCGCTGGCCTGGGTGATGCGGGGAGAGGGACTGGTCGGATGGGGCGAGGCCGCCCGGTTCGAGCCGTCCGGGGCGGGCCGGTTCGAGCAGGCCGACCGCTGGTGGCGGGAGTACGCGGCCGGCATCGACTGCGTCGACGAGGTCGGGCTGCCCGGCACGGGTCCGGTCGCGTTCGTCAGCATGGCGTTCGCCGACGACCCCGGCTCGTCGGTGCTGGTCGTGCCGCGGGTGCTGGTCGGCCGGCGGGACGGTGTCACGTGGGTGACGGAGATCGGCGAGCCGGCCGAGGTGCACCCGGTCGAGCCGGTGCGCAAGCCGACCACGATCGCCTACTCCCAGGGCGAGCTGCCGGTCACCGACTACCGGGACGCGGTGACCCAGGCGGTCAAGCGGATGCGCAACGGCGAGCTGGCCAAGGTGGTGCTCGCGCACGACCTGATCGCCAACACCGACGAGGACGTCGACCCGCGGTTCCTGCTGCACGGGCTGGCCGCGAAGTATCCGAGCTGCTGGGTCTTCTCGGTGGACGGCCTGGTCGGGGCCACCCCGGAGATGCTGATGCGGCGCCAGGACTCGCGGGTGTACTCGCGGGTGCTGGCCGGCACCATGTGGCCGCATGCCGGCGTGCATCAACATCTGACCGGCGACGAGCTGGCCCAGGAGCTGCTGGCCTCGGCCAAGAACCAGGGCGAGCACACCTACGCCGTCGAGTCGCTGGCCGAGGCGCTGCGGCCGTTCTGCTCGTCGATGTCGGTCTCGCCGCGACCGCACGTGCTGCGGCTGCCCAACGTCATGCACCTGGCCAGCGACGTCGCCGGTGAGCTGGCCGGCGAGTCCTCGCTGCTGCGGCTGGCCGGCGCCGTGCACCCCACCGCCGCCGTCGGCGGCACTCCGCGGGCCAAGGCCGTCGCCACGATCACCGAGCTCGAAGGCATGGACCGCGGCCGATACGCCGGCCCGGTCGGCTGGGTCGACGCCAACGGCGACGGCGAGCTCGGCATCGCGCTGCGGTGCGCCCAGGTCGACGGGTCCAGCGTGCGCCTGTTCGCCGGCGGCGGCCTCGTGCCCGATTCCGATCCCGACACCGAGGTCGCCGAGGCCGCCGCGAAGATGATCCCCATCCGGGACGCCCTGGAGCGCGCCGACTAGCAGCGCACGGGCCCCGCCGAGCACTGCTCGGAATCACCACGTCGACCGCGAGCTTGAGCGCTTTCACTCGAACGTGTTATCGACAAGATCGGGCTACCCTTGCTGGTTGGACCAGCAAGGGAACCAGGTGGAGATCTACGCGCACATCGACGAGAGCGGCGGCCGACTGCCCGACGGACGCCGGCTGTACGGCATGGCCGCCGTGCTCACCGAGGAGACGGACCACCCACTCCTCCGCAAGCGCTTGCGAGCTCTGTTGCTCCCGGGCCAGGCCTACCTGCATCAGCACGACGAGAGCTTCGAACGTCGCATGGAGATCGTCCGCGAGATGGCGGAGCTGCCCTTCACCGGCGCGATCGTCGTCACCTCGGAAACCACGGCGGCCGAGACGGAGCGGGCACGGCGGCGGTTGCTTCGCTGGCTGCTCCCCCGACTGCAGCACGGCGAACGGGTCGAGCGGGTCGTGGTGGAATCACGGGCCGGGGGCGACAAGCACGACCGGCGCACTCGTGATCACCTCATCCGGTCGCGGACGATCAGCTCGGGCATGGGGGTCACGCACGTCACCAAGGTGGGCGACGAACTGCTGTGGCTGGCCGATTTCCTGGTGAGCACGTACACCACCGCGCTCGTGCACGACCAGACCGAGCAGTGGGCGATTCTCGAGGCCGCGCACGTGATCGAGGTGGTCACCGACCCCGGATAGCGCGAAACCCGGGCTCCCGTCGTCCGGCGGGTCACCCGGGCTCACTTCCAAGCGCGCCCTAGGGCCGCTGGCTCCGAGTCGAGGATATCAGGGGTTGGCGGGTGGTGTCGTCGCTCGGGCGGGTGTGGACAGGGCTGTGGACAACTGTGTGGACAAGTGCGAAAGCTGTGGATAACCGGTGGATGGGGCGGGGGGGGGGGCGGGGCGCGCCCCCCCCCCCCCCGCCCGGGGGCCCGGGCGCGGGGGGGGGGGGGGGGGGGGGGGGCGGGGGTGGGGGGGGGGGGGCGGGGCGGGC
>NZ_JBIUAG010000008.1:30339-387489 GCF_044547355.1 Kutzneria sp. NPDC052558
ACAAGGGTGTGGACACGTCCGAATCGTGTGGATCCCGGGTGGTGGGGGGGGCGCGCGCCGGGGCCCGCCGGCGGGGCGCGCGCCGCGGGCATCAGTGCCGGGACTGGGCCAGGAGGGCGTTGGTGCGGTCGATCTCGGCCACGGACTTGGGGGTGACGGGGGCAGCGTGCGCGGCGGCCGCAGCGGCGGGGAGGGCAGGGCGGGAAGGGGTGAACAGCCACTGCTGGAACAGGTCGTGCAGGGGCTTGCCGGACACCTTCTCGGCGATGCCGATGAACTGGTCGGTGGTGCCGTCGCTGTACTTCCGGGCGGAGACCCAGGCCTTGAGGATGGCGAAGAAGGCGTCGTCGCCGACGGCGGTGCGCAGGGCGTGCAGGGTGAGCGCGCCGCGGGTGTAGACAGCGAAGTCGCTGAACTGGTTGTCGGCCCCGGGGTCGCCGGTGAGGGCGGCCCACGACGGGTCGGAGGCGGGCACGGAGTTGTAGTAGTAGTCGAAAAGCTGCTGGGCGGTGCCCTCGCCCTGCTTCTCCGACCACAGCCACTCGGCGTAGCTGGCGAAGCCCTCGTTGAGCCAGATGTCGCTCCAGCGGTGCACGGACACGGCGTCGCCGAACCACTGGTGGGCGTTCTCGTGCACGATCACGGACAGGTTGGCGCCGGCCCGGAAGAACCGTGGCGTGTAGACGGGCCGGGTCTGGTTCTCCAGCGCGAAGCCGAATTCGGCGGACGGCACGACGCCGCCCTGGGCCTCGAACGGGAAGGGCCCGAACAGGGTGGACTCCCAGGCCAGCACCTCGGGGGTGCGTTCGACGCTGGCGACGGCGGCGTCGTGGTTGGCCCCGATGTTGGTGCCGTAGGCGGTGATCACGGGCTCGCCGTCGGGGCCGACGGCCGAGCGGATGTCGTACTTGCCGATGGCGATGAACGTCAGGTACGTGGCCTGCGGCTTGGTGCTGCGCCAGTTCCACCGGGTCAGCCCGAGCCGGCTGCTGGAGCTGACCAGCACGCCGTTGGACACCACCTGGGTCCCGTCGGGCACGGCCACGGACACGTCATAGGTGGCCTTGTCGGTCGGATGGTCGTTGGCGGGATACCAGAACGCGGCGATGTGCGGTTCCTGCACGGCCTGCGCGCCGTCGGGGGTGCGCTTCCAGTCCTTCTCGCCGTTGATGGTGACCTGCGAGGGAATCCCGTCGTACTGCACGACCACGGTGATGGGGCTGCCCTTGGGCAGCGTCGCGGCCGGGGTGATCACCAGCTTCGAGCCGGTGCTGGTGTAGGCGGCCGGGAAGTTGTTGACCAGCACGGAATCGGTGTGCAGGCCGAAGTCGAAGGAGAACTGCGACAGGTCCTGGGTGGCGGTGGCCAGAATGGTCGCGGTGCCGCTGAGCTTGTCGGTGGAAGGTTGGTACTGCAGGCGTAAGTCGTAGTGGCCGACGTCGTAACCGGTGTTGCCGTCGGTGGGGTAGTACGGGTCGCCGACGGTCTGGCCGCCGGGGCTTCCGGTGCCGGCGGCCGCGGTGCCGGCCAGCAGCAGCCCGGCGACAGTGGTGGCCAGAGCGACGAGCGCGGTCGATCTCAAGGCAAACCTCCCAATCAGGCCTAGAGGCCCGAACCTAGGAGAGTCACCAGGGCGGCACTACCCAACGTTAGTAGGTTCCTACGGAACGAGATCACCATGCCTCGGCGGCTACACTGCGCAGCCGCGAATGCAGGTCCCGCAACCGAGAGCGGTCGGCCCGGACCTCGATGACCCGGATGCCGTCGGCCGGGACGAGGGCTTCTCGCAGCGCGGCGGCGTCGGGCACGAGCGTGTGCGGCACGCCGTAGCCGGCGCACAGCGCGGCGAGGTCGGCCCCGTGCGGGGTGCCGAAAACCCGCTCGAACGAGTCGGCGTGCTCGGGGGATCCCTGCTCCAGCAACGAGAAGATGCCGCCACCGTCGTCGTTGAGCACGACAATGGCCAGGTTGGGCCGAATCTCGCCCGGCCCGATCAGCAACCCGTTGATGTCATGGAGAAAGGTCAGGTCGCCGACCAGGGCGTAGCCCCGCTCGGCGGCCATGCTGGCCCCGGCGGCGCTGGACAGGGTGCCGTCGATGCCGGCCAGCCCCCGATTGGCCAGGATCCGCAGGTCGGTCCGGTGCGGCGCGACGAGGTCGACATCTCGGACAGGGTTGGACGAACCGAGGAAAAGTGTTGCCCCATAAGGCAGAGCGTCCACAAGGACGGAGGCCACGTGCAGGCCGGTCGGCCACGGCTCGTCGGCCAGGAATTTGTCCACAATGGACTTCAAGCTGGCGTCGGCGTCCTGCCACCGGGACAGCCATGTGCCGTCGAAACGCGGGGGCTCGACGGCCAGCGGACCGGTGACATGGTCGGCCTGGCCCTGCGGATCAGTCCACTGTGGATGCTCGGACACCACGTGCACGACCGGGGTTTCCCGGATGACCCGCTGCACGCCACGGCTGAGCGACGGATGCCCGACGACCAGCAGCGACTCGGGCCGCAGCGACTCGGGCAGGCCGGCGGCCAGCATGAGCGAGCCGGTGGCGACGGTGTCCCCGGCGGCGAAACCCAGCGGCTCGACGATCACCGGCCAGCCGGCGGCGGACGCGAACGACGCCGTCGACCGGGCGAGCTCGGGAGAAGCATCGCCGATCACGACCAGGGTGCGCCGGCCGAGATGCCCGATTTCCGTTGCCCCGCAACGGCTTTCCGCCAGCGGGGCGACCACCGTCCACGGCCGGTCGCCGTCCCGGCCGGCGAGGTCCTCTGGCCAGTCCTCGCCCTCGTCGGGCACCAGCGGCTCCCGGAACGGCACGTTGAGGTGCACCGGCCCGTCGGCCCGCAGCGAGCGGCCGATCATGCCCCGCCACACCGCGTTCTGCCCGGCCCGGCGCTCGGCCATCGGAAAGTCCACGGTGGACACCAGGGCGCCGAAGATCCCGTGCTGCACGGTGGTCTGGCTCGCGCCGGAACCGACCAGCTCGACCGGCCGGTCGGCGGTCAGCGCGATCAGCGGCAGGTGGCTGTGCGCGGCCTCCAGCATCGCCGGGTGCAGGTTGGCCACGCCGGTCCCGGACGTGCAGACGACGGCCACCGGCCGGCCGCTGCCCCGGACCAGGCCGAGGGCGAAGAACCCGGCCGACCGCTCGTCGACGCGCACGTGCAGCGTGAGCCGTCCGGCCACGCAAACCCGGTGCAGGGCCATGGCCAGCGCGGCATTGCGTGACCCAGGACACAGCACGACCTGCCGCACGTCGTGACGCACGAGTTCGTCGACCAGGACACGGGCCTGCGCGGTGGACGGGTTCACCCGCCTATTCTCCCAGGCGTGCCTGATGAACACGTGTCCGACTTGTTCGACCCGACCGCGTGGCGCGCCGTCGAGGGCTTCGAGTTCACCGACATCACCTACCACCGCGCGGTGGACCAGGGAACGGTGCGCATCGCCTTCAACCGGCCCGAGGTGCGCAACGCCTTCCGCCCGCACACCGTGGACGAGCTGTACGTGGCCCTGGACCACGCCCGCATGTCCAGCGACGTCGGCTGCGTGCTGCTGACCGGCAACGGACCGTCCCCCAAGGACGGCGGCTGGGCCTTCTGCTCCGGCGGCGACCAGCGCATCCGCGGCCGCGACGGCTACCAGTACGCCAGCGGCGACACCGCGGACACGGTCGACAGGGCCCGGGCCGGCCGGCTGCACATCCTGGAGTGCCAGCGGCTGATCCGGTTCATGCCGAAGGTGGTCATCGCGGTGGTGCCGGGCTGGGCCGCCGGCGGCGGGCACAGCCTGCACGTGGTGTGCGATCTCACGCTGGCCAGCGCCGAGCACGCCCGCTTCAAGCAGACCGACGCCGACGTGGGCAGTTTCGACGCCGGCTACGGCTCGGCCTACCTGGCCCGCCAGACCGGCCAGAAGTTCGCCCGCGAGATCTTCTTCCTCGGCCGCTCCTACACCGCCGAGCAGGCCCACCAGATGGGCGCGGTCAACGCCGTGGTGCCGCACGCCGAGCTGGAGGCCACCGCGCTGGAGTGGGCCCGCGAGGTCAACGGCAAGTCGCCGACCGCGCAGCGCATGCTCAAGTACGCCTTCAACATGATCGACGACGGCCTGGTCGGCCAGCAGATCTTCGCCGGCGAGACGACCCGGCTGGCCTACATGACCGACGAGGCGGTGGAGGGCCGCAACGCCTTCCTGGAGAAGCGCGCCCCGGACTGGTCCGACTACCCGCACTACTTCTGACGGTGAGCCGCGAGCTGCGGGCGCTGCCCGTCCCGACCCGGCCGGCCGAGGTGCTGGCGCTGCTGCCGACGTTGGCGGCGACGCTGGCCGGCGAGGGCCCGGCGCTGCTGCCGGTCACCGACCAGGAGCCGGGCCTGCCGGCGGCGCTGGGCGTGGACCGGCCGGTGGCCGACCGGATCGCGCTGGTGATCGGCACCTCCGGGTCGACCGGCGCACCGAAGGGCGCCTTGCTGGCGTCGGAGGCCGTCAAGGCGTCCGCCGTGGCCACGCACGCCCGGCTGGGCGGGCCGGGCACGTGGCTGCTGGCGATGTCCGCCCGCTACATCGGCGGCCTTCAGGTGCTGATCCGCTCGCTGCTCGCGGGCACCGAACCGGCGGTGGCCGACCTGACCGAGGGTTTCCGTGCGGAGACCTTCACCAAGGCGGCCTTCGCTGCACTGGAGGCGCCGGGGCGGCACTACACCGCCCTGGTGCCGACCCAGCTGGGCCGGCTGATGACCGGCGACGCGTTGGGGGCGCTGCGCGGCTTCGACGCCATCGTGATGGGCGGCGCGGCCATGCCCGAGGCGCTGCGGCAGCGCTGCCGGGACGAGGGCGTCAACGCCATCCCCTCGTACGGCATGAGCGAGACGGCCAGCGGCTGCGTGTACGACGGCGTGCCGCTGGACGGCGTGGAGATCCGGCTCAGCGACGGGCGGATCGACATCCGGGGCCCCATGCTGGCCGACGGCTACCGCAATTTCGACGGCGAGTCGCCGTTCGTGGACGGCTGGTTCCACACCAGCGACCTGGGCCGCCGGCTCGAGGACGGCCGGCTGGAGGTGATCGGCCGGCTCGACGACGTGATCAACACCGGCGGAGTGAAGGTGCCTCCGCTGCTGGTGGAGCGGGCCTTGACCGCGGTCGAGGGCGTCACCGACGCCTGCGTGGTCGGCCTGCCGGATCCGGAGTGGGGTCAGGTCGTGGCGGCGGCGGTGGTCGCCGAGGACCGGCCCGCCGAGGAGCAGCTGCGCGCGGCCGTGCGGGCCGCCGCCGGGCGGGCCGCCGTGCCGAAGCTGATCCGTTTCGTGGCGGCGCTGCCGCTGCTCGGGCCGGGCAAGGTGGACCGGGCGGCCGTGCGAAAGGCGTTCAACCGTTGATTTCCGAGACCGATTCGCTAGGAACGCCCGCCGCGGCGGCCGTATCCCTATTACGAGGGAAAGCGACGAAGGTTCCACAAAACACTGTGACGCACATCACCAAGATAGCGACCAACTCACCGAACCGCTCACCGTCCGTCACGGCGATTTATTACCAGAATCAATAAAATCAACCAACGTCGCCCCGACAAGGGGACAAATCGGGCTACCACCCCCGACCTGCCCCGCCGGCCTCCACCTGCGGCAACGAGCTCGACCTGCGACCACAAACCACCAGAATCACAGGATTCCGCACCGACGGTCCGGCAACAACCCCGATTCTGGGGTATTCACCGCGACAATTGGCCCGACCAGCGCCGACGGCCGGTGAACACGGATCACGACACCGACCCGCCGATCGGGGACAACGGTCACGCTGCGCGTCCAATCCGACCAACCAGTGCCGCGAAATTAGACCGGTCGGCGTAATCAGGACCGCGACATCACCCAACCGCTGCCCTTTCTCACGTTGGAAACCGCCCGTATGGTCCTTCCCACCACCGGGCGTCGCGACTATCACCGCCCCCTCGCCGCCCGTGTGTCTCTCCCCTGCCACTCGGCAAGAGAAAGGTCCACGAACACAGTGCCAGCCAGAAACACCGCGCTCGTGGCGGTGAACCGATGAGCGCACCCGCGCGGACGAAGCCCGTCGTGTACTCCCGCGGCAGCTTTCTCTCCCGCCTCACCCCGGACCAGATCCGGGAACTGTTCGCCGTGGGCCACCCGGCGACCTATCCGGCCGACCACACGATCGTGCGGCAGGGCCGCAACCTGCCGCCGCTGCTGCTGTTGCGGTCGGGCTTCATCAAGGCGGTGCGCCGGGCGCTGCGGGGCAGCCACCCGGCCATCGTCGACGTCTACGGCCCTGGTGACGTGCTCGGCGCGGAAGCCATGTACGCCAACAAGTTCGCCCACGTCGACTTCGTGACCACACAGGACGTCACCGCCTACGTCGTGCCCCAGCACCAGTTCCTGGAGCACCTCGGCCGGCACCCGGCGGTGTCGTTGCAGCTGATGGTGACCTTCGCCCACCGCGTGCGCCAGCGGGAGGCCGCGCTGGCCTACTCGCGGCACGACGTGCGGGAGCGGCTGGTCGCGTTCCTGAACCGGCAGCAGGTCTTCTACGGCGTGATGACCACCCAGGGCGACCTGATCGACATGGGGCTCAACCGCGGCGACATCGGGGCGGCCATCGGCGCCTCCGACGCCGCGGTCGACGAGGCCCTGCGCCGGCTGCGCGAGGACGGCTACATCAAGACCGGCTACAAGAAGATCTGGATCATCCGGCGGCTGAGTGAGGAGCTCTCACCCCAGCTGCGCCCCGAGCCGCCGGCGATCGGGGCACTCGACTGACCGGCGGCCCGACGCGGCGGCAATGTGAGCAATTAACGTGCACATCGCTTTATCGCGTTGAGGAGTCACGAAACCGCCGTTTCGCTACGTCGCATGCGAAACACACCCCTGCGAAAAACACCACTGCATGCGGCGCTGCTGCTGGCGGCGGCCACCGTCCTTCCCCTGGCGGCGGCCGTCCCGGCGTCGGCGGCGACCACCACCTGGACCGCCGACCTGGCCTCGCACAACGAGGACAACAGCAACATCGCCAACGCCGACGGCGTGGTCCGGCTGGCCGGCGGCCCGGCCCATGCCGCGACCGACCAGCCGGACCTGGAGACCGGGATCATCATGTTCGATCCCCATCAGCTGCCGGCCAAGGCCGACTCCGTGGCGGCCACTGTGGACAGCAGCGTGCCGGCCGATTCCGAGCTGGCCGTGGACGTCCGAGGGCTCAAGGCCGACGGCCAGTGGACCGAGTGGACGGAGGCGACTCCGGACGCCCCGGCGGTGCTGCCCGAGGCCAGCGCGACCGTCCAGGTCCGCATGACGCTGACCGCCCCGGCCGGCTCGACCGGCCTCCAGGCCCGCCGGCTGACGCTGTCCGCCGGGGCGGCATTGGCCCCGGCCGCCGCCCCATCGGCCGCCCGTTCGTACAAGGTCTTCGCCACCCGCGAGGGACTGGTCGGCGGCACCACGGCCAACGGCCACAAGATCGTCTCGCGTGACCACTTCGTCGCCCTGCCCTCGGGCAAGGCCTTGTCCCCCAACGGGAAGAAGACCTACCAGGTGAAGGTGTGCGCGGCCAACGGCCGCTGCGAGACGGCCCCGGTGTGGGACGTCGGCCCGTGGAACACCAAGGACGACTACTGGAACCCCAAGGCCAGCCGACAGTCCTGGAAGGACCTGCCGCAGGGCAGGCCGGAGGCGCAGGCGGCGTACCAGAGCGGCTACAACGGCGGCAAGGACCAGTTCGGCCGCAAGGTGTCCAACCCGGCCGGCATCGACCTGGCCGACGGCACCTTCCTGGACGGGCTCAAGCTCACCGACAACGCCTGGGTGACCGTCACCTATTTGTGGACATAGCCCCTGGTTGACGGGCGGCCGTGGCCGTGTCGGAAGATGGCGGCATGGCCACGGTCGCACAGTGGATCGAGGGTGCCCGACCGCGCACCCTGCCCAACGCCATCGCCCCGGTGCTGGTGGGCAACGGCGCCGCGTTCGCGCTGGGCGGGTTCGACCCGACGCGCGGCGTGCTGACGCTGGTGGTGGCGCTCGCGCTGATCATCGGCGTGAACTTCGCCAACGACTACTCCGACGGCGTGCGCGGCACCGACGACGTGCGCGTCGGGCCACTGCGGCTGGTCGGCTCCAAGGTCGCCGAGCCGAAGACGGTGCGGCTGGCGGCGTTCGCGTGCTTCGGCATCGCCGCGGTCGCCGGCCTGGTCGTGACGGTGCTGAGCGGCTCGTACTGGCTGATCGCGGTGGGCGCGCTGTGCATCGCGGCGGCGTGGTTCTACACCGGCGGCAAGCGCCCGTACGGCTACGCCGGCCTGGGCGAGCTGGCCGTGTTCGTCTGCTTCGGCCTGGTCGCCGTGCTCGGCACGCTGTACGTGCAGGCCGGCCAGTTCAGCGGCTACGGCATCGGCGGCGCGGTGGCCATCGGCTGCTTCTCCAGCGCCGTGCTGGTGGCCAACAACCTGCGGGACATCCCCACCGACACCGAGTCGGGCAAGCGCACGCTGGCCGTGCTGATCGGCGACCAGGACACCCGCAACCTGTACCTGGGCCTGATCGTGGTGCCGTTCCTGGTCAGCATCGTCGGCAGCTTCCGCGACGGCTACCTGCTGCTGGGCTTCCTTGCGCTGCCGCTGCTGGTCAACAGCGCCCGCAAGATGATCAAGGGCGCGACCGGCAAGGCGCTGATCCCGGTGCTGCGCGACACCGGTCTGGCCATGCTGGTGTGGGCTGTCACCACCGCCGTCGCACTCGTCCTCGGCGGCGCCTGACCCCTTCCTCCCCTCCTCCGCCCGCCTCTCCTCCGCTCCCCCTTTTCTGTGGGGTTTGCGTTTGTTAAGAGGTGGCGAGGACGGTGTCCATGGTGGCCATGATCGAGACGGTTTCGTCCAGGGGCATCAGGGGGCTCTCGGTCTCGCCGGCGGCCAGGCGCAGCGCCACCTCGTCGGCCTCGTGCCGCAGGCCGCTGCCCTCGTGCTCGGACGGGATCACGGTCGGCTCGCCCTCGCGCGGGGTCAGGGTCACCGCCGCCGGGCCGTAGAACGGGCCGTCGATCTCGATGCGGCCCTCGGCGCCGACGATGGCCGCCCGGGTCGGGCTCTTGGCCCGCAGCGTGCAGGTCAGCACGGCCTGCGCGCCGGACTCGTAGCCGAAGATCATCGAGGTCTGGCCGTCGACGCCGGTGAAGGCCGGGTCGACCATGGCGACGATCCGGCTCGGCGGCCCGAGCACCATGGACGCGAACGACACCACGTAGACGCCGAGGTCGAGCAGCGCGCCGCCGCCGAGTGCCGGCGCGAACAGGCGGTGCTCGGCGTCCTCGGCGAACCACTGCCCGTGGTCGGCGGTCACGGTGACGATCTCGCCGATGCCGCCGACCAGCTCACGCAGCCGCCGCACGTTGGGCAGGAACCGCGTCCACATGGCCTCCATCAGGAAGACGTTGTTGTCCCGCGCCACCTTCACCAGCTCACGGGCCTCGTCGGCGTTCATGGTGAACGGCTTCTCCACCAGCACCGCCTTGCCGGCCCGCAGCGCGAGCAAGGCGTTGCCATGGTGCATGGGATGCGGCGTGGCCACGTACACGGCGTCGATCTCGGGATCGGCGGCCAGGTCCTCGTAGGAGGCGTGCCGGCGCTGGATGTCGAGGCGGTCGGCGAACGCGTCGGCCGAGGCCTGGCCGCGCGATCCGACGGCGACCACCGTGCCGGAGTCGGTCAGCTTCAGGTCGGTCGCGAAGGTCGCCGCGATCCCGCCCGTGCCCATGATTCCCCACCGCACCGGATTGCCCACCGCGCGTGCCCTCGTCTCAGGTTCGGCTCCCGCTGACGAGACGACCGTAGTCGAGCCCGGCGTACCAGTCGCCCCGTCCGGCCGGTGACAGGTCCAACAGGTGCCAGACCGGGGCCAGCAGGTCGATCCCGCGCTCCTGGATGTCCTCGGCCATGCGCGGGTGGGCGGTGTAGTGGTGCCGGATCCGGCCCTCGGCGTCCCGGGCGAACACCGAGACCGTGGAGTCCTGGTTGCCCTCCTCGTCCTCGCTGCGCAGGTCGAGCTTGAACGTGCTGTCGCCGGCCGACAGCAGCCGCAGCTGGTCCCAGCCGCGCTCCCGGCCGAAGCGTCGCAGGTCGTCCGGCTCGGCCGCGGCGACCACGGCGAAGTCGACGTTGCGGGCGATGTGCTGGGCGACGCCGTTGAAGCCGTCGATCCACATCGTGCACATCGGGCAGGGCGTGGTCTGTTTCTTGCCGTACATCAGGTGGTAGACGATCAGCGGCCGGTCGGTGACGAGCTCCTCGAACGTCACCGGGCCGTCGCCGCTACGGAAGACGTAGTCGGGCAGCACCGGGCCGGGCGGCAGGTCGCGGCGCTGCTGGGCGACGCGTTCGCGGTGCCGCATCAGCTCGATCTCGGCCAGCCGCAACTCTTCGCGGGCCTTGGTGTACTCGTCGGTCTCGGTCAGGTTCGTGTGTCGCATCTCAGGCGACCCTCCCCGTGAAGGCGATAAGCCGGTCCAGCGTGCTCGCTCCGGGGCCGGTCGGCACCTCGGCGGCGAACTGCTCGCCGTCGCGGACCTGCGGCGTGATCAGCCGTCCGGCGAGCTCAAGGACGTAGGCGCCGAGCTTGTCGTCGACGGTGACGTCCAGGCCGGTGGCGGTGGCGAAATCCCAGGCGTGCACGAGGAATTCGACGGAGAGGATGGAGGACGCCAGGTCCGCCGGGATCTCGCCGACGCGGGAGACGACCGTGCCGTCGAGGCCACGGGCCCGCCACGCCTCGATCGCGCGCAGGCCGGCGTGGGCGACCCGTTCCTCAGGCGAGCCGGCGGTCGTCTCCAACTGCTGGCCGGCCATTGCGGCGACAGTGGTGAGAGTGCCCAGCAGGTGGTCGAGCAGATCGTCCACAGTGAACTTCTTGCACGGTGTCTGCGCATTGCCGCGATCGGCGCCCATCTTCCGCAGCACGCGCAGGCAGATGGCCAGCGACGCCTCGGCCGCCGCCAACGGATCCGGCTCGCCGAGCCGGGAGAACTCGTCGGGGCCGGCGTCGCCCTCGGTCGTCACGACGCGCAGGCGTTGCAGGAAATGCTGCCAGCCCTCGCGATGCCCCTTGGCCTGCTCGTCGGAAAGTCCTTGGTGCACAAGGCGAACCGTGGCGCCTTCGGCCGTCGGTTCCAAGGTGATGTCCATGGTGGACGATCCAGGCGGCGCCTCCCCGTCGCCCTCCCATCCCCAGGCGAAGGCCAGCCGCCGGCCCGGCTCGGCCGCCGTGATGGTGCCGACCGCGGTGTGCCCCGGCGCGATCAGCCACCGGAACCCGCCTCCGGCCCGCGGGTCCGTACGGCCGGCGATCAGCTGCCACCGGCGCAGCCGGGCCGGCTCGGTCAGCCAGGCGTAGGCCTCGTCGACGTCCACCGGCACCGGCACGCTCACATCCACGTCCATCTCGCTCTCCCATCTATTTTAGTCGCCGCTAAAGCTAGCGCCGGCGCCGCTCGCCCGCAAGCTTTAGTCGGGGCTAAACTGCCGGGGTGGACGCGTTGCACGCGGTGGCCGAGCCGCGCCGGAGGGAGATCCTGCGCCTGGTGTGGGACGCCGAGCGCTCGGCCGGCGACGTCGCCGCCCACTTCGACGTGACGTTCGGCGCCGTGTCCCAGCACCTGGCCGTGCTGCGCAAGGCCGGGCTGGTCAGCGTGCGCAAGGACGGCAACCGGCGGCTCTACCGCGCCGACCGCGCCGCGCTCGGGCCCCTGGCCGCCTGGCTGGAGTCGATGTGGTCCGCCGAGCTGGACACCCTCGCCGCGCTGGCCGAGCAGGCCGAGCGGGACAACGCCGATCAGGAGGGACGGACGGCATGACCGAGCCGTCGACGCCGGCGCCCGAACTGGTCGTGCAACGGCGCATCAACGCCCTGCCGCCGACCGTCTTCTCGTTCTTCACCGACGCCGGCCGCTGGATGTCCTGGCAGGGCGAGGACGCCGAGATCGATCCCCGTCCCGGCGGTGTGCTCCGGATGAACGTGCGGGAGGGCAACGTCGCCAGCGGCCGCTTCGTCACCATCGAGCCGTATCACCGCATCGTGTTCACCTGGGGCTGGGAGATGCCCGGCAACCCGCTGCCGCCCGGCGGCTCCACAGTGGACATCACCCTGCGCCCCGACGGCGCCGGCACCGTGCTCACCCTCACCCACCGCGGCCTGCCCCTGGAGCTGTTCCAGTCCCACGGCCTCGGCTGGAACCACTACATGGACCGCCTGCTCACCCGCGCCGAAGGCGGCGACCCCGGCCCGGACAACGGACCGGAGCAGGACTAGGGCCTGTTCGGTTCTACAGCGCCAGGTGCAGGCGAATGGCGTCGTCGATCTGCTTCATGGCATCGAACGGGAGCTCCCCGATCCGGTTGCGCAACCGATCGGTCGACAACGCCCGAACCTGTTCCGCCTGCACCTTGGAGTCAGCCGTCAGCCCACTCACGCCGGCGAGCAGCAGCACCTGGAACGGCAGGATCCGGCTGATGTTGGACGTGATCGGCGCGATGGTCACGAGACCCCGTCCGTTCCGGTCGGCCGCACGGTTCGCCGCGTCATTGCTCACGATCACAGCCGGCCCGACCTTGTTCGCCTCCGAGCCCCGCACCGGCTCGAGATCGACCCAGTAGAGGTCACCCCTGCGCATCGGCGACCCCGTTCGCGGCCGTGACCTCCCAGACCTCGGCTTCGCCGCTGGACTCCCACTCCTCCCAGGCGACGAGGTAGGCGTCTTCGAGACTCGCGTTACGCAGCAACACGATCGCGTCGTGGATCGCCGCCGAACGGGACGAGCCGCCGGTGCGCTCCAGGTACTCGTCAACGAAGCCGACGTCCTCGTCGGGCAGGCTCACACTGATCTTCACACCCCGAACGCTACCTCGGGTAGGACATCGGGTGCGACCGTCAGCTCAGGACGTCCATTCGCCGGTGGCGAAGAACTTCTCCAGGGTCTGGGTGTGCGGGCGCAGGTCGAGGCCCTGGGCGGCGACCCAGTCGTCGTCGTAGTAGGTGTGGGCGTAGCGCTCGCCGCCGTCGCAGAGCAGGGAGACGACGCTGCCGGGGCGGTCGTGGCGGCGCATGCCGGCGATGATCTGGAACGCGCCCCACAGGTTGGTGCCGGTGGAGCCGCCGACGCGGCGGCCGAGCAGGTCGGCGGCGAAGCGGATGGTGGCGATGGAGGCGGCGTCCGGGACCTTGATCATGTGGTCGATGACGTCGCCGACGAAGGAGGGCTCCACCCGTGGCCGGCCGATGCCCTCGATGCGGGAGCCCTTGCAGCCGGTCAGGGCGGGCGAGACGGACTGCCACGCGTCGTAGAAGACCGAGTGCTCGGGGTCGACGACGGCCAGCCGGGTGCACAGCCGCCGGTAGCGGACGTAGCGGCCGATGGTGGCGCTGGTGCCGCCGGTGCCGGCCCCGACGACCACCCAGGCCGGCTCGGGGTGCGACTCGGCGGCCATCTGGTCGAAGATCGACTCGGCGATGTTGTTGTTGCCGCGCCAGTCGGTGGCCCGCTCGGCGTGGGTGAACTGGTCCATGTAGTGGCCGCCCAGCTCGGCGGCCAGCCGGCGCGACTCGTCGTAGATGGCCGAGGGCTCGTCCACGAAGTGACAGCGCCCGTCCTGCCGCTCGATCAGGGCGATCTTCTCGGTGCTGGTCGAGCGGGGCATCACGGCGATGAACGGCAGCCCCAGCAGCCGCGCGAAGTAGGCCTCGGACACGGCGGTCGAACCGGACGACGCCTCGATCACCGGTGTGCCCTTGGTCACCCAACCGTTGCAGATCGCGTACAGGAACAGCGATCGGGCCAGGCGGTGCTTGAGAGAACCGGTCGGATGAGTTGACTCGTCCTTGAGATAGAGGTCCACGCCCCACTCCCGCGGCAGCGGGAAGGTGAGCAGGTGCGTGTCGGCGCTGCGGTTGGCGTCGGCCTCGATGATGCGGACCGCCTCGCGGACCCAGCCGCGGGTCGTGTCGACACTCACTCGGACCCCTCGCCGCGCAGTTCGGCCCGCATCTTCAGGCGCTCGGCCCTGCGCTCGGTGAGGGCGGCGGCGATCCGGGCGTTCAGCCCGCGCAGCAGCACCAGGGACAGCGGCCAGGCCAGCACCAGCCCGACCGCGATCGCGATCAGCAGCGGCACGTGCGCAAGCGTGAGCAGGAACGCGATGACGGCGAGCAGCCCGATCCGGGCCCCCGTGTACAGCGCGATGTCGCGGCCGAAAGTGCTGGTCTCCACGGCTGCCCAGGTTACTCGGCCCGGGCCGCCATCTCCTCCGGGCTGTTGGGCCGGCCCTCGAACCGGGTGGACAGCACCACGGTGGTGTTGGTCCTGGCCACGCCGTCGATCCGGCGCAGCCGCCGCAGCGTGCGCTCCAGGTCCTCGACGGTGGCCACCCGCACCTTCACCACGAACGCCTCGTCGCCGGCGACCGCGTAGCAGGACTCCACCTCGGGCAGCCGGGCCAGGGCCGCCGCGACCTCGTCGTCGTCGCCGGTGTCGGACACGTGGATGCCGACCAGCGAGGTCACGTCCAGCCCGACCAGCCGGGGGTCGACAACCGCGTGGTAGCCGGTGATCACGCCGGAAGACTCCAGCTTGCCGACCCGCTCGTGCACGGCCGAGGCCGACAGGCCCACCTGCCGGCCGAGGTCGGCGTAGGTCGCCCGCCCGTTGGCGCGCAGGGCGGCGATGATCTGACGATCCAGGGCGTCCATCGGCAAATCCTAGAACTGTGTTTGTGCCGCGCGTCCCGCGCGGGGCTCGGCCGCTCGTGACCGCGGCCGAGCACTCTCCGGACTTCACCGCGCTCGCACTCCTCGCGGCGTACAACGGATGACCATTGGCGCACGGTCCGCCGCGCCTTGCCGGGCCCGCCTGTGCAAACGAATGCACCGGTGCCCGTTTTCACACCTTTTGCGCCTTACTACCTCTTTACCTCCACCCAAGCGTTCGAGTACCCGGCGGGTGAGATGCCACGATGCGACCGGAACGCCCGAACCAGTGACTTGGGAGGTCGAGAGTGACCGCGACCGTGCCGCACCCCCGCCAGCACGCCGGAGAGCGTCTGCTCACCCCCGGCGAAGTGGCCACCCTGTTCCGCGTCGACCCCAAGACGGTGACCCGTTGGGCGACCGCCGGCCGGATCGGCTCCATCCGCACCCCGGGCGGCCACCGGCGGTTCCGGGAGTCCGAGGTGAAGACCCTGCTGGCCGAGCTGACCACCGAGGCCACGGAGCCGGTGCGTAACGCCTGAGCGGCACACCCCGAACCCACTGTTCACGAGATAGTCTCGGGGCAGTTGACCGGAGGTGCCGAATGGTCTACCTGCTCGCGGTGATCGGGGCGATAGCCGTGGCCTACCTGCTCTGGCGCGCGTTCGGGCCCGATCGGGTCCATGTGGGCAGCCGCGCCAAGAAGGGCGTCGGGCCCGATGACGACCCGGAGTTCCTGCGCAAACTGGCCGAGCAGGCCAAGCGTCATCGCGAGGACGGCAACCCGCCGGGCTGACCGGCGGCTGCCAGCAGCACCACCGCGGCGAGTACGGCGAGCCGGGTGACGACCGATCCGGTCGCGCCCGCCACCGTGCTGGCCGCGCGGCGTCGAGTCCGATCCGCCGCACCGCCACGACAACCGCGCCGGCCCGACGAGGTCGAGCCGGCGCGAGCAGCTCAGCGCGTGGGGAAGTCGTCGGCGACCGTGGCCGCCAGCTCCAGCAGGGCCAGCCTGGTGTCCGGGCTGAGCCGGTCCAGCTCGATCTCCGCGCCCTCTTCCAGGTGCGGGTCGAACGGGATGCGCACGACCGCCCGGCAGCGGCTGGCGAAGTGCTGGGACAGCTTGTCCAGGTCCACCTTGCCGGCCCGCGGCCGCACCGAGTTGATCACGGCCACCGAGCGCCGGATCAGGTCCCGGTAGCCGTGCGCCTCCAGCCAGTCGATGGTCGCCGAGGCGCTGTTGGCCCCGTCCACCGAGCCGGAGGACACGATCACCAGCGAGTCGGCCAGGTCGAGCACGCCGGCCATGGCCGAGTGCATCAGGCCGGTCCCGCAGTCGGTCAGCACGATGTTGTAGAAGTGCTCCAGCAGGTCGACCACGCGCCGGTAGTCGTCCTCGCTGAACGCCTCCGAGACCGCCGGATCCTGTTCGCTGGCCAGGACTTCCAGCCGGCTCGGTCCCTGCGAGGTGTAGGCCCGCACGTCGCTGTAGCGGGTGATCCGCTTGGCGTCGCGCAGCAGGTGCCGCACGGTCGCGGTGGTCTCCAGCGGGATCTTCTGGCTCAGCGTGCCGCGGTCGGGGTTGGCGTCCACCGCGATCACGCGGTCGCCGCGCAGCGAGGAGAAGGTGGAGCCGAGCGTGGTCGTGGTGGTGGTCTTGCCCACGCCGCCCTTCAGGCTCAGCATCGCGATCTTGTAGCAGCCCCGCAGCGGCTGGTTGATCCGCGTGATCAGCTCGCGGCGGCGCACGTCGGCCGGGCTCTCGCCCAGGTTGACCAGACCGCCGGACAGCTGGTGCAGGCTGCGGCGCCAGCCGGTCTGCGGCGGCCGCTTGTTCTGCTTGATCAGCTCCTGCGGGGACAGCGCGTTGGGCTGGCCCGGCTGCTGCTGTTGCGGCGGCGGCTGCTGGCCGTAGGGCTGCTGGCCGTACGGCTGCTGCTGGCCATAACCACCCGGCTGGGCGTAGGGCTGCTGCGGGTAGGCCTGCTGCGGCGGCTGTTGCGGCTGTTGCTGCTGTTGCTGCTGCTGGGCCGGGTCCACGTAGTACGAGCCCGATGACGCCGGGTCCACCGGGTAGGGCCCGGACTGGTTGCCCCCGACCGGGTACGGCCCGGACTGGCCGCCGCCTACCGGATAGGGACCGGACGGACCCCCGCTGACCTGGTGCGACCCCGAGGCCGACGGATCCACCGGGTGCGGACCGGACTGGACGGCCTGATCCTGGGCGGGCGACTTCCAGCCCTCGGGCTCATCAAAACGACCGGTCACCGCTGGGGTCCTCCCTGCGCTAGAGGATCGAGACCTCCCCGTCCGTTGACGAAGGTAGTAGGCCTGCTCCGCCGGGTCGACACGGGGTCAGGCCACCCCGGCGTAGGAGTGCAGGCCCGATGTCACCAGGTTGATGAAGAACAGGTTGAACACCATCGCCGCGAAGCCGAGAACGTTGATCACCGCGGCCCGGCTGCCGCGCCAGCCGGCGGTGGCCCGGGCGTGCAGGTAGACGGCGTAGATCACCCAGGCCACGAAGGCGGTGGTCTCCTTGGGGTCCCAGCCCCAGAACCGGCCCCAGGCCGACTCGGCCCAGATCGCGCCGCAGATGATGGCGAAGGTGAACAGCGGGAAGCCGACGATGGTGACCCGGTAGGCCAGCCGGTCGAGCACCTCGGCCTTGGGCAGCCGGGCGGCGAACTTGGCGAACCGGCTGTTGTCCTTCTCATACGCCGCGCGGAACAGGTAGAGCAGGCTGGCCACGCCGGGCAGCAGCAGCAGGCCGGAGGCGATGGACACCGCGGTGACGTGGATGGCCAGCCAGTACGACTGCAACGCCGGCTGCACCGGGGCGGCCGCGGTGTAGAGCACGGTGCCGCCGAGGAAGAGCAGGATCACGATGGGCATCAGCACCCACATGCCCAGCCGGCGGATGTCGAAGCGCTTGGCCAGGTACAGCCAGCCAATCACGGCGAACAGGCACACCGCCGAGCCGTACTCGTACATGTTGCCCCACGGCACCCGGTCCGTGGCCAGGCCGCGCAGGACCACGGCGACGGCGTGCAGCAGCACGCCGAGCACGTTGAGGGCGAAGCCCATGCGGCCGATGCGCTCGGCCCGCGGCGAGGTGGTGACGACGATCCGGGCCGGGGCCTCGGTCGGGGCGTCGGCCCCGCCGCCGACCGCGGCCAGCTCGCGGGCGACCTCGCGCTTGCTCTTGGTCATCAACTGCTCGACCAGGTAGAACAGGATGGCCAGCACGTAGATCGAGACCGCGGAGACGTAGCTCCAGTCGCTGTAGCGGGCCAGCGTCTCGTTGACCGGCATCAGGTGTCCTTCCCTGTCAGCAGTCCAGCCGAAAGCCTGGTGAATTCCTCGCCGTAGCCGGCTTGGTCCGTGCGGGCCAGGCCACCGACCTCGACAACCGTACCGTCACCCGACGGGGTCACCCGCAGCCACAGCCGGCGGCGCTTGATGCTCAGCGAGCCCATCAGGCCGACCAGCAGCAGGATCGCGAACACCAGCACGTAGCCCTCGCTGGGGTCGTGCGTGACCTGAAGGCCGGTGAACTCCAGCGCCTTGTCGAACCTGATCCTGGTGCCGTCGTCGAGCGTGATCTCCTGGCCCAGCTTGAGGTTGCGCATCGCCTTCTGCACCAGCCGGCCCTGGTCCACCATGGACTGGTCGATGGTGAACAGGTTGTGCGCGTAGCCGGAGTTGTTGCCCAGGTCGCCCACGTACACCTGGACGGCGACCGCCGGGTCGTTCGGGGCCGGGAAGATCGAGGACATCAGCGTGCCGTCGAACACCGCGGTCGGCGCGAACAGGCCGGTGATGGCGATCTGGTGCTTGCGCAGCTCGGTCTCGTCGGTGGTGTCCGGCGGGTCGAACGTGGTGGTGCCGCTGGACAGCATCGTGGTCAGGTCACTGGGGTTCCACTGGATGGCCTTGGTGCGGGTCTGGCCGTTGGGGAAGGTGACCGTGAACTGCGGGGCGTAGCCGTGGCCCAGCAGGTAGACGCTGTCGCCGGCGATGCGCAGCGGGTGGTTGGACTGCAGGTTGTAGTGCTGCCACTGGTCGGAGCTCAGGGCATCGCCGGACTGGTACTGCACGTCGGTGTCGAAGCTGTTGGCCTGCCCGTCGGCGAGATAGGTGGCCTTGAAGCTGTTCACCTTGATGCAGAACGGATCCAGCTCGGTGCCGTCGACCTTGAGGCCGGGCGTGAAGCTGTCGTAGGCGAACAGGCCGGAGTTGCAGAACTGCGAGCCGTCGGCGATCACCGCGACCTGGCCGGAGTAGCCGAACAGCTTGCCGAAGGCGATGGCGACGATCAGGCCCAGCAGCGCGAAGTGGAACAGCAGGTTGCCGGTCTCGCGCAGGTAGCCCCGCTCGGCGCTGATGGTGCGGGCGCCGTCCTCCTCGTCCCGCACGACCATCCGCCAGCCCCGCAACCGCTTGCCGGCGGCCTCGACCACGTCGTCCACGGGCACGTCCACAGTGGACGACGCGTGGTGCGGCAGCCGGGCCAGGTTGCGCGGGGTGATCACCGGCTGCTGGCGGGACTGCTTGGCGTACTCGAACATCCGCGGCGTCAGGCAGCCGACCAGCGAGATGAACAGCAGCACGTAGATCGCGGAGAACCAGACGCTGGAGTACACGTCGTAGAACTGGAGCTTGTCCAGCAGCTGGCCCCACCAGCCGTGCTGGGTGATGTAGTCGCTGACCTTGCCGGCGTTGAGCTGCCGCTGCGGCAGCAGCGCCCCGGGCAGCGCGCCCAGGGCCAGCAGCGCCAGCAGGATCAGCGCCGTGCGCATGGCGGTCAGGCCGCGCCAGGTGTTGCGCAGATAGGCGAGAACAGTGCTCACAACGGCACCGGCGCGTTCGTCACGAAGTGCTCCTGGATGATCGCGAGCAGCTGGCCCCACAACCCGGTGACCAGCAGCACGCCGACGACGATGAGCAGCCCGCCGCCGGTCAGCTGGACCGCGCGGACGTGCCGGCGCAGCCAGCCGGTGACCCGCACCGCCCAGCGCGCGCCCATCGCGATCAGCACGAACGGCACGCCGAGACCGAGGCAGAAGACCAGCATCAGGAAGATGCCGCGCAGGGCGATGGAGCCGACGGGGGTGCCCGCGGTCAGCGACAGCACGCCGCCCAGCGTCGGGCCGACGCACGGGGACCAGCCCAACCCGAACACCGCGCCCAGCACCGGCGCGCCGAGCAGGCCGACCCGGGGCTTGCGATGCAGCCGCAGGTCCTTCTGCAACGCCGGCACGAGGCCGAGGAACACCAGTCCCATCAGGATCGTCACGACGCCGCCGATGCGCTGCAACAGCTCCTGGTTGAGCAGCAGCAGGTCGGTCAGGCCGAACAGGGTGACGGTGCCGATGGTGAACACCACGGTGAAGCCGAGCACGAACAGCCCCGACGCCCCGACCACCCGCCAGCGGCCGGCCTTGACCGGCTCGCTCGGGCTGACCGCGGGCGCGTCCGCGCCGACCAGGCCGGCCAGATAGGCCAGGTAGCCGGGGACCAGCGGCAGGCAGCACGGGGAGGCGAAGGACACCGCGCCGGCGAGCAGGGCAACCGCCGCGGCCAGCAGAAGCGGCCCCGACGCGGCTAGCTCTGCCAGCGGGTTCACTCGACCGAGAGTAGGTAGTGGCCCAAGTCACCGAGCAACCGGGTCGGCCTGCGGCCCCGTTTGCCGTCCTTGTGCGACATGTGTTCCGCGTGTGCCGCGCAGCCGGGCCAGCGAGATCACGTGCAGCGTCATCGCCAGCGGCACGGCCACGGTCGGGATCAGCACCAACGGCAGCAGTCCGATCTCCCCGGTCGACGGCGTCACGAACAGCAGCTGCGTCGGCCCGACGGCGGCCAGGAAGCCGATGACGATGGCGACGACGTGATCGACGATGCCGAGCACGTTGAACCACACCGCGCCCCGGTCCGACCCGTTGCGCAGCCGCCGCGCGATGAACGGGGCGGCCGCGCCGATCGCCATGTCGCCGAACGCGGCCGGCAGGGCGAACACCGCCGGCAGCCGGCCAAGGACCATCGCCAGCAGGAACATCACGCCGACCAACCGCACGGTCTGCACCGCCGCCAGCCGGGCCGGGATGTCCGGCCCCGCAAGCGCTTGCCGCACGGCCGGGATCCGGGTGGCCGCGAGCAGCGCGGCGAGCACCACGACGACCGTGACCCCGATCCACGGCGTCACGACCGTCGGGTCCTGTCGATAGAACCCGGCCGCCGCCAGCAGCGCGCTGCCGACGAGCCACGCGAGCAGCAGCGCGCCGGCCGCGAGGGCGACCTTCGGTGCGCGTCGGTACAGCAAGGCGGACGTGGTGGTGGGGAGGCCGATGGCGCCGATCAGCACCAGCGCCCAGATGTAGTCCGGCATGACAGGCTCCCTTCTCGAACATAGTGTTCGTTCCAGAACACAGTGTTCGGTTACGCTCGCCGTCCACAACAACCAATGCCGGCCGTCCGTCCGGTACCGGACAGCGGCGGCGAGGTGTTCGGGAAGGAGCGGCGATGGCCGTGCAGGACCGCCGGGTCCGGCGCACCCGCCGGGCGCTGCACGACGCGCTCATCGAGCTGGTGCTGGAGCGCGGCTACGAGCGCGTCACCGTGCAGGACATCCTCGATCGCGCCGATGTCGGCCGGTCCACCTTCTACGCCCACTTCCGGGACAAGGAGGCGCTGCTGCTGACCAGCTTCGACGACATGCGCGAGCAGCTGCGCTCGGGCATCGACGCCGCCCCGGACCGGCCGGCGGCGCTGCTGTTCGAGCACGCCTACGAGCACCAGCGGGTCTATCGCGCGCTGGCCAACCGACAGGGCGGCGCCCTCGTCATCCGGCACCTGCACAAGCTGCTGACCGAGGTGCTCCGGACCCAGTCGACCGACGGCGACCTGCCGGCCGACGTCGTCGCCGAGTTCCACGCCAGCGGCATCATCGGGCTGCTGGGCTGGTGGATCGAGCACGACTTCCGGCACGATCCGGAATGGCTCGTCAGCGTCTACCGCCGGCTCGCCGCCCCTACGATGACCAGGTGAAGGCGCTGCTCGCGGTGCTCGTCCTGGCGGTCCTGCTGACCGGGCCGCCGGAGCACGCCGGCGACGCCGGCCTGGCCGAGCACTGGCTCGGCGACCGCGAGGTCGACGTGACGATGCGCTCGCCGCTGGTCGACGGCGAGGCGACCACCCGCCTGCTGCTGCCGCCGGACTGGTCCCGGGACGCCACCCGCACCTGGCCCGTGTTGTACCTGCTGCACGGCTCCGGCGACGACCACGCGGCGTGGACCGACCACACCGACGTGGCGGCGCTGGTGTCCAAGGTCGAGGCGATCGTCGTGATGCCGGACGGCGGGCACTGCGGCAACTACTCCGACTGGTGGAATCAGGGTCGCGGCGGCGGGCCGGACTGGGAGACCTTCCATCTGACCCAGCTGCGGGAGCTGCTGGAGACCCGCTACCACGCCGGACGGCAGCGGGCGGTGGCCGGCATTTCCATGGGTGGTCTGGGCGCGATGCATTACGCCGCAACGCATCCCGATCTGTTCCAAGCCGTCGCGACCTACAGTGGGGCCGTCGACCCGCTGGCCCGCCCGGACGTCACCGAGGCGATGTGGCTGCTGTGCCCCGGCACCGACTGGCACAACCTGTGGGGCGATCCGGCCCGGCCGGACGAGGTGGGGATGTGGCGGGCGCACTCGCCGGCGCCGGACCTGTCCGGCCTGCGCGGCAAGTCGTTGTTCATGTCGGCCGGCGACGGCCGGTCCACCGACGACGCCGTCGAGAAGGTCGTCCGGGACGAGTCCGAGGCGGTGGTGGATCGGCTGCGCAAGGCCGGCATCCCGGTCACCACCGACTTCTATCCCGGCGGCCGCCACTCCTGGCCGTACTGGCAGCAGGAGCTGCACCGGTCCCTGCCGATGCTGCTGTCGGCGATCGGGGCCGGGACAATGGGCCGGTGACCGTGGAACTGCTGGATCCCGCCCGTGCCACCGCGCTGCGGTCGGCCCCGTTCACCTACGCCGAGGTCGGCGCGACCCGGGGCGCGCTGCCGGCCGGCTACCGGACCATCAGCCGGCGGGTGCGGCTGTCCACCGGCTTCGACGAGGCCATGGACCGGCTGTTCGGCTGGCGGGCCCAGCTGGCCACCGGCCTGCGGGTTCTGGCCTCGTCGGCCCGGGTGGAGCCGTCCTCGGTGGTGGTGCTGCGGCTGGGGCCGGTGGAGGTGCCGTGCCGGGTCGTGCACGTGCTCGACGAGCCCGCGCGGCGAGGCTTCGCTTACGGCACGCTGCCCGGGCACCCGGTCAGCGGCGAGGAGGCGTTCGTGGTCGACCGCAACGCCGACGGCTCGGTGTCGTTCACGGTGACGGCCTTCTCCCGGCCGGCGACCCTGCTGGCTCGCCTCGGCGGCCCCGTCGGCCACCTGACCCAGAACCTCCTCACCGACCGCTACCTACACTCCCTCACCTGACGCCACATGTGGACCACATTCGACTTCCAGCGTCGAATGTGGTCCACATGTGGCGAAAAAGCGGGGTCAGCCGGTGACGCTGGGGCGGCCGTTCTCGATGTGGCCGGTGTAGCGGCGCAGGAAGACCGGGTCGGCGTCGATGGTGACGCTCAGGTCGTACCAGCCCTCGGTCGGCGTGAAGGTGTAGTCCACGGTCTTGCCGGCGGCGACGGTGACGCTGGTCCTGCCGTTGCCGTAGTGGTTGGTGGTGACGGTGAACTTGACCGCCTTGGCCGACGGGTTGGTCAGCGCCAGCTTGAGCTTGAAGTCGCTGGTGTAGGCGGCCGGGGCGTCGATCGCGCCGGCGGCGTTGACGTCGGCGGCGAACTGCCACAGGAAGCGGTTCGGGCCGTGCACGGCGATGTTGTACTTGTAGCCGTAGCTCCAGATCTTCCACTGGTCGCTGACCTGCTGGCCGGCCGGCACGTCGTAGGGCCACGGGCCGTCCAGCTTGCCGTCGGCGCGGAACGCCCACAGCTGGAGCTGGCCGGCGCCGTAGTTGGCGAACGTGGTGGTCAGCGTGCCCTGGTCGGCCGACAGCGAGGTGGTGACGGCCGGCTGGTAGGGCAGCGGCCGGGCCGGGCGCGTGCCCTGGTCCTGCAACGGCGTGACCTGCTTGCCGGTGGCCGGCGGGGCCGGCTTGGGCAGCTTGGTCTGGGTGTTGTCGGCGATCTTGCGCAGCGTGGCCGTGTCCGGCAGCAGCGGGATCGTCACGTTCTTCACGCCGAAGTCGAAGGCGCTGGTCAGGTCGCCGCAGACGGCCCGGCGCCAGTCGGTGATGTTCGGCTCGCGCACGCCGGTCCACTGCTCGAGGAAGCGGATCACCGAGGTGTGGTCGCAGACCTCGGAGTTGATCCAGCCGCCGCGGCTCCACGGCGAGATCACCGTCATCGGCACCCGCGCGCCCAGGCCGATGGACTTGCCGGAGATGAACTCGCCGGGCGTGCCGGCCGGGGCCATCGCCGGCGGCACGTGGTCGAAGAAGCCGTCGTTCTCGTCGTAGTTGATCAGGACGACGGTGTTGTCCCACAGCTTCTTGTTGGCCCACAGGGCGTTTAGCACGGCCTGGGTGTAGGCGGCGCCGTCGACCGGGCGGGCTTCGGGGTGCTCGCAGTAGCCGTAGGGGGCCACGACCCAGGACACCTTGGGCAGCGTGCCGGCCGCGCAGTCGGCGATGAACTCCGACAGCACGTGGTTGACGTCCTTGCCCTGCCCCGAATCCGGCTGCCAGGTCTCGAAGACGCTGGCCCGCTTGGACAGCTCGCTGCTGTAGTCCTTGTGGTAGTTCTCGAACAGCCACAGCGGGTTGTCGCCGTAGTCGCCGACGAACGGGTGCGCCCCGTCGTCGCCGACCTCCTTGTTGGCGTACACCTTCCAGGACACGCCGGCGTCCTGGAGGCGCTCCGGGTAGGTGGTCCAGCGCAGCACGCCCTTGTAGTCGGCCGGGTTGTAGTTGACCGGGCCGCCGTACTTGCCGTCGGCGTCGATGGTGCCGGTGAACAGGTAGAGCCGGTTGGGCGTGGTCGGGCCCTGCACCGAGCAGTGGTAGGCGTCGCACAGCGTGAAGGCGTCGGCCAGCGCCCGGTGGAACGGGATGTCCTGCTCGGTGAAGAAACCCATGGTCATCTCGCCCTTGGCGGTGATCCACGAGTTGTTGGCGCCGCCGTTCATGGCCAGGTGCTGGTCGTCCCAGCCGTGGCCCAGGTCGCCGAGGTCCTGCCCGTCCACTGTGGACGTGTCCACGTGGAACGGCAGCAGCGCGTTGCCGTCGGTGCGCAGCAGGTCGAACTGGTGGTAGATGTCCTTGCCGTTGGGCTGGATCACCGCGGTCCGGTCGGCGAAGCCGCGCACGCCGCGCATGGTGCCGTAGTAGTGGTCGAACGACCGGTTCTCCTGCATCAGGACGACCACGTGCTCGACGTCGCCGATCCGGCCCCGGCGGCGCGGCTCGGCCAGCGCCTCGGCCATGCCCGGCGGCAGCGCGCCGAGGGCGCCGGCGGCCGCGACGGCGCCACCGGCGGCGCCGAGGAAGCGGCGACGGGTGAGTCCAGAGTTCGAGTCGGCCATGACGCGTGCTCCATCCGTGGTGGGCGGGACCGCACGCGAGGTTAATTGAGCAAAAGCGCGCGGAACACCCGTCATACGAACGGAAACTGGTGGTGAACTCGACCCTACTTCTCGGCGATGAGTTGCTTCACCTTGGACAGCAATTCGTCCTTCTCAACCGGCAAAAGGGACACCCAGGCCACCCGGTGTTGGCGGTCGAGCACCAGCGTGGACGGCGTTGTCGTGCGCGGATAGCCCTGCAACACCAGCAGCGACCGGCCGGGCGGGTCGAAAATAGACGGATAGTCCAGTTTCGCGTTGTGATAGAAGTCGATCGCCGCCGACTTGTCGTCGCGCACGTCCACCCCCATCACCTGGACGCCCTGGTCCTTGGTCTCGTCGTAGACCTGCTGGAGCTGCGGGGCCTCGGTCCGGCACGGCCCGCACCAGGCGCCCCAGATGTTGATCACGACGATCTTGCCGGCGAACGAGCTCAGCTTCACCTGCTGGCCGTCCTGGAGCAGGCTGTCGCCCTCGAGTTCCTTGAGCGGCTGGCGCTGCTGGCCGGTGTAGTCGATGTGGGTCTGCCCGCCGGGCGCGGTGAACTGGAACGTGCCCTGGCCCTGGATGACCGCGTCCTTGCCGGTGGAGCAGGCCGTGAGGCCGACGAGCATGGCGGCGGCGACGGCCACGCGCTTGAGGTTCATGCGCCCGTCACCCTCGGGTCGGTGCCGCCGGCCGGCTCGGCGTAGCTGATCCGCACCAGCATCTCGTCCTCGAACGTCAGCGTGGTCAGCGAGGCCAGCGAGCACTGCCGCTTGCGCGGGTCGTGCCACATGCGCTTGCCCTCCAGGAACCGGCGGACGGTCCACACCGGCAGCTGGTGGGAGACGCACACCGCCTCGTGCCCGGCGGCGGCCGCGCGGGCCCGCTGCACCGCGCCGAGCATCCGGTGGGCGATCTTCAGGTACGGCTCGCCCCAGGACGGCTCGAACGGGTTCCACAGCTTGGGCCAGTGCTGCGGCGACCGCAGCGCGCCGTCGCCCACGGCCACCTTCAGGCCCTCGAACTTGTTGTCGGCCTCGATCAGCCGGTCGTCGGTCACCAGCTCCAGCCGGTGCGAGTCGACGATCGGTCCGGCGGTCTGCTGGGCCCGCTCCAGCGGCGACGCGACGACGTGCACGATGTCGCGGTCGGCCAGGTGCTCGGCCACCCGCAGCGCCTGCTTCTCGCCCTGCGCGGACAGCCGGAAGCCGGGCAGCCGGCCGTAGAGGACGCCGGTCGGGTTGTGCACCTCGCCGTGGCGCATCAGGTGCACCAACGTTCGCGTCACAGTCCCGCCTCGCTAGCGCTCGCCGGGTCCGCGACCCGGGTCACCGTGCTGAATGGCGCCCTCGCAAGCTCGGTCACTGCCCGTCCTCCTTGGCCGCCGCGGCCGCGGCGGCGGCGTGCGGCAGGGCCTGCTCGATGACCTCGAACGAGGCGTCGTCCATGGCGGCGTTGACGAACCACGCCTCGTACGCGCTCGGCGGCGGATAGACGCCGCGCTCCAGCAACGCGTGGAAGAACGGCGGGAACCGCCAGGTCTGGGTGGCCTGCGCGCCGGCGTAGTCGCGCACCGGGTGCTCGCCGAAGAAGACGCTGACCAGGTTGCCGGCGTACTGCACCTGGTGGGCCACGCCCTCGGCGGTCAGCGCGTCGCCGAACAGCTCGCCCAGCAGCCGGGCGTTGCGGTCCAGCTTGCGGTACACCTCGTCGTCGGCCAGCTTGAGCTGGGTGAGGCCGGCGGCCACCGCCACCGGGTTCCCGGACAGAGTGCCGGCCTGGTAGACCGGGCCGCTCGGGGCCAGCCGGGCCATCACGTCGGCGCGGCCGCCGAAGGCCGCCGCCGGCAGGCCGCCGGACATCACCTTGCCGAACGTGTAGAGGTCGCCGGGCACGTGCTCCAGGCCGTACCACCCGGCCTTGGAGACGCGGAAGCCGGTCATCACCTCGTCGATGACCAGCAGCGCGCCGTCGGCGTGGCAGGCCTCGCGCAGCGCCGCGTTGAAGCCCGGATCCGGGGCCACCGCGCCCATGTTGCCGGCCGCGGCCTCGGTGATGATCGCGGCGATCTCGCCCGGGTTGGCCTCGAAGGCCGCCTTCACGGCGGCGAGGTCGTTGTAGGGCAGCACGATCGTGTCGGCCGCCTGCGCGCCGGTGACGCCCGGCGTGGTCGGCAGGCCCAGCGTCGCCACGCCCGAGCCGGCCTGGGCCAGCAGCGCGTCCACGTGGCCGTGGTAGCAGCCGGCGAACTTGACGATCTTGCGGCGGCCGGTGAAGCCCCGGGCCAGCCGGATGGCGCTCATCGTCGCCTCGGTGCCGGAGTTGACCAGCCGCACCTGCTCGACCGGCTCGACCCGGGCGATGAGCTCCTCGGCCAGCAGCACCTCGCCCTCGGTCGGCGTGCCGAAGGACAGGCCGTGCTGGGCCGCCCGCTGCACGGCCGCGACCACCTCGGGATGGGCGTGGCCCAGGATCATCGGGCCCCACGAGCTGACCAGGTCGACATAGCGGTTGCCGTCGGCGTCCCACAGGTGCGGGCCCTCGCCGCGGACCATGAATCGAGGCGTGCCGCCGACCGAGTGGAACGCCCGCACCGGCGAGTTGACCCCGCCCGGCGTGGCCTTGGCCGCTCGGTCGAACAGCGCGCGCGAGGTGTCAACACTGGCTGCCTGCTCGATCGTCACGACCCCCAGTCTTACAGGTGACCGCGCGTGGCCGCCGTCACGTGCCACCGGCCGCCTTCATCGCCAGCTCACCGGTGTTCACGCCAGCGGTCACGCCTGTTGCGGGAGCAGCACCCGGAACGTCGCCCCGTCGCCGGGCGCGGTGTCCAGTTCCACCCGGCCGCCGTGCGCGGCCACCAAGGCGGCGACGATGGCCAGGCCCAGGCCGGTGCCGCCGTTCTCCCGGCTGCGCACCGCGTCGGCCCGGTAGAACCGCTCGAAGATCCGCTCGCTCTGCTCGCCGGTCAGCCCCGGCCCCTGGTCGCTGACCTCCAGCACGGCCAGCGGCTGGCCGTCCTCCTCGCGGTGCGAGAGCCGGACGTCGACCGGGGTGCCGGCCGGGGTGTGGGTGATGGCGTTGCCGACCAGGTTGCTGACCACCTGCCGCAGCCGGGCCTCGTCGCCGAGCACGGCCAGCGCGCTGCCGTCGTCCTCGTCCCCGTCGAGGTCCATGGCCAGGTCCAGGTGCAGCCCGATCTTGCGGTCGGGGTCGAGCACCCGGGCGTCGTGCACGGCGTCCACCGCGATCACGGTCAGGTCCACCTCCCGCTGCTCCAGCGGGCGCTGCTGGTCCAGCCGGGCCAGCAGTAAGAGGTCCTCGACCAGCAGCCCCATCCGGGCGGCCTGGTCCTCGATCCGGCCGAGCACCTCGGAGACCTCGCCCGGTGAGGTGACCGCGCCCTGCCGGTACAGCTCGGCGTAGCCGCGGATCGAGGTCAGCGGGGTGCGCAGCTCGTGCGAGGCGTCGGCGACGAACTGCCGCATCCGGTTCTCCGAGCGCCGCGCCGCCTCCTCCGACTTGCGCCGGTCGTCGAAGGCCTCCTCGATCCGGCCCAGCATCACGTTCAGCGAGTTGGCCAGCCGCCCGACCTCGCTGCCCGGCCGGCGCACCGGCACCCGCCGGGACAGCTCGCCGGTGGCGATCACGTCGGCGGTCTGCTCGACCTCCTCCAGCGGCCGCATGCTGCTGCGCACGAGCGCGTAGCCCAGCCCGGCCACCAGCACCAGCGCGCCCAGGCAGATCACCAGCGACCGGATCCGCATGTCGGTCACGGCGGCGTCCAGGTCGCGCTGGTCGGTGGCGGCCACGATCTCCACGCCGTCCAGCCGCAGCACCTGCACCCGCCACCGCGGCCCGGAGCCGCCCTGCGACGGCAGCGTCACCGACGAGCCCGAGGCCAGCTGCCCCATCGGCGGCAGCGCCGGCCGGAAGTCACCGTCGTCGGTGGGCAGGCTGAGCTCATGGCTCTGGGTGGCCGTGCGCACCATGACCAGGCTGCGCCCGGGCAGGCGGAACGGCTGCCCGCGGGGAGTGGGCCATGGCCGGTCGATGCCGGCCTGCACCTGCCGCTGGGTGGCCAGCAGCATGGTGTGCAGCCGGTTGTCGGCCTGCCCGACCAGGTAGTTCTCCAGCACGGCCGAGGTGATGAACCACGCCCCGAACAGCGCCACCGCCACCAGCAGCACCAGGCCGGAGACCAGGTGCACCCGCAGCGGCATCCGGCCGACCCACTCCCGGACCCACCGCACCGGCTTCACGACCTCGCCCGCTTCACGTTGTGGACTGCCGCAGCACGTAGCCGACGCCGCGGACGGTGTGGATCAGCCGTGGCTCCACGTCGTCCACCTTGCGCCGCAGGTAGGAGATGTACGACTCGACGACGCCGGCCTCGCCGTTGAAGTCGTAGTGCCACACCTGGTCCAGGATCTGGGCCTTGGACAGCACCCGGCCGGCGTTGCGCAGCAGGTAGTGCAGCAGCTTGAACTCGGTCGGCGACAGCTGCACCAGCCGGCCGGCCCGCCGCACCTCATGGCTGTCCACCTCCAGCTCCAGGTCGGCGTAGCGCAGCCGGTTGTCCGGGGGCTCCGGCTGCGCCTTGGTCCGCCGCAGCACCGCGTTCACCCGGGCGATGACCTCCTCCAGGCTGAACGGCTTGGTGACGTAGTCGTCGCCGCCGATGGTCAGCCCGGTGATCTTGTCCTCGGCCCCGTCGCGCGCGGTCAGGAACAGCACCGGCACGCCGAGGCCGCCCGAGCGCAGCCGGCGCACCACCTCGAAGCCGTCGCGGTCGGGCAGCATCACGTCGAGCAGGATCAGGTCCGGCCGCTCCCGCTCGACGCTGCGCAGCGCGTCGGTCCCGGTCGACGCGGTGTCCACGTCGAAGCCGGCGAACCGGAGGCTGGCCGCCAGCAGCTCACGGATGCTCGGCTCGTCCTCGACGACGAGCAGCCGGCTGCGCTTGGTTGGCTCGGGCATAGGGACATAGTCCTCCACACCGGGGCCGATCGTGTCGGCCGTCACCCGCCGGTCCGGCCTCCCGTCGCGCCGCCGCCGGCCGCACCCCCGGTCCCACCTGGGCGGAAGGTCCCGCCGCCGCCTGTCAAGCCGCGGGCGCCGGCCCCGCTCGTCGAGGACGGCAGGGGATCGCTCAGGTTGGCCAGCACGACCTCGTCGCCGGCGCTGAGACCGTTGGTGATCTGCGTGACGGTCGCGCCGATCACGCCCACCGTGACCCGCTTGGCGGCCGGCTTGCCGTCCACCAGGGCGTTCACGAAGCTGTTCGCGCCGACGGTGTGCACCGCCGAGGTCGGCACCGTGACGGCGGCCTTGGCGTTGCCCAGGATGACCGCCACCGACGCGGTCGAGCCGGCGAACAGGCCGGTGCCGCCGCCGTCGAGCGAGATCGTCACCGGGAAGCTGGACGAGCCTCCGGAGGTGGTGCTGGCCAGCGCGCCGATCGAGACGACCTTGCCGGTCAGCGGCTTGCCCGCGCCGTCCGGCGTGACGGTGGCCGACTGGCCCGGCTTGACGTTGCCGACCTGGTTGTCGTTGACGGCGGTGGTGACCTGGTTGCCGCCGGGGCCGATGACCACGATCTTGGCGGTGCTCGAGTTGGCCGACGCGTTCTGCCCGGCCACCACGTCGACCTGGGCGATCGTGCCGTCGATCGGGCTGACCAGGCTGGCCGCCGCCATGTTCTGCTGGTTGGCGGCCAGCTGCGCGGTGGCCGCGTCCACCGAGGCCTGGTCGGCGGCGATCTGGTCGGCCGACGGCGGGGTCGAGCTGCCACCGCCGGCGCCGCCGCGGCTGCTGGTCCCGCTGGACGTCTGCGGGGTGGACGTGGAGCCGCTGCTGCTCGGCGTCGAAGACGAGGTCGACGCCTGCTGCACGGCGGCCGCCGCCTGGCCCAGCGCGGTCGACAGGGCCGCCTCGGCCTGGCTCAGCGCCGTCTCGTCGGCCGCGGTCTTCGCCTGCGCGTCCTGGACCTGCTGCAACAGGTCCGTGCAGGTGGTGACGTCGACCGGCGGCGTGGTGGTCGGCGGCGGCTCGGACGTGGTCGTCGGCGACGGGTCCGTGGTGGTCGCCGGCGGGTTGCCGAGCTGCTTGATGATGTCCGGGCAGGTCGACTGGGCCTGCTTCAGCGCCGCGCCGGCCAGCTGGAGGTCGGCGTCCACCTTCTGCTGCGCGCCCCGCACCGCGTTCTGCCCGGCGGAGATGGACTTCAGCAGCTCGGTGAGCTTGGCCGTGCTGGCCGAGGACTTGCTGCCGCTGCTCGACGACGATGACGACGAGGACGTCTGCGTGGGCGTGGAGACCGCGGAGGTCTGGCTGCTCTGGTCGGCGGCCAGCTTGGCCTGCGCCGTGGCCAGCGTGGACTGGGCCGCGCTGACCTGCCCGGCCAGGGCCGTGGTGTTCAGCTCGGCCAGCACCTGGCCGGCGGTCACCTGGTCGCCCTGCTTCACCGTGACCGTCGCGACCTGCCCGGCGACCGGGAAGGTGACCGTCGCCTGGGAGATCGGCTGCACGGTGCCGATGCCGTTGAGCACCGAGGTCACCGAGGCCGGGCCGGCGGTCGCCGTGCGGTACGAGGGACTGGTGTTCTGGGTCGCGGCGAACGCCGCCGCCCCACCGCCGAGCAGGACCAGCACCACAACGCCGATCACCACTCTGGAGCGGCGCAATCCCCTTCTACGGGCGTCTTTCCTGCGCTCAGCCATTGCCGCCGCCGTTCCCGGTCCCGCCGCCGGTGCCGCCACCGAAGCCGCCGCCGCGACCGCCGCGGAAGCCGCCGGTGCAGCCGTTCGGGCCGGCCTTGCTGACCGCGATCGAGGTGGCCGCCACCGCGCCCGTGTCATCGGCCTTGCCTTGCGCCGCAACACATGCGCCGACCACGAGCGCGCTCGCGTCGGCCGGCACGGTCTTGGTGTACGTGGTCGCCGACGTGACGTTCACCGTGACGTCGGAGGCGTTCGTGCCGAACGTCGAGTGCACGGTGAAGCCGGTGGCGGACACCGCCGTCACCGCGCCGAAGGCCCGCGGGCCGCCGGCCGGGTTGGCGCCGGTGCTGGGCCGGGGACTGTTGCTGCCGCTGGGCCGCGGCCGGTTCGAGCCCGACGGGCGCGGCGCGTTCGAGCCGGACGGCCGGGTGTCGCCGTTGCCGAAGCTGCACCCGTTCGCGCCGGCCTGGGTGATCGTCACGGCCGTGGCGCTGACCGGCTGCCCCTCGGCGGTGGAGGTGCCGTTCACCGTCACGCACGCGCCGGTGGTGACGTCGGCGAGCGTGCCGGCCACCGAGTTGGTGATCTTCGTCGAGCCGTCGTAGCTGACCGCGGTCTGGCCGCTCTGCGGGTTCTGCACCTGCAGCGTCTGGCCGGAGATCGCGGCGATGCTGCCGAACACCCCGGGCGGGGCGCCGGCGGGCCGGTTGGTCCCGCTGGTCTGGCCGCCGCCACTGTTGTTGGCCGGCGGCGCGGGCGTCGAGCCGCCGCACGCGGCCAGCGTGAAGGCCAGCCCGCCGGCCATCAGGCCGAGAGCGGCGGCTTTGCGGATCTGCACGGACATCGTTGGGCTCCAGCTCATTCGCTTCGGAGAGCGTCGATCGGGGCGAGTCGGGCGGCCCGGCTGGCCGGGTACACGCCGAACGCCATGCCGATGGCGATCGAGGTCAGGATGGCCAGGGCGGTGGCCGTCGGCGACACGGTGATGGTGGACGAGATCAGCCCCGGCAGCACCAGCGCGCCCACGATCCCCAGCAGCGCGCCCAGTATGCCTCCGGACAGTCCCAGCACCGACGCCTCCACCAGGAACTGCCGGCGGATCACCGTCGGGCTCGCGCCCAGGGCCTTGCGCAGGCCGATCTCCCGGATCCGCTCGGTCACCGACACCAGCATGATGTTCATGACGCCGATGCCGCCGACCAGCAGCGACAGCGCGGCGACGCCGCCGAGCAGGATGGTCAGCGTGCGGCTGACCGAGGTCGCGGTGGACAGCAGCGACTCCTGGCTGGCGATGGTGAAGTCGGCCGCCGTCGGGTCGGTGACGTGGTGCAGCGTCAGCAGTTCCTGGTTGGCCTCCTGGTAGGCGGCCGACAGGGTGTCGGCCGAGGTGGCCTCCACGTAGATCGACTGCACCGAGGTGCGGGTGGTGCCGCCGAACAGCCGGTCGGAGGCCGTGCTGATCGGCACCACCGCCTGGTCGTCCTGGTTCTGCGCCGAGGAGGTGCCCTCCGAGGCCAGCACGCCGACCACGGTGAACGGGATGCTGCTGATCGTCACCGTGCGGCCGACCGGGTCGGCCCCGCCGAACAGCTCCTGCGCGGTGGTCGTGCCCAGCACCACGTTGGCTGCTTCACCGCTGATGTCCTGATTGGACAGGAAGCGGCCCTCGGAGATGGTGCGGGCCCGCACTCCCAGCCAGTCCGGGGTGGTGCCGACCACCGAGGTCGTCCAGTTCGTGGAGCCGGCGGTCAGCGCCTCGGAGCGGCTGTTGCTCGGGGCCACCGCCTGGATGTCCGGCGCGACCGACTTGTCGCCCAACGCCGTCGCGTCGCTCGCCGTCAGCGAGGACGCCGTGCCGGAACCGCCGCGCACGCCCGCGGTCGTGGTGCTGCCCGGCGTGACGACGAGCAGGTTCGTGCCCAGGGCGTTGATGGCGCTGCTGACCGACTGCGAGGCGCCCTCACCGAGGCCGACCGTGAGGATGACCGCCGCGATGCCGATCAGGATGCCGAGCATGGTCAGGCCGGACCGCAGGCGATGCGATCTGATTGCGTCCCAAGAAGTTCTAAGCGTTTCGAGCCAGCTCATCGTGCCTCCTCGCCAGGGTTCGTCGGCACGACGAGCTGGCGCAACCCTGTGTTGGATGGCGAGCTCGCAAGCTCGCTCGCGCGCGCCACCCCCACATTCACGGTGTCCGACTCGATGAGCCCGTCCCGCAGCCGCACCACGCGGTGCGCGTGCGCGGCGACGTCCTCCTCGTGGGTGATGAGCACGATGGTGTGGCCCGCCTTGTTCAGTTCGTCGAAGACGCCCAGCACGTCCGCGGTGGCCTTGGAGTCCAGGGCGCCCGTCGGCTCGTCGGCCAGGATCAGCGCCGGCCTGTTCACCAGGGCCCGGGCCAGCGCCACGCGGGACTGCTGGCCGCCGGACAGCTCCGTGGGCTTGTGCTCGACGCGGTCGCCGAGGCCGACCCGCTCCAGCTCCTCGATCGCCCGCTGCTTGCGCTCCGCCCTGGCCACGCCGGCGTAGCACAGCGGCAGCTCCACGTTGCGCCACGCGGTCAGCGAGGTCAGCAGGTTGAACTGCTGGAACACGAAGCCGATCCGCTGGTTGCGGATCACCGCCAGCTCGTTCTCGGTCAGCCCGCTGACGTCGTCGCCGGCCAGGAAGTAGCTGCCGGCCGTGGCCACGTCCAGGCAGCCGATGATGTGCATCAGCGTGGACTTGCCCGAGCCGGACGGACCCATGATCGCCACGTACTCGCCCTCGTCGATGCGCAGCGACACGCCGCCGAGCGCGGCCACCTCCACCGAGCCGGTCTTGTAGATCTTGGTGACGTCCTGGATGCCGATGACCGTCTGCGGGCCGCCGATCACCGGGGGAATCGGCGTGGTCATGTCGAGACTCATCGCTCAGCCGCCGTTCGCCGTGCCGCCCGGGGAAGCCCCGCCACCGGTTCGGCCCCCGCCGCCTCCTCCGGCGCCGCCACCGAACCCGCCCGCGCCGCCACCGAAGCCGCCGGTTCCACCGCCGAACCCGCCTGTGCCACCACCGAAGCCGCCGGTGCCACCGCGGCCGGTCGTTCCGGTGCCGCCGGTGCCGGTGCCGGTGTTGCGGGTGGGAATGACCACCTGGTCGCCGTCGGCCAGGCCGCTGACGATCTGCGTCTGGCCGCCCGAGGTCATGCCGGTGGTGACCGGCTTGGAGACCTGCTTGCCGTCCGACATCTGGTAGACGACCGCGTTGCCGTTCTCGTAGTGGATCGCCGCCGTCGGCACCACCACGGCGTCGGTGACCTGCTTGACCGTGATCGCCACCGTCGCGCTGGCCCCCGGGTGCAGGCCGGTCGGCGTGCCCGTGACGCCGATCGTCACCGGGTAGCTCGGGACCGTGGAGGAGGAACTGGCCAGCATCGCCACCGAGGTGACCGTGCCGTAGGCCGGCTCGGTGCTGCCGTTCGCGGTGATCGTCGCCTGCTCGCCGTTCTTGATCAGGCCCACCTCGGTGTCGTCCACGCTGGCGTTGACGACGTAGGTGTTGGTGGAGATCACGACCACCTGCGCGGTGCTGGACGTGCTGGAGGAGCTCGACGAGCCGGTCGACCCCGTGCCGCCGGTGGCCCCACCGCCGCCACCCGCGCCGCCACCGCCACCGCCGCCGCTGGAGCCGCTGCTGGTCGACGTGCTGCCGGCCGACACCTGCTGGCCCACGGCCAGGTTCACCGACGCCACCGTGCCGTCGATCGGCGAGGTCAGCGTGGCCTCGCTCAACGCCGTCTGGGCGTTGGTCAGGGAGTTCTGGGCCGCGGTGACCGCGGCCTGGTCGGCGGTGATCTGCGCGCTGGAGGCGCCCGCCGTCTGGTCCGAGCTCAGCCGGGCCTGGTCCGTGGACAGCGTGGCCTGCGCCTCCGCCACGCTGGCGGCCAGGGCCGCCGAGTTCACCGTGGCCAGCGCCTGGCCGGCGGTGACCTGCTGGCCCACCGTGGCCGTGACGCCGGTGACCTGGCCCGACACCGCGAAGTTCAGGTTCTCCTGCTGGGCCGGCTGGATCGTGCCGGACGAGGAGACCGTCTGCTTCAGCGTCGCGGTGGTGGCCGTGGCGAACGACGTGGTCTGGGCGTCGGCGGCCGGGCGGGTCGCCGCCCAGGCGACACCACCACCGGTGGCCACCACCACGGCGGCCGCGATGATGATCACCCGCCGTCTGGTCAGGCGCAGTCGAATTCTCGACAACACAGGGTCCTCACTCTGCTCGCATCCCTGGCCTGGGGGGAGCGCGGCAGCCTCAAGGCCCCAGGGCGGTTGTGTACACCCCGAATCCTCTGTGGTCAGCCTGTCATCACACTGGACGCAGCCTGTGAGTTACCTGAAGGCGGATCAGCCGGTCCTTCCCCAGGCCGTCCGATATGCCGTCCGGAAGTCGATTGCCGGTTTGTAGGCGTTGTTCGACGGCGGGTTCACCTCGTCGTCGATGAGTTGCCAGCCCAGTCCCGAATCGGCCGGCTCCTGGCCGATGAACAGACTGTTCACCGTGTCCACCGCCGCCCAGCCGTACCAGTCGGACGGGATGATGGTGACCGCCGAGACGCCCTGGTGCTTGCGGATCAGGTCCAGCTCCGGCTCGTATCCCTCACCACCCATGACATAGAGGGAGGCCGCCCGATTGGCCTTCATCACCGCCGGGCTCACCGCCGCCAGCGTCGCCGCGGTGTAAGGGCTCTTCACCGCATTGGCCTCCGGATGCTCCTGCAACACCTTCGCCACCTGCGCCGCCGCGTTCGACGTGGCCAGGTCGGCCGCCTTGATGTCGATCTCGCCGACGATCGAGCAGGTGGCGCACTTGGCGATCGTCTGCCGGAAGCCCTCGATCACGTGCCGGATCGAGGTGAACTCGTTGTCGGTGACCAGGATGACCTTGGCCTTGCCATTGGTCTGCGCCACCACCGTGTTGGCCTGGTCGGCGCCGTAGAGATCGGAGAAGTCGTCGATGTTGCGGTTCACCGGCGGGCCGAAGTCGACGTAGGAGCTGAACAGCGCCGGGCCGTTGCCGCCGAACAGCGGGTCGTTGCAGTCGAACGCGAAGATCCCGACGATCTTGATGCCCTTGGCCTTGGCCTCGGCCAGCGGCTGGGCCACCGCCGGACAGTCCACCGCCACCAGCACGATGCCCGCCGCCCCACTCGCCACCGCCTGGGACACCAGCGCCGGCCAGGCCTTCGGGTCCAGCTTGCCGTCGTAGAGCTGGGCGTCCCAGCCGATCGCCTTGGCCGCCTCCATCACCGCGTTCGCCGGCACCAGCGAGCTGATCGCGTTCTGGCCCGACGAGATGACCGCCAGCTTCTTGTTCGGGGCCGCCGGCCGGGGCTGCAACGCCGGTTCGTGGTAGGTGCCGCTGATCGCGGCCTGGGTGGCTTGCATCGCCTGGGCGCTGTAGTCCACCGCCGACTTGGTCGGCGCCGGTGTGCCGGTCAGTCCGGAGCAGGCGGTCAGCGCGAGGGCGAGCACGGCGGTCAGGACGGCGAGCCGGGAGGAGGACAACTCGGGCCTTTCACGTTCGTACGGTAAATGACCGTTCATATACCCCCGCGTGTCCTACCGCCTGTCGGCCGCCGCGGTCAAGTGGGCGAGTATTGACGGATGACAAGCGTCGAGGCCCGTTCCCGGGACAGACTGCTGGCGGCGGCCACCACGCTGTTCTACGAACGCGGCTTTCGCGCCACCTCAGTGAAAGAGATCACCCAGGCCTGCGGTTTCACCCAGGGCGCGCTGTACAACCACTTCTCGTCCAAGGACGAGCTGCTCTACGAACTCGTGCTCGACATCCACACCGAGCTCGAACGCCACGCCCTCGACGCCCGCTCCACCGCCGGCCCCGACCCCGTCGCCCAGTTCGCCGCCCTCGTCGCCGTGCACGCCGCCGCGCACTCCCAGTTCCGGGAGCGCTCCCGCGTCGGCAACCACGAATACCGCTCCCTCACCGGCGAGCGCCTGGCCCACGTCCTCGCCATCCGCCGCCGCCTCCGCGACCAGCTGGCCGACGTCCTCGCCGGCGGCCAGCGCTCCGGCGCCTTCCACCTCGTCGGCGACTCCCCCTCCGGCACCGCCCGCGCCGTCCTGGACATGTGCGGCCTCATCAGCGAGTGGTTCCGCGACGACGGCGCCCTCACCCCCGTCGAGATGCACCGCCGCTACATCGAGCTGGCCCTCCGCATGGCCGGCCATCCCGCCGCCCCGCCAACCTGGCCCGCCCTCCCCCAGCTCTAGCCGGCCCGGGACGGCCTGGTCCCCCGGGGGCCCGGACGGCCTGGTGCCCCGAGGGTCAGACGGCGGGCGGCGGCTCGGCCGTCTGGATCGGCGGCAGCGGGTTGCTGTCCCGGGTGCGCACCGCCAGCAGCACCTGCCGGCCCGCCCCCACGAGCAGCAGCGCCGCCAGCGTGCCCAGGCCGATGGCGATGGCCATCCAGCTGCCCACGAACCGGGTCGACACCAACTCCGGCGTGCCGTCACTGGCCGGGATGTCGTATCGGATGATGCCGTGCTGCCAGCTCCACACCGCCGCGAACACCGCCAGCACCGCGACGACCACCAGGCCGCCCGCCACCGCGGCCCGCCACGGCTGGTTCAACCGGGGGCTGCTCATGCCCTCCACCTTCTCACGCCGCCCACCTCCACCGTCGGCAACCGCCCCCAACCCGACGCCTATCCACCTCCGCCGCTCCCCACCCCGACCGCCGAAGCCTCGCTCGACTGCCGCGCTCCCACTCGACCGCGTGCGCAATGCTCCAATGCTCACGCCCTCCAGCAACGCCGCAGCACTGCTCCAATGCCTCCGCTCCAATGCCTCCGGGATGCTCGAACGCCCCAGCGGTGGAGCAACGCGTGCGCAATGCTCCAGCGCGGCAGCGCTGCACCAGTGCGGCAGCGCTGCACCAGTGCGTGCGCATTGCTCCAACGCGCGCGCAATGCTCGAAAGCTCGCGCACTCCAGCAGGGCTGCGGCGCTGCTCCGGAGCTCGATCGGTGCTCGAAGGTTGCGGCGCTGCTCGAGTGCGTGCGCAATGCTCCAAGGTTCGCGCATTGCTCGGGTGCGGCGGCGGAGGTCAGGTGGAGAGGAGGGCGCGGAGGGCGGAGGCCAGGGCGTCGGGGTGGCGGGCCCAGGCCAGGACGAGGTGGCCGTCGGCCAGGCGTAGGGGGACGGCGCGGGTGCCCTTGGGGGTGGTCCAGCCGCCACCGAGGACGCGGGCGGCATCGGGCTCGTCGTCCTCGACGGCGGCGATGCTGGAGACGGGCAGCTCCTCCTCACCAAGGCGAAGGGTCTCGTCGGTGAGCAGGACGGACCGCAGCCGCCGACGGGCCAGCACCCACAAGGCCCAGATGGCGGCGAGGACGAGGGCGGCGAGGAGCCAGCCGAGCACGTGGACGGAACCGCTCAAGGCCTCGACGCCGCCACCGACCAAGGCGAAGCCGGGCGCCCAGAGAACGGGCCAGAACGACGACCCAGGCTCGGCGTAGCGCACAGTCACGCCTGTCGTTTGAGCCCGGCGAAGTACGCGTTGGAGGAGGGCAGGTACAGCAAGGCCAAGCCGACGAGCCCGAGCAGGGTGCCGGCGGCGACGGGCACGATGCCGATGCCGAACGCCAGCTGGCAGGCGAGCTGGATCAGCGCGACCACCACGAGCAGGATCCGCGCCCAGCGGTTGCCCCGCATCAGCAGGTACACGATCACCGCGGTCAGCACACCGACACCCAGGGCGGTGAACTCCTCGAAGGTGAGCTGCCCGTTGATCTGGTCTCGGGTGATGTCCTTCGGCGCGGTCTTGAGCAGCGAGTCGACGATGGCGCTGTGGGTGCTCATCACCAGAGCGGCGCCGGCCAGGTAGGCGATCGCGTCCAGCGCCCACAACACGATGGAGATGGTGACGAGCCTTGGTCGGACGACGACGTCCTGCTCGTCCGATTCGTCAATGGTCACGGGCGGCACGGTACACGCGCGACGGCACGCCGCTGCGTTGACGGCTGGCGCGAGCTCAGCGGGGGAACTGGTTCTGGCGGGGCGGGGGCAGCACGAACTGGGCGGCGGCGGTGCGGAAGTAGGCGTTGGACGGGGGCAGCCACATCGCGACCAGGGCGGCGACGTCGACGACGAGGCCGAGGGCGGACAGGGCCACCTCGGTGGGGTCGACGGTGAGGCCCTGGCTGGCGGCGAGGCCGTCGGCGACGCCGAGCATGCCGAGGCCGCCGAGCAGCACGAAGATCACCCCGAAGAAGGTGAGCAGGACTCGGGCCCAGGCCCGGCCGGCGAGCATCTTGTTGGCCACCAGCACGTACAGGCCGACGATGGCGGCGCTGACCAGGACCGCGAGGATGATCTCGCCGTTGACCACGGCCTCGACCTGTTGGAGGGGCAGGTTCGGCTCAATGGCGGTGACCTGGTCGCGCAGGCCCTGCCGGTCGGCGAGCACGAAGTAGGTGCGCACGGCCGACAGCAGCGCGCTGGCGATCCACAGCCAGCGCGCCACGTCGACGGCCCGGGGAGGGGTCACGCGGACAGCCAGTGCGCGGCCTCGGCGGCCCAGTAGGTGAGGATCATGTCGGCGCCGGCCCGGCGGAACGAGGTCAGCGTCTCCAGGATGGTGCGCTGCCGGTCCAGCCAGCCGTTGGCCGCGGCGGCCTCGACCATCGCGTACTCGCCGGACACCTGGTAGGCCGCGACCGGCACCTCGGAGTTGTCGGCGACGACCCGCAGGACGTCCAGGTAGGGCAGCCCGGGCTTGACCATCACGATGTCCGCGCCCTCGGCCAGGTCGAGCGACAGCTCGCGCAGCGCCTCGCGGGCGTTGGCCGGGTCCTGCTGGTAGGTCTTGCGGTCGCCCTTGAGCTGGGACCCGACGGCCTCGCGGAACGGACCGTAGAAGGACGACGCGTACTTGGCGGTGTAGGCCAGGATCGCGGTGTCCAGGTAGCCGGCCTCGTCCAACGCCTCGCGCACGACGCCGACCTGGCCGTCCATCATGCCGCTGGTGCCGACCATGTGGGCGCCGGAGCGGGCCTGCTCGATGGCCATGTCGGCGTAGACCCGCAGGGTGGCGTCGTTGTCCACGGCGCCGTCGGAGTCGAGCACGCCGCAGTGGCCGTGGTCGGTGAACTCGTCCAGGCACAGGTCGGACATCAGCACGGTGTCGTCGCCGAGCTCGGAGCGCAGGTCCCGCAGGGCCACGTTGAGAATGCCGTTGGGGTCGGTCGCGCCGGAGCCGACGGCGTCGTGGGTCAGCGGCACGCCGAACACCATCAGCCCGCCGACGCCGGCCTGCACGGCCTCGACCGCGGCCTTGCGCAGGGTGTCGCGGGTGTGCTGGACGACGCCGGGCATGGAGGCGATCGGGATCGGCTCGGCGGCGCCTTCCTTGACGAACATCGGCAGGATCAGCTGTCGCGGCTCGACGCTGGTCTCGCTGACCAGTCGGCGCATCGCCGGCGTCTGGCGCAGCCGACGGGGACGGTGGGTGGGGAACACGACCAGTACTCCCTTTTGTGGGCCGAAAAGCGATAAGGGGGCACCCCGAGAAGCCGGGATGCCCCCTGTCACTGCACTAAGACATCACGACCGGCGCAGGCGCTTGGTCTTGCGCGGCGGCGGCAGCGCGCCCTCGGCGCGGAGCCGGGCCGCGTGCTGAGCCAGCGCGTCCACCAGGGCGGGCACGGTGGCGAACTCGGGCTGCACGTCCACGCGCAGGCCGAACTCGCGGGCGGTCTCGGCGGTCTGCGGGCCGATGCACGCCACCAGGGTCCGGGTGTGCGGCTTGCCGGCGATGCCGACCAGGTTGCGCACGGTGGACGAGGACGTGAAGCAGACCGCGTCGAAGCCGCCGGACTTGATCATCTCGCGGGTGTCGGCGGGCGGCGGCGCGGCCCGCACGGTGCGGTACGCCGTCACGTCGTCGATCTCCCAGCCGCGCTCGCGCAGCCCGGCCGCCAGGGTCTCGGTGGCGATGTCGGCCCGCGGCAGCAGCACCCGGTCCACCGGGTCGAGGATGTCGTCGTAGGGCGGGAAGTCGGCCAGCAGGCCCTCGCTGGACTGCTCCCCGGACGGGATCAGCTCGGGAATGATGCCGAAGGACCGCACCTTGGCCGCGGTGCTCTCGCCGACGCAGGCGATCTTCACGCCGGAGAAGGCGCGGGCGTCCAGGCCGAACTCGCGGAACTTCTCCCACACCGCGCGCACCGCGTTGGTGGAGGTGAAGATGACCCACTGGTAGCGGCCGTCGACCAGGCCCTTGACCGAGCGCTCCATCTGGGCCGGGCTGCGCGGCGGCTCGACCGAGATGGTGGGCACCTCGACCGGGATCGCGCCGTGCTCCCGCAGCCGCTCGCTCATCGCGCCGGCCTGCTCCTTGGTCCGCGGCACCAGCACCCGCCAGCCGTACAGGGCCCGCGACTCCCACCAGGACAGCTTGGACCGGCCGGCGACGGCGCTGCCCACGGTGACCACGAGCTGCCCGCCCAGGTCACCGGCGTCGGCGGCCAGCGAGGCCAGCGAGGTGTCCACGGTGCGCTGCCCGAAGGCGGTGCCGCCGGCGGTCACCGCGACCGGGGTCTGCGGGGCCAAACCGTTCTCCACCAACGAGGACGCCGCCTCGGCGAGGTGGGAACCGGTGGCGTGCAACACGAGCGTGCCGGGCGCGGACGCCAGCCCGGCCCAGTCCACAGTGGACCGGACGTCGGCCTCGGTGTGCACGGCGCCGAGCGCGACGCCGGCATAGGCCGGCACGGCGGTGCCGCTGGCCACGCCGGGCACCACGTCGAAGTCCACAGTGGACTTGGCAACGCACTGAGCCTCGCTCACGACCGCGTCCAGCGTCAGCGGGTCGCCGGCGACCAGCCGGACCACGCTGCGGCCGTTGCGCGCCTCGTTCACCAGGTCCTTGGCCACGTCTCCGGCGTCGCCGACGGCCGGTCGCACCTCGGCGCCCTGGGCCAGGGCGACAACGTCGCTCGGCACGTCCGGGTCGGTCACCACCAGCTCGGCCCTGGCTAGCAACTCGGTGGCCCGGACGGTCAGCAGCCCGGCGTCGCCGGGGCCGGAACCCACGAACGCGACGCGTCCGGGGGTCTTACGTGCGCGGGTCGTCATCAGGGCACTCCCCATCACTTGCTCCCCGGCCCACTGAGCACGGTGGCGCCGAGATCAAGCAGTTCGGCCGCGAGCGCCCGGCCCAACTGCTCTGCTGTGGTCAAGTCACCGGTGGCCGACGCGCGCAGCAGCTCGTTCTGCGGCGTCGCGGCGACCCCGCGCAACGACAGCCGCAGCACGGTGCTTCCGTCGTCGTCGAGGTCTTCCACCACATCGGCCAGTGCGCCGACGGGCGCGCTGCACCCGGCCTCCAGCGCGGCAAGCATCGCGCGCTCGGCGGTGACAGCGGCCCTACTGGCCTGATCATCCAGGCAGGAGCGGAGCAGGTGTTCGGTGTCGAAGTCGTCGACCCGGCACTCCACCGCCAGCGCCCCCTGCGCGGGGGCGGGCAGCATCTGGATCGGGTCGAGCAACTCGGTCACCACGTCGAGCCGACCGAGCCGGGACAGACCCGCGGCGGCCACCACGACGGCGTCGAGCTCGCCGTCGAGCACCTTGCGGATGCGGGTGTCCACGTTGCCGCGGATCGGCACCATCTCCAGCCCGAGGCCGAGGGCCTCGAGCTGGGCGACCCGCCGGGCCGCGCCGGTGCCGACCCGGGAGCCGGCGGGCAGCTCGCCCAGCACCATGCCGTCCCGCGCGACCAGGGCGTCCCTGGGGTCCTCGCGGGTGGGCACGGCCGCCAGCACGAGCCGCGGGTCGGGCGCCGTGGGCAGGTCCTTGTACGAGTGGACCGCGATGTCCACCTCGTCGTTGGCCAGCGCGTCGCGCAGCGCCGAGGTGAAGACCCCGACGCCGATCTCCGCGATGGGCGCGTGCGAACGGTCGCCCGGGGTGGTCACGGTGACGATCTCCACCGTGGCTCCCGCGCGCTCCAGCCGCTCGGCCATCATGCCGGTCTGCGCCAGTGCGAGGGCACTGCCTCGGGTGCCGATCCTCAACGTCCGGTTCACCGATCTCCACCGCCGTGTTCGGTCTCTACTGTGCGTGGCGAGCTGACCACCCTCGGCGCCTGCGGGTCGAGCTCGAAGAGCTCCCGCAACGCGTCCGCGTAGCCGGCCCCGCCGGGCGACGAAGCCAGTTCCTTGACGCGGACGGTCGGGGTGTGCAGCAGCTTGTCCACCACCCTGCGGACCGTCCGGGCCAGCTCCGCACGGATGGAATCATCCAGGTCCGGGAGCCGTGAGTCCAATCGCAACAGTTCGGCGTCCACGACCTCGGCGGCCCGGCGGCGCAGCGCGGTGACCGTCGGGGTGACCGCGGCCGAGCGCTGGCCGGCCAGGTAGTCGCGCACGCCGTCGGCCACGATGCGCCGGGCCCGCTCGGTGTCCAGCGCCGACGGCGTGGCCGCCAGGCGGTGCTGCAACGTCTCCAGATCGACCAGCGTGACGCCGTCGATGTCGCCGACCGCGGGGTCCACGTCGCGGGGCAGGCCGAGGTCGCAGACGACCAGCGGGCCGCGCCGGGCGCCCTCGCTGAATCGATCCACCCCGATTACCGCGTCCATCGCGCCGGTGCAGGCGAGCAGCACGTCCGTGGCGGAGATCTCATCCTCGAGCCGGTCGAGGCCGACCGCGCGAGCCGGCACGCCCTCGGCGGCCAGCGAGGCGGCCAGACGGTCCCCGTTGGCCGGGGTGCGGTTGGCGATGACGATCTCGCCGATGCCGGCGCGGCGCAGGTGCGCGGCGGCCAGGCCTCCCATCGAGCCGGCGCCGACCAGCAGCGCCCGGCGCCCGGCCAGGCCGTCGAGCACGCGCTCGGCGTCGGCCAGCGCCTCGGACACCACCGACGCGCCCGCGTGGTCGATGCCGGTCTCGCTGTGCACCCGCTTGCCGACCCGCAGCGCCTGCTGGGCCAGCTCGTGCAGCGTCTTGCCGACGGTGCCGGCCCGGTCGGCGTCGGTGTACGCGCCGCGCAGCTGGCCGAGGATCTGGGCCTCGCCCACGACCATCGAGTCCAGCCCGGCGGCCACCGAGAACAGGTGCTCCACCGCGGCCGCGGCGTAGTGCACGTAGAAGTGCTCGCACAGCTCGTTGACCTCGATGCCGGAGTGCCGCGAGAGCACCGAGGTGACGTCGGCCAGACCGCCGTGGAAGGCGTCGACGACCGCGTACACCTCGATCCGGTTGCACGTGGACAGCAGCAGCGCCTCGGTCACGTTCTCCTGGCCGAGCAGCTCGTCGAGCAGCTTGGCGGCGCCGTCCGAGGACACCGCCAGCCGCTCCAGCGTGCGCACCTCGGCCGTGCGGTGGGACACACCTACCGCGAGCAGGCTCATTCCGACCACCCCCCAGGTAGAACGGTCGACCCGGCCTTCGAGTTCACCCGGGCACCACCATTCCGCTGTCCTCCGCGTTCGCCGCCTCGTCGGCGCGGCGCGCCACGTGGAACGACAAGATCTGCATCTCCACCGCCAAGTCGACCTTGCGCACCTCGACGTGGTCGGGGACCTGGAGCACGACGGGTGCGAAGTTCAGGATGCATTGCACGCCCGCGGATACCAAACGGTCGCAGACCGCCTGCGCGGCGGGTGGCGGCGTGGCGATCACCCCTATCGACACCTCCCGCTCGGCGCACACCCGGGGGATGTCGTCGACATGGCTGACCAGGATTCCTCCGACCGGCACGCCGATCAGGTCCTCGTCCACGTCGAACAGCGCCGACACCGGGAAACCCCGGCCGGGGAAGCCCGCGTAGTTGGCGAGGGCGTGACCAAGGTTACCGATCCCGACCACGCAGACCGAGTGTTTCCGGGTGAGTCCGAGGATTCGCTCGATCTGGTCGACGAGGACTTCCACCTCGTACCCGACGCCGCGGGTGCCGTACGAGCCGATGTAGGACAGGTCCTTGCGCAACTTGGCCGAGTTGACCCCGGCGGCGGCGGACAGCTCCTCGCTGGAGATGGTGGTCACGTCCTGCTCGGCCAGTCCCGACAGCACCCGCAGGTAGACCGCGAGGCGGGCGACGGCGGCCTCGGGAATGGCCCGGGCCCGCTCGCGCACGGCCGGCTCGTCGCCACCGGGAAGCCGGCCAGGGGCGGTCACGACCTCGACGTCCTCACCCCGCCGTGCACCCACGCTGGTAGCTCCCTCGATTGGTGTGATGCCTCAACCGTAGCGCTTGTGAACGTGTGCACAAAGTCGGCCGGTCGGCGTCCGCGCCGCCTCGCCCGTTCGGGTGCCCCGGCTCGGCTCAGGCGGCGGTGAACACCACGGAGTGCAGGCCGGTGGCCCCGTCCGGGACCGGACCGACGACGTCCTCGGTCTGCGTGTAGCCGGTCGTGTCGGTGGCCCGCACCACCACGGTGTGGGTGCCCGGCCGCACGTCGAAGCTGCGCCGCCACATCCGCCACGCCTCCTTGGTCGGCTCGGCGGCCAGGTCGGCCTCCTGCCACGGGCCGCCGTCCAGCTGGAGCTCGACCTTGGCGATGCCCTTGGTCTGCGCCCAGGCGATGCCGGCCACGGTGACCTGGCCGGCCGGCACCGACGACCGGCCCCGGGGGCTGTCGATGCGGGACTCGGTCTTGATCGGGGCCTTCTCCGAGTAGCCGCGGGGCACCCAGTACTGGGTCCTGGCGGCGAACGTGGTCAGCTCGATGTCGGCGACCCACTTGGTCGCCGAGACGTAGCCGTACAGGCCGGGCACGACCAGCCGGGCCGGGAAGCCGTGCTCGGGCGGCAGCGCCTCGCCGTTCATGCCCACGGCCAGCATGGCGTTGCGGCCCTTGTCCATGATCACGCCGAGCGGGCTGCCCGCGGTGTAGCCGTCGACGCTGGTGGAGAACACCTGATCGGCGCCGGGCTTGACGCCGACCTTGGCCAGCAGGTCCCGCAGCAGCACGCCGGTGAACGGCGCGGTGGAGATGTACGGGCCGCCGACGTCGTCGGACACGCAGGTCATGGTCACCGTCCGGGTGATCAGGTCCATGCCCATCACGTCGTCGAAGGTGAGCGTGAGCTCCCGGTCGACCAGTCCGTGGATGCGCAGCGTCCAGTCCTCGGCCCGCAGTCGGGGCACCGACAGCGCGGTGTCGATCCGGTAGAAGTTCTCGTTGGACGTCAGGTACGTCGGTGTGCCGTCCTGGGCGAAGTCGGCGCCGGGGGCCGTGGTCTGGTCCCGGTACTTGGCCAGCCGTTGCGTCACCAGCGCGCGGGATGCCTCGACGTCGACGCGGTTGCCGATGAGCTGGCCGGCCAACCCGGCGACGCCGGCCCCGGCCGCCACGCCCACCGAGCCGAGCAGGAAGACCCGCCGTTCGGGGCTGTCCGGGGCGTTGCCGGCCTCCTGGGCCCGCAGGGCGACGGCGTGCAGGCGGCGGAAGGTCATCACGCCGGCGACCAGGCTGGCCAGCGGCGCGAGGGTCGCCAGCTGGCCGAGGTCGGTGCGGCTGAACACGGCGCCGATCGCCGCGCCGCCGAGCACCACCGCGAGCACCGTGCCCGGGATCGGGCTGCGACGCGACAGCAACCCGGCGACGCCGGCGACCACGAGCAGGAACACCGCCATGACGGTGAGCAGCACCAGCTTGTCGGCGGTGCCGAAGGCGCTGACCGCGAACTCCTTCAGCCACGAGGGCGTCAGGTCGATCGCGGCGTTGCCGACGGCCAGGAACGGCGACGCGTTCGGGTCGATGAACGCGGCGACGAGATGGCCGGCGGCCAGCGCCGCGGCGACGCCGAGAATCCCGATCAGCATCGCGATGCCGTCCGGGATTCTCACCCCGGCGCTGTGCTGAGCGGACCCGGGCGTGGCGGTAGTCGTTGGCGCACCCACACCACAGATTCGTTCCGCGGGCGGCGAAGGTTCAAGCCGCCGGGGCTTACGAATTCGTGACGGCCGCCCGCTCGCCCAGGAAAACGGGCATTTCCGCGTAGCCGTTCATGATCGTCGCGCGGCGGTGCGGCAGCTGGTCGACCGGTGTCGCCAGCCGCGCGTCCGGGAACTGCCGGGCCAGCGCGGTCAGCGCCACCTCGCCCTCCAGCCGGGCCAGCGGGGCGCCGAGGCAGTGGTGCATACCGTGCCCGAACGCGATGTGCCCGCGCGAGCCGCGGTCGAGGTCGAACTCGTCGCCGTGCTCGAACCGCTCACCGTCCCGGTTGGCCGAGCCGACCGACAGCTGCACGAGCTCGCCCTTGGGGATCGTGACCCCGCCGACCTCGATGTCCTCGGCGGCGAACCGCGAGGTCGCCAGCATCACCGGCGAGTCCAGGCGCAGCAGCTCCTCCACCACCGCCGGGGCGTCGGCCAGCAGCCGGCCGGACAGGTCCGGCTCGGTCAGCAGCCGCCGGATGCCCGCGCTGATCAGGTTGGCCGTGGTCTCGTGCCCGGCGACCAGCAGCAGCACCGCCGCCGCCAGCAACTCCTCCGGCGACAGCCGGTCGCTCTGCTCGCTGGCCAGCGTCATGGCCGACAGCAGGTCGTCGCCGGGCCGCTCGGACTTGGCCTTGATCAGCTCCTTGAAGTACGCCTCGATCGCGTCGTTGGCCGGCATCGACACCGCCAGGTCACCGCTGAGCAAATCCCCGGTCCAGGCCTGGAACTGGTGCCGGTCGGCCCCGGGCACGCCCAGCAGCTCGCTGATCACCAGCGCCGGCAGCGCGACGGCGAACCCGTCGACCAGGTCCACCGGGCCGTCCTGGCCCTCGTAGGCGGCCAGCAGCTCGTCGGTCAGGCGCTCGGTGAACGGCCGCAGGCGCGCCACCCGCCGCACGGTGAACTCCTTGGCCAGCAGCAGCCGCAGCCGGGAGTGGTCGGGCGGGTCGGCGTTGAGCATGTTCGGGCCGAACAGGCTGCCCACCTGCGGCTGGTGCCCGGCCTCGGCCAGCTTGACCTTGAGGATCTCGCGCAGCTGCGCGGAGTCCTTGCGCAGCCGCTCGTCGGTCAGCAGGGCGCGCACGTCGTCGTAGCGCGTGACGACCCAGGTCGGCACGCCGCTCAACTGCCGGGTCAGGAACACCGGCTCCTCGGCACGGGCCGTCGCCATGAACTCGTGCACGTGCGCGAAGTACTGCGCCGTGAACATCTCGCGGGTCATGGTTCCAAGTAAGCACTGAATCGGCCCTCAGCGCTTGCCTGCCGCACAAAAAGGTAGTTGCTCACACCCGAGGAGGAGGCCGGACGGTCAGCGCGCCAGGGCCGCCCGCAAGCGCGGCTCCTCGACCGTCCAGTAGCCGTGCTCGCGGCCGTCGACCAGGATCACCGGCACCCGGTCGCCGTACTCCGCGCGCAGCTCCGCGTCGGCGTCCACGTCCTCGGCCGACCACGCCACGCCCAACTCGTCGCAGATGCGTCGGACGTCGGCCTCGGCCTGCACGCAGTGGTCGCAGCCGACCCTCGTCATCACGGTCACGGTGTGGCTCACGGCGTCAACCTACGCCTGCGGCAGGCGCAGCCGGCTGCGCACCAGCTTGCCCGTCGGGGAGTGCGGCAGCACGTCCGTGAACTCCACGGTCACCGGCACCTTGAACTTCGCCAGCCGCTCCGCGCAGTGCGCCACCACGGCGTCCTCCGTGAGCTCGGCGCCCTGACCCAGCACCAGCACCGCCTTCACGCCCTCGCCCGTGGTCTCGCTCGGCACCCCCACCACCGCCGCCTCGGCGACCTGCGGCAGCTCGGCGATCACCTGCTCCACCTCGTGCGGGTAGACGTTGAAGCCGTTCACGATGATGAGGTCGCCCGCGCGGTCGACCAGGTGCAGGTCGCCCTCGTCGTCCAGGTAGCCCACGTCGCCGGTGCGGAACCAGCCCTCGGCGTCGGGGCCGTGCGCGCCGTCCGGCCAGTAGCCGCTGAACAGGTTCGCGCCGCGCACCGACACCAGGCCGGCGTCGTCGTCGGGCAGCACGAAGTCCTCGTCGTCGGCGAAGGGCTGCCCGTCGGTGTCCACCAGCCGCAGCTCGACGCCCGGCAGCGGACGGCCCACCGAGCCCGGCTTGACCTGGCCGCCCACCAGCGTGGAGGTGAGCACCGGGGCCGTCTCGGTGAGGCCGTAGCCCTCGAACACCGGCAGGCTCGTCGCCTGCTGCACGGCTGCCAGCAGCGAGGGGCTCAGCGGCGCCGCGCCCGAGGTGAGCAGCCGCACCGTCACCAGCGCATCACGCAGCCGCGCGGCGTCCACGTGCAACAGCGCCTGATACATGGGGGGCACGCCGACCAACGTCGTCACCCTGTGCTGCTCAATGGCGTCAACTGCTGCCTCGGCGTCGAAACGTTGCAGCAGAACAGCGGTCGCGCCGGCGGCCGCGACCTGGAACAGTCCTGGTCCAAGCCCGTAGGAGTGGAACAGCGGCAAGGCGAGCAGCACGCGGTCGGCGGCGGTCACCGGCGCCGGGCGCAGCGCCGCGCACTGCGCCACGTTCGCCAGCAACGCGCGGTGCGACAGCATCGCCCCGCGCGGCACACCGGAGGTACCCGACGTGTACGCGAGCACCGCCACGTCCTCGCCGCCGCGCACCGACTCGCCGGTGAGGCCGCCGTCGACCCGCAGCTTCGGCGCGGCCAGCGCCGTCGTCGCGGCGCCGCTGCCGTCGCCGACGATCAGCGCCGCACCGCTGTCGTTGAGCACGCGGGTCAGCTCACGGGTCGGGCCGCCATTGCTCACCGGCACCACCACGCCGCCCGCGCGCAGCGTGCCGAACACGGCCACCGCGAACTCGGCGGACGTGGGCAGCCGCACGGCCACCCGGTCACCCGGCTGGAGGCCGGCCTCGCGCAGCCGGTGGGCCTCCACGTCGGTCGCGGCGTCCACCTCGGCCCAGGTCAGCGTGTCCCCGGTGGCCGCGTCGATGAACGCGGGGTGATCCGGCCCACGGACCGCGGCGGTCCGGACCAGATCCGCCACGTTGCTGACACCGGTCATGCGAGACCTCCCCATCGAGCCGATCGCAGGATTTTGTCACGGTGGTCCGGCGTCACGCAGGACCTGGTGTCTCCGTCTCACCAAGGTCCGCCCGTGAGCGCTACCTACTTGCAAGTAACAACACGTATGCTGCCGCTACGCCGACCAAGGGAGGTGCTGCTGGACCTATGAGCAGCCCTGCCCGCTCCAAACAGCCCAGTGGCCCCACCCCGCCGCCCGACGAGCACGCCGAGGCGTGGCAGCTCGTGGACAAGGCGCAGAGCGGCGACATCGAGGCGTTCGGCCTGCTCTACGACCGGTACGTCGACCAGGTGTTCCGGTATGTGCTGTTCCGCGTCGGCGACCGCTCGCTGGCCGAGGACGTGACGTCCGAGACCTTCCTGCGGGCGCTGCGCCGGATCACCACGGTCAGTTACCAGGGGCGTGACGTCGGTGCCTGGTTCGTCACCATCGCCCGCAACCTCGTGCTCGACCACGTGAAGTCGAGCCGGTACCGGCTGGAGGTCACCACCGCCGAGTTGGACGACAATCGCCAGGTCACGGCCGGTCCCGAACAGGCGGTGCTGGACGAGGCGACCAGCCATGAGTTGTTGCGCTGCGTGAGCGAGCTCAACGACGACCAACGGGAGTGCATCGTGTTGCGCTTCCTGCACGGTCTGTCGGTGGCCGAGACGGCGCAGCAGATGGGCCGGAACGAGGGCGCGATCAAGGCTTTGCAGCATCGCGCCGTACGCCGGCTGGCCCAACTGCTGCCGGCCGAACTGCGCTAGCTGTGCTCGATCGCTGACGCAATGCTCTTACGCGTAACCGATGCAGTGCCGCCGTCGTTTCCTGGAATGGGAACGGACAGGTGGTGAGGTGGAGACCCGGATGGAGCACGAACGCGTCGCGGATCTGCTGCGGCGCTCGGCCGACGCGGTGGGGCCGACCCCCCGTGAGCGGGAACGCATGCGGCTGCGGGTGCTCGCCGAGTTCGAAGCCATGGACTTCGAGGCGCCCCCTGGCCCGGGCGGCCCGGTCCGGAACTTAGCCGGCCGGTCCACCGCACCCGGCCGCCTCATGGTGGCCCTGGCCGCCGCCCTGTGCCTGATCCTCAGCCTCGGCGCGATGAGCCTGCTGCTCAGCCGGGACGCCCTGCCCGGCGACCCGCTCTACGCGATCAAGCGGACCGCCGAATCCGCCTCCTTCGGCCTCGCCTTCGACGACGCCGCCAAGGCCCGCAAGCACCTCGACTTCGCCACCGCCCGCATCGACGAGATGGACGGCATGGCGGCCCGCGGCAACACGCCGATCGGCTCCTACCTCACCGCGCTCACCGACTTCGACGCCGACGCCGCCGCCGGCTCGCGGCTGCTCACCGTGCTCAGCACCAACGGCGACGGCTCCGGCCTGACCTACCTGCGGGACTGGGCCAAATCCCAGGCCCAGCGGCTCAAGGCACTGCGCCCGTCGCTGCCCGCGCGGGCCGACACCAGCGCCGAACTGCTCACCGCCATCACCGACCGGGCCAACGCCCTGATCTCACGGCTCAACTGCTACACGATCACCGCCGGCACCACCGACGACGTCGGCGCCCTGCCGGCGACCGGGCCCTGCGCCACGCGTCCGCCCGTCGAGCAAAGCTTCAGCACTGCTCCAACGCCGACGCAACGCTCCAACGGCTCCGCACCCAACGGCGGCGCGAACGGTGGCGGTGCGATGACGCCCACCACCAGCACGCCGACCGTCACGTTCACCACGCCGACCGCCGCCCCGCCCGCCACCACCGGCTCCAAGGGGTCGTCGCCCACCACCACCAGCGATCGGCCCGCCGGCGTCACCGTGCCGCTGCCCGTGCCGCTCGGCAGCCTGCCGCCGCTGCTGCCCGGACTGCCTAGCATTGTCCTTGGTGGCTGATCGCTACGCTTGCACGATGAGGACCGGGCTGGAGCGGATCGGGAGGCGCGGCGGTGCCACGCTGGCGTGACGGGGCGGAGCACGCGGAACTCGACCGGATGGCCGAGCTGGCCGGCGAGGCGTCGGCGGACGCGGCCGTGGCGGCCGCCGCCGACCTCGAGGCCGCCCTCGCCGTGCCGCCGGACCTGACCGCCGCCGCGTTCTTCGACGTCGACAACACGATGATGATGGGCGCGTCGATCTTCCACTTCGCCCGCGGCCTGGCCAGCCGGAAGTACTTCACCACCGCCGACCTGGCCGGCTTCGCCTGGAAGCAGCTCCGCTTCCGGCTCGGGGGCAAGGAGAACCCCGAGAGCGTGCGGGCCAGCCGCGAACAGGCCCTCGGCTTCGTCGCCGGGCGGTCCGTGCAGGAGCTCGTCGACCTCGGCGAGGAGATCTACGACGAGCTGATGGCCGCCAAGATCTGGTCCGGCACCCGGGCCCTGGCCCAGATGCACCAGGACGCCGGGCAGCGGGTCTGGCTCGTCACCGCCACCCCCGTCGAGCTCGCCTCCATCATCGCCCGCCGCCTCGGCCTGACCGGCGCCCTCGGCACCGTCGCCGAGTCCAAGGACGGCGTCTACACCGGCCGCCTCGTCGGCGATCTGCTCCATGGCAAGGCCAAGGCCCACGCCGTCCGCGCCCTCGCCGCCCGTGAAGGCCTCGACCTCCGCCGCTGCACGGCCTACTCGGACTCCATCAACGACGTGCCCATGCTCTCCACCGCCGGCACCGCCGTGGCCGTCAACCCCGACCCTGCCCTCCGCGACCTCGCCCGTCGCCGCGGCTGGGAGATCCGCGACTTCCGCACCGGCCGCAAGGCCGCCCGCATCGGCGTCCCCACCGTCCTCGGCGCCGGCGCCCTAGCCGGAGCCGTCGCCGCCGGCATCGCCTACCGCCGCCGCTCCTCCTGACACCTGGAAAGGCCCCGCCTTCCCGGGTCCCTGCCCGCCGCCTTCGGCCTTACCAGCTCCGCTCTCCTGCCGGTCCTCTCCCTTCGGCCCCAGCCCGATCTCTCCAGCCCGATCCCTTCAGCCCGATCCCTTCAGCCCGATCCCTTCAGCCCGATCCCTTCAGCCCGATCTCTCCAGCCCGATCTCTCCAGCCCGATCTCTCCGGCCCGATCCCTTCCGCGGCCTCTCCGTACGCGGCTCCACCGCTTCCGGCCCTCCCGCTGGCGTTGCTTCTTCGAGCCCTTGCTCCCCAGGCGCCGCCTCCGGACTCGCCGGCTTCAGCCCCTGCCGTCGGCCCGTCCTACCCGACCTGCTGCCTTACCTCCGCCCCGCTCGGTCCAACGCAAAACGGACCACTCCGTCGAGGAATGGTCCGTTCACCAGGTGGCGGTTGGGGTCGTCAGCGCTGCGGCTGCTGTTGGCTCTGCTGCTGCGGGGCGTACTGCTGCTGCTGGGCAGGGGGCTGATGGGCCTGCGCCGCGTGCTGCTGGGCCGGCTGGTCGTTCGGCACGATGAAGACGGCCGTGCCGTAGGCCGCGACCTCGCTCATCGTCTGCGCGATCTCGTTGCAGTCGAAGCGCATGGCCAGCACGGCGTTCGCGCCGTAGCCCATGGCCATCTGGCAGAGCCGGCCGATCGCCTCGTTGCGGGAGTCGGTGAGCATCTGGGTGTACTGGGTCACCTCGCCGCCGCCCAGGGACTTGAGGCCGGCCATGAAGTTCACGCCGATCGCGCGGCTGCGCACGGTCAGGCCGAAGACCTCGCCGAACACGTGCGTGACCCGGCAGCCGGGGACGTCGTTCATGGTCGAGATCAGGATGGGGAACTGCGGGGGTGCGCTTGGCTGGGACATGTCCGCGAATCGTAGCCGCACCGTCCCTTTCGGACTCGGTAATCCGTGCCCGATGCCCTACCGTGACGAACGTGAGTGACGACGTGCTCGTCATCGGGGCCGGCGTGATCGGCCTGACCACCGCGGTGTGCCTGGCGGAAGCCGGCGTGCGGACCAGGGTGATGAGCACCGACCTGCCGCGGCAGACCACCTCCGCGATGGCCGGCGCGATGTGGGGCCCGGCCTTCGCCGAACCCGCCGAGCAGGTGCTGCGCTGGAGCCGTCGGAGCCTCGACGAGTTCACCGCCCTGGCCCGCGACCCCGCCACCGGCGTCCGCCTCACCCGGGGCCGGATGGCCAGCCGCACCCCGTTGCCCCTCAACGACCTGCCGCCCCAGGTGACCATGGTCCCCGGCCTGGTCAACTGCGGCCGCGCCGAACTGCCACCCGGCTTCGCCAGCGGTCAGTGGGGCCGCGTGCCGCTGGTCGACATGCCCCGCTACCTCGGCTACCTCACCGGCCGCCTGACCGCGGCCGGCGGTCGCCTGGACATCAGGAGCGTCTCCCGCCTCAGCGAGACCGTCGACGAGGCCCCCGTGCTGGTCAACTGCAGCGGCATGGGCGCCCGCCGCCTCGTGCCGGACCTCACCGTGCGGGCCTCCCGTGGCCAGCTCGTCGTCGTGGCCAATCCCGGTGTCGAGGAGTTCTTCGTCGAGATCACCAACGAGGCGGAGTCCACCAGCTACTTCCCCCACGGCGACCAGGTCGTGCTCGGCGGCGTGTCCGTGGTCGGCGACTGGCGTCTCGAACCCGACGCCGCCATCGCCGAAGGCATCCTCGACCGCTGCGCCGCCGTCGAACCCCTCCTCGCCGGCGCGCCCATCCTCGAACACCGCGTCGGCCTACGTCCCGAACGCACCCCCATCCGTCTCGAAGCCCGCGAAGTCGCCGGCCGCCCCATCGTCCATTGCTACGGCCACGGCAGCCTCGGCGTCACCCTCTCCTGGGGCTGCGCCCGCGAGACCGCTGAGCTGGCCGCCGACCTGATCTGAGCTCCGCTCGAAATCCCCGGCGCCCCTCGAACACCGCCGCATTGCTCCACCGCCACAGCATTGCTCGAACGCGCGCGCAATGCTCCAAAGCTCGCGCAATGCTCCAGCGCGTACGCGCCGCTCCAACACGTGCGCATTGCTCCAGTGCTCGCGCGCTGCTCCAGTGCGTGCGCATTGCTCCAAAGCTTGCGCATTGCTCCAGGGCGGCGGCAATGCTCGAACGGTGAAGCATTGCTCGAAGGGTGAAGCGCTGCACGTGGGGCGCGGCATTTCGCGGGCGCGGGCGCGCTGGTCGGGTGCGGACGCGGTCGGCGGGCGCGAGGGCACTCGTCGGGGGGCGAGGGGCGGAGCTCAGGTGTTGATGTTGAGGGTGAGGTTGATGCGGTCGGGGGTCGGGTAGGTGATCGTGCCGTCGCCGCGGGCGGTGGCGTACTGGCCGGTGCCGCCGACGATGGCGAGGGGGTTCTGCACCGGGGACGGCACGACCATGGCGTGCATGGAGCTGAGATGCAGCTCGCCCTTGGCGGCCGCGGAGAGGCGCAGCACCAGCTTCATCTGGACGATGAGCTTGGCCGGGTTGTCCACGGTCAGGTTGACCACGGTGCCGATCATGGAGCCGTCGCCGGCGGCGGCCGAGGTGGAGTCGAACAGGGTGAGCAGCGCGGCGAAGGTGGTGCCGACGACGGCGTTGTCAAGGGATGAGCTGGTGGCCCGGGAGGCGACGAAGGTGACGGTGTCCGCCGTCGTCGCCGACGCGGGGGAGGCGCCGACGACGACCAGCCCGCCGGCGGCCATCGCCGGCGCCGCGAGCAATGCGGATCTGCGTGACCACAGCGCCATCCGACCACGGTAAGCACCGCGACTCGTCGACGCAGGTCAGAGCCCACGTTCGGGTGAGGCGAGTCAGCCGAGCCAGACGTTGCGACGCTGGGTGAGCAGCCGGTAGAGGGTCTGCTGAATGGTCTCCCGCACCTGGTCGGTGAGGTTGAACACCAGCATCGGGTCCTCGGCAGCCCCGGGCTCGTACTGGTCGGTCCGGATCGGCTCGCCGAACTCGATGTACCACTTGGACGGCAGCGGCACCGCCCCCAGCGGCCCGAGCAGCGGCCAGGTCGGGGTGACCGGGAAGTACGGCAGCCCGAACAGCCGGGCGATCAGCTTGATCTCGCCGATCTTGGGGTAGATCTCCTCGGCCCCCACGATCGACACCGGGATGATCGGCGTCCGGGTGCGCAGCGCCGCCGACACGAAGCCGCCGCGGCCGAACCGCTGCAGCTTGTACCGGTCCTTGTACGGCTTGCCGACGCCCTTGAAGCCCTCCGGCCACACACCGACCAGCTCGCCGCCGCGCAGCAGCCGCTCGGCGTCGGGGTTGCAGGCCAGGGTCTGCCCGGTCTTGCGGGCGATGGAGCTGAGCATCGGCGTGCGGAACACGAGATCGGCGCCGAGCATGCGCAGGTGACGGTTGGCCGGGTGGTGCTCGTGCACCGCGACGGCGGTCATCACCGAATCCATCGGCAGCGTGCCCGAGTGGTTCGCGACCAGCAGCGCGCCGCTGTCGGACGGCACGTTGTGCAGGCCGATGGTCTCCACCCGGAACCACTTCTCGTACAGCGGCCGCAGCAGCGGCATCATCACGTTGTCGGTGAGTTCCTTGTCGAAGCCGAACTCGTCGACCTGGTAGTCGCCGGTGATGCGGCGACGCAGGAACGCCAGGGCGTCGGCCAGCCGGCGCTCCCACTGCGGGGATTCCGGGACGGCCGACGGCTCGGCCGTGTCCGCGGGTGGCGGCACCTGCTCCATCCGGGGGCGGGACGGCGGCGCGGTTCTGGGCGCTGGTCGGTCGGCGCCGTGCAACGGGATCACGCGTGCGTCGGGCATGGGTTCCACCTCCTCACTCACCTGATCGGAATCCGGGCGGCGAGACCGAGAATGCCCCGCTCCGCCGCCTCCAGGGTGTCCACGTCGATGGTCGGGCGCAGCGCCCGCCCACTGACGTAGTCGTCGAACGCCTGCGTGGTGGTCCACCGCGGGGTGAACCCGAAGTCGCGCTGGAGCAGCGTGGTGTCCACGACGCGGCCGAAGTTCAGGAACCGCATCTGGTCGGGCGAGAAGTCGACCAGACGAGCGCTGCGCACCAGCCGCCCCACGGTGGGCACGGCCACGCTCGGCACGGGCAGCGCGACCCGGCCGGCCCGCCGGATCGCCTGCGACAGCATGAGCACGCCGTCGCCGCCGACGTTGAACACGCCGGGCAGGTCGTGCAGCGTGGCCCGCTCCATCACGGCCAGCGCGTCCTCGGAGTGCAGCAGCTGCATCCGGGCGTCGTAGCCGAGCACGGTCGGCACCACTGGCAGGGCGAAATACCTGGTCAGCACGGTGTCGATGCGCGGGCCGATGAAGTTGGTGAAACGGAGCGTGGTCACCGCGACGTCGGGCCGGCGTCGCGAGAAGCCGCGGACGTAGCCCTCGACCTCGACGGCGTCCTTGGCGTAGCCGCTGGAGGGCAGCTCCTTGGGCGCCATGTCCTCGGTGAACATGGCCGGGTCCCGCGAGCTGGCCCCGTACACGGCGCTGGTGGACTTCACCACCAGCCTGCGCACCACGGCGGACCGCTGGCAGGCGGCCAGCAGCTGCATGGTGCCGATGACGTTCATCTCCTTCATCGCCGTGCGGCCGGTGGGTCCGGCCGGGTTGGCGGTGACGGAGGCGTGCACCACGGTGTCCACCTTGGCGCTCGCGATCACCTTGGTGATCAGCGGGTTGCGGATGTCGGCCCGGACGAACTCGGCCCGGCCCATCCGCCGGAGCAGGTCGCGCGGCGGCGGCACGGTGTCCACGCCGAGCACCCGTTCGATCGAAGGGTCGGCGGCCAGGCGCGCGGCGAGATGGCCGCCGAGGAAGCGGCTCACTCCGGTGACAAGGACGACATTGGGCGCCATGCGACTCCCTGCAAAGGCGGCGACGCGAGCGATGCTACTCGTCGTGACGGCCCGCGACAGGGGCCAGGCACGCCGCATTGACGCAGGTCACGTGGGTTTTACAGCGGCCTCACCCGATCGGCGGGATCTGGCGGCGCACCCGTAACGCACGACGGCACCCGCGCGATCGCGAGGCGACCGGGCGGGTGCCGTACGGGCTTCAGGCCGAGCGCCTCACTTGCCGCGCTTGCGTCGCTGCACCCGGGTCTTGCGGAGCAACTTGCGGTGCTTCTTCTTCGACATGCGCTTGCGGCGCTTCTTGATGACCGAGCCCATACGGGATCCTTAGGTGTAGACGGTGTGGTCGTTGGTGTGCCCTCGTGCTGCGCAGGGCTGCCGAGCCCCTGCCGCCGCGAGGGGACGCGGCCATGGCACCGAGCACGAACGACCTATCACTTTACCCGCATGGCCGAGCCCGGCTGGCACAGGTACCAGCCGGGCGCTCGATCGGCCGTGTCATCCCGCGTCGTAGTACGCGTTCTCCAGGTAGTCCTGCACCGCGTTCTCGGTCACCCGGAACGACTTGCCCACCCTCACGGCAGGCAGTTCGCCCGAGTGCACGAGGCGGTACACGGTCATCTTCGAGACCCGCATCACCTTCGCCACCTCGGCGATGGTCAGGAACTGGACCTGTGCGAGTCCGGGATGTGTCTCCTTCTGCTGCGCCGGCATACGTCACCGCGTCCTTAAACACGTGTCGCGCCGTCGGCTTCCCCACCGGCGGTATCGACACGCACGTGCTCACCCGAGCGTAGCGGGACGCATGGGGCTGCTGCGACGTCCGAGCCGGCCTGTGCGCCCAGTGGTGGCGGGATCCACCCGAAGGCACCACGCCGCCGCCCCGGTTCGACCATTCGGCCGGTCGACGCGGTCGCTCACCGATCGGATCGACCCCACAGGGCGCCCTGAGCTCGGCGAACCGGGCGGCGTGGCGCCGCGGGCCGGCCGCTGGTCAGGCGTCGTGGGCCCGTCCGAGCTCGGCCGACCGGTCCCGGGCGGCCTCGATGGCGGCCAGCAGGGCGGCCCGCACGCCGTGCTTCTCCAGTTCGCGGATCGCCATGATCGTGGTGCCGGCCGGGGAGGTGACGGCCTCACGCAGCGTCACCGGGTGCTCGCCGGAGTCGGCCAGCATGGTGGCCGCGCCGACGGCCGACTGGATGATCAGCTGCGCCGCCGTGGCCCGGGGCAGGCCGAGCAGGATGCCGGCGTCGATCATGGCCTCGACCAGGAAGAAGAAGTACGCAGGCCCGGAGCCGGACAGCGCCGTGACGGCATCCTGCTGCGACTCCGGCACCCGCAGCACCTTGCCCACGCTGCCGAGCAGCTTCTCCACCAGGTCCATGTGCTCCGGCGTGGCGTGGGCGCCGGCGGAGATCGCGCTCATCGCCTGGCCGACCAGCATCGGGGTGTTGGGCATCACCCGCACCACGGCCGTGCCGGCCGGCAGCTCGCGTTCGTAGAGGGCGGTCGGCAGGCCCGCGCACAGCGAGACGATCAGGGCCTCCGGCTTGAGCAGCGGGCTCAGCTCGGTCAGCAGCGGGTCGATGTCCTGCGGCTTGACCGCCACCACCAGCACATCGGCCCCCTCGGCCGCCTCGGCCACCTGGACCGCCCGCACGCCGTACCGCTGCGTCAGCTCCCGGCAGCGCTGCTCGTAGCGCTCCGTGAACATCAGGTCGCCCGGCGCCCAGCCGGCGTCGAGCAGCCCGGACAGCAGCGCCTCACCGATCTTGCCTGCCCCCAGTACCGCGATCGTCGTCATGCTGACAGCCTGCCAGCACGCGCCACGAAAATTTCCTCGCCCCGGTTGTCGAGAACGGCCCGTCGGCTCCGTCCCAGGGGCACAGGACGGACCGAACGAAGGAGAACCGCCATGAAGTACCTGCTGCTCAAGCACTACCGCAGCGCCACGATGCCGACCTTCGACTGCGCGCCGATGGACCAGTGGACGCCGGCCGAGGTGGACGCGCACATCCAGTACATGCGGGACTTCGCCGCGAAGCTGGAGAAGACCGGCGAGTACGTGGACGGGCAGGCGCTGGCGCCGGAGGGTTCGTGGGTGCGGCACGGCGGCGAGGGGCAGCCGGCGGTGACCGACGGGCCGTTCGCCGAGACCAAGGACCTCATCGCCGGCTGGATGATCATCGACGTGGAGTCGTGGGACCGGGCGGCGGAGCTGGCCGCGGAGCTGTCGGCCGCGCCCGGCCCCAACGGGGAGCCGATCAACGAGTGGCTGGAGGTCCGGCCGTTCCTGGGCGAGCCGACCACGGTGACCGAGTGAACGAGTCGCTGCTGCGGGAGCTCGTGCCCGCGGTGATCGGCGTCCTCGTCCGGCGCGGGGCGGATTTCGCGTCGGCCGAGGACGCCGTGCAGGAGGCCCTGATCAGGGCGTTGGAGACCTGGCCCGACGATCCGCCGCGGGATCCGAAGGCCTGGCTCGTCGCGGCCGCGTGGCGGAAGTTCCTCGACGCCGTGCGGTCGGCCTCCGCCCGCCGGGAGCGGGAGCAGGCCGTCGACGTCGAGCCGGCGGCCGGCCCGGCGCCGGCCGAGGACGACACGCTCCGGCTCTACTTCCTGTGCTCCCACCCGACCTTGCCCCCGGCCGCGGCCGTCGCCCTGACGCTGCGCGCCGTGGGCGGTCTGACCACGCGGCAGATCGCCAGCGCGTACCTCGTGCCCGAGGCGACCATGGCGCAGCGCATCAGCCGGGCCAAGAAGAAGATCGAGGGGCAGCGGCTGGACCAGCCCGGCGACCTCGGCACCGTGCTGCGGGTGCTCTATCTCGTCTTCAACGAGGGCTACGGCGGTGACGTGGACCTGGCCGCCGAGGCGATCCGCCTGACCCGCCAGCTCGCCGCCCTGACCGACGAGCCCGAGGTCGCCGGCCTGCTCGCGCTCATGCTGCTGCACCACGCCCGCCGCGCGTCTCGCACCGGGCCCGGCGGCCGCCTGATCCCGCTGGCCGAGCAGGACCGCTCGCGCTGGGACACCGCCGTCATCGCCGAAGGAGTCGCGATCCTGCAGGCCGCGCTGGCCCGCGACCGTCTCGGCGAGTACCAGGCCCAGGCCGCGATCGCCGCCCTGCACGCCGACGCCCCCAGCACCGGCGAGACCGACTGGGTGCAGATCGTCGAGTGGTACGACGAGCTCCTGCTCATCACCGACAGCCCCGTGGTGCGGCTCAACCGCGCCGTGGCCGTCGGTGAGGCCGACGGTCCCCAGGCCGGGCTGGCGGCCCTGACCGACCTCGACCCCGGCCTGCCCCGCTACGCCGCCGTCACCGCCTACCTCCACGAACGCGCCGGCGACCTGAAGCAAGCCGCCGACCTCTACGCCGACGCCGCCCGCGCCGCCACCAGCGTGCCGGAACGCGACCACCTCACCCGGGAGGCCGCCCGCGTGCGGCACCTGTTGGCACCGTGACCACGACAGCAGGTCCGCGCTCAGCCGGGCCGTCTCATCACCCGATCGGTTAGCCGACTTACTCTGTCCTTTCCCGACACAAAGGAAAGGGCCAGTGGAGTTCTTCGCACACCTGGACGAAGGCGGCGGGCGGCTGCGGCGACAAGCATGACCGCAGGACCGTGGACCGGCTCCGGCGCTCCCATCAGATCACCCGTGGGCTACGGCTGAACCACGCGTCGAAAGCAGCGGCGCCGTTGACCTGGATCGCCGATTTCGTGATCGGAGCCTACGTCTGCGCCGAGCTGCACGACGATCCGACCGCGTGGGAGATCCTGAACCGGGCGCACGCGATCGACGTGCTCAGATGCTCCAGATAGCGCGAAGCCCGGGGTCCCACGACAACGCGGGCACGATCCCGGGCTCACTTCCGAGCGCGTCCGCAGACCGCTCAGCATCACTTGCGACTGTACCAGCTGTAGCAGTGCACTGCTTCAGCTGCTGTTGGTCTCCTGGGGGCTCAGGGCCAGCTGGCGGGCCTGGCAGACGAGGCGGCCGGAGGCGTCGAGGATGGTGGCGTCCTGGTCGAACCACTGGCCGTGCACGGCGCGGGACTCGACCTGGGCGCGGAGCCAGCCGGGCTCGGGGCGGGCCCGGACGAGGCCGGTGAGCTGGACGGTGGGGGACCAGCCGAAGCGGCCGAGGTTGAAGGTCAGGGGCATGGCGATGTCACCGGCGACCAGGGCGAAGAAGGGGTCGGGCTGCTCGCCGCCGCGGGGGCGGACCCACATGCGCAGGCGCAGGGGGTCGCCGGTGCGGCGTTCGAGGAAGCCGGCGCCCTGGGGGTCGACGAGGACCTCGCAGGCGCGGGCGAGCTTGAACACGCCGACGGCGTTGGGCAGGGAGCCGAGGTCGATGGCGTTGGCCGGCGGCAGCACGGGCAGCTCGGGCAGGTCGCGCCAGGCGGGCCGCTCCTCGGGCAGCCGGCCGACGGTGACCATGGCCTCGACGCAGGCCGAGCCCCGCTGTTCGAGGCTGACGCGAACGACCACGACGGTGCGCCCGGTCTTGCGGACCTCGGTCTTGAGCATGACCGGCCCGACCGAGGGCGCGCGCAGGAACTGGGCGCTGACGGCGAGCGGGTCGAGCAGTTCGCTGCCGGAGCCTTCGAGCACCTGCACGGCCGCTCTGGCCAGCAGCGCGAGCAGGAAGCCGCCGTGGGGTTTGGTGCCGACCGTCCAGTCGGACGGCAGGTCCGCGATGGCGGTGCCGTCGCCGAGCGGGCGCACGGCGGACGCGGCCGAGAACAGCCGGATCGCCGCCGCCTGGCCGGCGCTCATGACCGCCCGGCCAGGGACCGGAGGAAGAACGCCGTGTTCGCGGGGCGTTCGGCCAGCCGCCGCATCAGGTAGCCATACCACTGTTCGCCGTAGGGCACGTAGACACGCACCGCCTCACCTGAGTTGACGAGCCGTAGCTGCTCGTCGGGTCGGATTCCGTACAGCATCTGATATTCGTAGCTACCTGGTTTACGGCCGTACCACAGCGCGCGTTCGGCGATCACGGCCACAAGTCTCGGATCGTGGGTCGCGAACATGGGGTATCCGCGGCCGGCCAGCAGCGCGTTCACGCAGCGCACGTAGCTGAGATCGACCTCGTGCGGGTACGCGAACGCCACCGACGACGGCTCCGCGTATGCCCCTTTGCACAGCCGAACCCGGGACCCGCTGCCGGCCAGCGCCACGCAGTCGTCGAGGGTTCGGCGAAGGTAGGCCTGGAGCACGGCGCCGACCCACGGCCAGGTCCGCCGCAGTTCGGCGAGCACCCGCAGCGTGGAGTCGGTGGTGGTGTGGTCCTCCATGTCCAACGTGATCGTGGTGCCGCACTGCTCCGCCGCCGCGGCGATGCGCGACGCGTTGTCGAGTGCGAGGCGCTCGTCGAGTGCTTGACCAATGGCGGAGAGCTTCACACTTGCTTCGGCGTGCGCGGCCAGCCCCTCGGCGTGCAGACGGTCGAGCAGGCGCAGGTAGGCCTGCACGGTCTGCTCGGCGATCAGCTCGTCGGTGGTGTCCTCGCCCAGGTAGTCCAGCGAGACGGACAGCCCGTCGCCCACCAGTCGGGAGGTGACGGCGACGACGTCGTCGGTGCTCTCACCCGCGACGAACCGGCGCACCACGTCCCGGCTCACCGGCGCGGTCGCCACGAGCCTGCGGACGGCGTCGTTCGCGCCGGCCGCGAGGATCAGGGTTCGCAGGGGATGCACGGCGTGACTCTACGTCCCAGCGGACGATCACGGTTACCGAAGTTACCGATCAGTTCTGTCCAAGGTTGAGCCGCGCGAACAGCAGAGCCTCGGCCAGTTCGGCCGCGCGCTCGCCCGGACCACGAGCACGGCGGGTGTTCACCTCGAGCACGACCTGCCCGGCGAAGTCGGAGGCGGCGAGCTGTTCGCAGAACCTCGCGCAGGGCTGCGTCCCCCGACCGGGGACGAGGTGTTCGTCGCGCGCGGCGCCGCTGCCGTCGGCCAGGTGGATGTGCGTGAGCCCCTTGCCCATGCGCTGCGCCATCTCGAACGGATCCATCTGCGCGGCGGCGGTGTGCGACAGGTCCAGCGTGTAGTGGGAGTGCCCGACGTCGGTCGGGTCCACGGACGGCTTGAACGCCGACAGTTCGGTGCCGCGCAGCCGCACCGGAAACATGTTCTCCACGGCGATCGCCACGCCGCTGGCCGCGTCCAGCTCGGCCACGAGGTCGGTGAAGCGCTCGGCGTAGCGGCGCTGCCAGCGGAACGGCGGGTGCACCACGACGGTCGGGGCGTCCAGCACCTGCGCGGCGGTCACGGCGCGGCGCAGGCGGATCACCGGGTCGGGCGACCACACCCGCTGGCTGATCAGCAGGCACGGCGCGTGCACGGCCAGCACCGGCACGCCGTGCCGGTCGGACAGGTCGAGCAGGGCGTCCATGTCCTGGCTGACCGGGTCGGCCCAGACCATGACCTCGACGCCGTCGTAGCCGAGCTCGCCGGCCAGCTCGAAGGCCGTGCCGACGGGTTCCGGGTACACCGAGGCCGTGGACAACCCGACCGGGATGCGTCGAGTGGACAACTAGTGCCCGATCAGCCGCAGCGCGGCAGGCGACACCGTCACGATCAGGCCGACGAGCACGGCGAGCACCATGGTCTGCAGGTCGTCGGCCTTGCGGATGCGCCGCACGACGATCACCAGCGCGACGATGACCGCGACCGCGGCGGCCAGCGCGGCCGCCGGCAGCGCGTTCCACAGCCACTGGAAGCCCAGCCAGAGCGCGGCGCCGCCGACGACGCCGATCGCCAGCTGGGCGATCATCATCAGCCACTGCTTGCCCGGGGAGCCCTCGACCTCCTCGGCCGCGTCCTCCTCATCGACCTCGAGCGCGCCGCCGACGCCGGCGGGCGCCGCGTCGTGGTCCACCGAGTACGAGAAGTTGTTGTCGTACGCGTACTCGTCGTCGTCATCGTCGACGTACGGGCCGGAATGGGCCTGGGTGCTCTCGATGGCCGGCGCCGACATGGCCGTGCGCGGGCCCCCGAAGCCGTCATCGTCGTCGACCAGCGGACCCGGGTGCGCCTGCGTGCTCTCACCGACGGCGGCCGGGATGCGCGGCAGCTGCTCGGTGACGCCCTCCTGCGGCGGCGCGCCGGCCAGGCGGTTGGTCAGCGGGTTGCCGGGCGGCGGCGTGTCCGGGGTGATCGGCCGCATGTGTGTGGTGTCCGCGGTGGCGTCCACGGGCGGCGGCGTGCCGGGCGGCACCGGACGGAAGTAGCCGGTGGGCTGCGGCTGCTGCTGCGTGGGCCGCGGCAGATCCGCCCGCGACAGGTTGGTGCGGGACGACTCGATGCGCGGCGGGGGCGGCGGCGTGCGGCCGGCGGCGGGCCCGCCGGGGCGCACCGGCGGCGGGCGCATGCCCGTGGCGGTCGACTGCGCGGCGGCCACGGGCGGCACCGGCGGTGGCTGTTGCTGTGGTCCCTGCGGCTGGGGGGCGGCCGGCGGCACGGGCGGCGGCTGCTGCGGGCCCGCCTGGGGCCCGGCCTGCGGCGGCTGCTGCACCGGACGCTTGGGCAGCTGCTGAGAGGTCGCGGCCGGCGGCGTCGGAGGCTGCGGCGTCGGAGGCTGCGGGCGCACCGGCGGCTGGCCGCCGACCGTGGTCTCCTCGGCGTCGTCCCGGATGGCCCGCATGCTGCCGCTGTCCGACAGCACCCGGTCGATGATCGTCTGGGGCGACGTGTCGGCCGGCTCGTCGGCCCGGCGCCGACGACGTCTGGGCGCACTGTCCTCGGAGTTGGCCCCGTACTGGGCGAGCAACTCCGCGACCGTGCGCTGACTGCGCTCGGAACCGCTTTCTCGACTCATTGATTCCACCGTGCCCCGAAGTGCGCCGTCCGTCCAGTCTCGCCGGGCGGCGCAGCGCCGTCCGTGTGGTCCAGTCGACGAAGGATGACACCTTCGCGCAGCGCCCAGGGACAGATCTCGAGTTCTGTGAGTGACAACGCTCGCATGGTGGCCTCCGCCACGAGTGCGCCGGCGACCAGTTGCGCCGAACGGCCGGCGCTGACGCCCTCCAGTTCGGCGATGTCCGCGGCGGACATCCGGGAAATGAACGCGATCAGCTGGCGCAGGCCGGTGTGGGTGAGCACCCGGCGCACCCGCGGCCCCTGGCCGGACGGGGCGGCGCCGGTCAGCCGGGCCAGCGTGCGGAACGTCTTGGAGGTGGCGGCGACCAGTTCCGGCTCGCCCAGCCGCAGCACCCGCTTGGCCACCGGCGCGATCTGCTCGTCGATCCACTCCACGGTGTCGCGCAGCTCGTGCCGGCTCGGCGGGTCGTGCTTGAACCGGGTCCTGGTGACGCGGCCGGCGCCCAGCGGGATCGAACACGCCAGGTCCGGGCTCTCGTCCCGGCCGACGGCGATCTCCAGCGAGCCGCCGCCGATGTCCAGGTTCAGCAGCCGGCCGGCCGACCAGCCGTACCAGCGGCGCACCGCGAGAAAGGTGTACCGGGCCTCGTCCTCGCCGCTGAGCACGTCCAGCTCGACGCCGGTCTCCTTGCGCACGCGCTCGAGCACCGCGGCCGAGTTGCGCGCCTCGCGCACCGCCGAGGTGGCGAAGGCCATCAGGTCCTCGCAGCCGAACTGCTGGGCCGAGGCCTTGCCGTCGGCGACCGCCCGCACCAGCGAGTCGGACCCGTGCTTGGACAGCTGGCCGTTGCCGGTGAGCTGCTCGGCCAGTCGCAGCACCGACTTCTCCGAGCTCATCGGCGTCGGATGGGCACCACGATGCGCGTCCACCACCAACAGGTGGACAGTGTTCGACCCGACGTCAAGCACCCCTAGGCGCACGCGGAGCACCGTACCTGGCGGGCGTGACAATCCCGTAATCCCCCATCCGGTGAAGTGCTTCCACCGGATGGGGCACGTGTCGGGCTCAGGACTCGAACTTGTAGCCGAGCCCGCGCACGGTCACCAGGTGCTGCGGGGCGGACGGATCCGGCTCGATCTTGGACCGCAGCCGCTTGACGTGCACGTCCAGCGTCTTCGTGTCGCCGACGTAGTCCGCGCCCCACACCCGGTCGATGAGCTGGCCCCTGGTCAGCACCCGCCCCACGTTGCGCAGCAGGTACTCCAGCAGGTCGAACTCCTTGAGCGGCAGCGACACCTCGCCGCCGTCCACGGTGACCACGTGCCGCTCCACGTCCATGCGGACCGGCCCGGCCTCCAGGACCTGCGGCAACAGCTCCTCGGACTCGCCGCCGCGGCGCAACACGGCGCGGATGCGGGCGATCAGCTCGCGGGCCGAGTACGGCTTGGTGACGTAGTCGTCGGCGCCCAGCTCCAGGCCGACCACCTTGTCGATCTCGCTGTCCCGGGCCGTGACCATGATCACGGGCACCGCCGAGCGCTGGCGCAGCGCCTTGCACACGTCGGTGCCGCTCATGCCGGGCAGCATCAGGTCGAGCAGCACGATGTCGGCGCCGTTGCGGTCGAACTCCTCGAGCGCCTCCTGGCCGGTGCCGGCCAGCGCGGCGGTGAAGCCCTCCTTGCGCAGCAGGAAGGCCAGCGGGTCGGCGAAGGACTCCTCGTCCTCGACGATCAGCACCCTCGTCACCGACCCACCTCGCTGGCGCTCGGCGTGTCTGCGACCCGGGTCTCCGCGCCCAATGACGCCCTCGCGAACTCGGTCACAGTTTTCCTCCATGATCGCCGTCAACGGCATCCGCACCATCCGCCCCGGTCGGGACGAGTCTGGTGTCTCCGGTCGGGACATGCCCGTTGTTCCTGTCGGTCACGGCCTCGGGCCGCGTCCCTTCCGGTTCGTCACCCGACCGCGGCGCGGGCGCGCCGTGGGCCGGAATCCGCAGGGTGAAGGTCGACCCGGTGCCGGGCTGACTCCACAGCGTCACCTCGCCGCCGTGGTTGGCGGCGACATGCTTGACGATGGCCAGCCCCAGGCCGGTGCCGCCGGTCATGCGCGAGCGCGCCGGGTCGGCCCGGTAGAACCGCTCGAACACGCGGTGCTGCTGGTCGGGGGCGATGCCCATGCCGCGGTCGGTCACCGCGATCTCCACGAAGCCGTCCTCGGTGCGGCGGCTGACCGACACCGGGCTGCCCGGCTGCGAGTAGGCGATGGCGTTGTCCAGCAGGTTGCTCAGGGCCGTGACCAGCAGCGTCCGGTCGCCGTCGACGACCAGGTCGCTGGTGTCGTCCACGGTGATCTCGATGCCGGCGGACTCGGCGGCCAGCCGGCTGCGGCCCAGCGCCTCGCGCACCACCTCGTCCACGGCCAGCGGGGTCATCTCCGGCAGCTGCTCGGCCCCCTGGAGCCGGGACAGCGCGATCAGCTCGGTGACCAGCCGGCCCAGCCGGGTCGCCTCGTGCAGGATCTTGCTGCTGAACCGGCGCACCTCGACCTGGTCGTCGGCGGCGTCCAGGACGGCCTCGGCCAGCAGCGCGAGCGCGCCGACCGGGGTCTTGAGCTCGTGGCTGACGTTGGCCACGAAGTCGCGGCGGATCGCCTCCAGCCGGACGGCCTCGGACTCGTCGTTGGCGTCGACCACGGTGAAGCCGTCGCCGAGCGGCCGCACCTCGCCGCGCACGGCCTCGGGCTGGCGGCCGCCGCGCGACTGGAGCGGCGAGAGGTCGACCTCCATCACCTCGCCGGAGGCGGCGACCAGCTCGGCGGCCTTGCGCGCGCGGTCGTCGACCTGCGTGCCCCGCACCACGCCGAGGGCGGCGGCGCGCGGGTTGTGCAGCACCACGTCGCCGAAGTGGTTGAGCACGACGACGCCGTTGTGCGAGGAGTGCACCACGCGCTGGACGAGATCGGAAACGGTGAGGACAACCGGCTGCGACGCGGCCCGTCTGGCCGTGGCCCGGCCGATCAGGGAACCAACCAGCAAGCCGATCACCAGTAGGCCGATCGACAGGGCGAGATAGCCCGATGCGGTCACGCCACGCATCGTAAGCAGGTCAGGGGCCTGCCGGCCTACCCCTCGACCGGCAACCGTGACACCGGTGACACCTCCACCGGGCACTGTTCCACGCCGCGTCAGCTCCCGTTCACCCAGTCGTGTCCTTGGAGTGCCACATGCGCTCCACGGGTGGCGATGTGCGGAGCGCATGTGACAACGAGGTCACCGGCGGGGGACGAACGTCAGGCGATGGCGTCGAGGGCGGCGACATCCTCCGAGGAAAGCCGCAGCGATGCTCCGGCGACGTTCTCCTCGAGGTGCGCGACCGACGACGTGCCGGGGATGGCCAGCAGGTTGGGCGAGCGCTGGAGCAGCCAGGCCAGCGCGACCTGCGGCACGGTGGCGTTGTGCTGGTCGGCGATCGCCTTGATGCGCGGGTCGTCCACCAGCTCGAAGCCGCCGAGCGGGAAGAACGGCACGTAGGCGATGTCCTGCTCGGCGCAGATGCGGACCAACGCCTCGTCCTCCCGGTGGACGATGTTGTAGAGGTTCTGTACGCAGACGACGGGCGCGATCTTCTGCGCTTCGTCGAGCATGTCCGCTGTGACATTACTCACACCGAGCTGTCCGATCAGGCCCTGCTCGCGGAGCTCGGCCAGCACGGTGAACGGCTCCTCGACCGAGCGGTCCTCCGGGGCGGCGAAGCCCGGCATGCGGAGGTTGACCACGCCGATCTGCTCGACCCCCAGCCGGGTGAGGTTGTCGTGCACGGCCTCGCGCAGCTCGTCCGGGCTCAGCGCCTCCGGCCAGCCGCCGTCCGGAGTGCGCCGCGCGCCGACCTTGGTGACCAGCACCAGGTCGTCGGCGTACGGGTGCAGCGCCTCGCGGAGGATCTCGTTGGCCACGTACGGGCCGTAGTAGTCGCTGGTGTCGATGTGGTTGACGCCCAGCTCGACGGCGCGGCGCAGCACGGCGACCGCCGCGGCGCGGTCCTTCGGCGGACCCATCACCCCCGGGCCGGTGAGCTGCATGGTGCCGTAGCCGAGGCGCGCCACCTGGCGGCCGCCGAAGTCCCAGTGCCCCGACTTCGCCGCGGAGATGTTCGATGTCATGACCCCAGCCTCGTCTTCGCGCCGGGCGAACGCCCATGGTTGGCCAGAAGTGTCCACGATGGCGGAGACTTTGCGCCGTGGAGCAAGTCGTCGTCCTTCGCGGTGAGCGTGAGCTTCGCGCCCGGGCGCTGCACCTGTTCGTGCCGCAACGCGAGTTCACCTGCGCCGCGTCGGACATCGTGACCTGGGCCGCCGTCGAGGCGGCCGAGGGCATGGCCGAGCGGATGCGGGCCCGGATCGAGGCCGGCGTGCGCGTGCGCAAGGTCTACAACGCCGGCATCCTCGACGACCCGGCGACGGCCAGGCGGCTGACCGCGCTGGCCGAGCTCGGTCTCGGGGTGCGGCTGTGCCACACGCCGCTGCCGACCGAGACGATCATCATCGACCGGAAGACCGCGATCACCGCCGGTCCGCCGGTCGACGGCGTGCGCAGCTACACGGTCGTGCAGGCGCCGGACGTCGTGGCCGGGCTGGCCATGCTGTTCGAGGTCAGCTGGGACGCCGCGACCGATCTCCTGGAGTTCGACGGACCGTCGCTGGACGAGCGCAACCGCGAGGTGGCGCGGATGCTGGGCAGCGGGCTGACCGACGAGGCCGCGGCGCGCAAGCTCGGCCTGTCGCTGCGGACCTACCGGCGGCGGGTGGCCGAGCTGATGGAGCTGCTGGCGGCCGAATCCCGGTTCCAGGCCGGGCTGCGAGCCCGTGACCTGGGGGTGCGGTAGGGCGTTGGGGCCGACGCCGTTGGCGGCCCGTGTCGATCAGCTTTGGTGATCAGCGTCCCTGGTTGGCCACGGCCTGGATGGCGTCCGCGGCCGCGTTCGGGTCGAGGTAGGTGCCGCCGGGCGTGATCGGCTTCAGGTTCTCGTCCAGGTCGTAGCGCAGCGGGATGCCGGTCGGGATGTTCAGCTTGGCGATCGCCTCGTCCGAGACGCCGTCCAGGTGCTTGACCAGGGCGCGCAGCGAGTTGCCGTGCGCGGCGACCAGCACGGTCTTGCCGGCCTTGAGGTCCGGCACGATCGCCGACTCCCAGTACGGCAGCAGCCGGGTGACGACGTCCTTGAGGCACTCCGTGCGCGGCGCGGTCGGGCCGAGGTCGGCGTAGCGCGGGTCGGAGTCCTGGCTGAACTCGCTGCCCAGCTCGATCTCCGGCGGCGGGGTGTCGTACGAGCGGCGCCAGAGCATGAACTGCTCCTCGCCGTACTGCTCCAGGGTCTGCTTCTTGTTCTTGCCCTGGAGCGCGCCGTAGTGGCGCTCGTTGAGACGCCAGTCGCGGCGGACCGGGATCCAGTGCCGGTCGGCGGCGTCCAGCGCGATGTTGGCGGTGGAGATCGCGCGGCGCAGCAGCGAGGTGTGCAGCACGTCCGGCAGCAGGCCGGCGTCCTTCAGCAGCTCACCGCCCCTGTTCGCCTCCGCGAGCCCCTTCTCGGACAGGGGGACGTCCACCCAACCGGTGAACAGGTTCTCGGCGTTCCAGACGCTCTCACCGTGACGCAGCAGGACAAGGCTCATGCCGGCAAGCCTGCCAGACGCCTGTCGATGATCCGCTACGGTCACCTCGGACATCCGGGGAGACGGGGGAATCATGAGGCTTGTGCCGGTTGTCGCGGCGCTGCTGCTGGTGGGTGCGGGCGTCGCGCAGGGCACTCCCGTGGCCGACGAACACGTGCTCGGCACCGCCGAGCACTACGAGGTCGGCGGCACCACGCTCCGTGTCTACGGCGCCGACGGCAGCGTCGCCGTCGAGGACAACCGAGTGCCCCGCACCTTGCGCTTCGGGACCGCGGTCAGCACGGCGACCATGGTCAGCGGCGCTTCCCGGGCCGGCTCCCGGTTCCTGTTCGACGGGATCGACCTGGACGTCGACAATGCCGACGGGACAAGGACTCTCACCCTCGGCATCGGCGCGGCCGAGGCGTCCTGGGTGGCTCCGCTGCGGCTGACCGTGCACCACGCCGAGGTGCCCGTCGACCTCAGCCCGTCCGGCGCCGAGATCATCACCATGGAGCAGGTCGACGGCGTCGGCTTCGTGCTCCGCGGTTACCCGGCGTTGCCCTTCACCCGGCCGCACGTCCTGGCCACCTATCCCGCCGCCCTCGGCGGCCTCGGCTCCCTGCCGGCGCTCCAGTACGAGGGTGCCCTGCGGTTCGGCGCCTCCGACATCGGGTTCCCCCTGGCCTACGGCGATGACCGGCTCTACTCCGTGACCGAGTCCGGCACCATCGTCTCCGCTGTTCGCGGCGGCCAGTTCTCGCCGTTGCAGGCCCCCGACGGCAGCATCGCCGACGGGATGCAGCTCAGCGCCGACGGCGTCGCCCTGGTGCACACCTTCGCCGGCTACTGGCTGCTCAAGTGCGGTCAGTTCACCCTGCTGCCCGACGGCTGGTTCGACGGCCTCAGCCTCGCGGGCGGCGCCCTGTCGCCCGGCGGCCGCTCCTTCGCCTTCGGCATCTCGGCGCCCTCGCCGTCCGTGCCGACCCAGGTGATCACCGTCGACCTGTCCTCCGGCGCCCGGCGGACCTACTCGCTGCTCGACGTCACGCTGCCGTCCGTCGCCGGGCTCGCCTATTCCGTGCGGCACTCCGGGCGGCTCTACCTGCTGCGGCACAGCCACCCGATCAGCATCCACCAGCCCGTGACCACCCAGTTGCAGGCCCTGGACCTGGGCAGCGGTCAGCCGACCAAGATCGGCTCCGCCATCCCCGAGCACGCGCCCCGGCTGTTCTCCGCCGACGTCTTCTAAAGGGGCGGGCACAACCCCGGCAGCGCCGAGTCGCCCTCGCACAGGTAACAGACCCGGCCGGCGTTCACCGTTCGCGGCACGCCGCCGAGGACTCCGAGCACCGGGTGCGCGATCTCGCCCACGCCGCCACAGAGGTGGCACACCGTGCGCGGTTCGCGGTAGTCCGGCAGCTCCTCTTCGTCCTCGTCGCCGCCCATGCACGGCACCGTACAACGTGTTGATCAGCAGCGATACCGGCAACCGCGCGCCGATCCGGTGAACGTCGTACCCTTGGTGGCGTACGCCCCGTCTCTCCCCCCTTGACGGAGGCGTGCACCGACTGCCCCGGCACCCACCCCCCTGGTCCGGGGCAGTCCTCTTTCTCCGGGTCGGCAGCGCGACTCGGTCCGCGCGCAGAACGGCCCCCGGCATGGCGCCGGGGGCCGTTCTGCGCGTCGGTCTGCTACTTGGCGGCGGCCTCCCGGGCCCTCAGGTCCTTGCGCAGGATCTTGCCGGAGGCGGATTTCGGGATCGCGTCGAGGAATTCCACCACGCGGACCTTCTTGTGCGGGGCGACCCGCTCGGCGACGAAGGTCATCACGTCGTCCGCGGTGACGTCGTCGGCGCCGGCCTGGCGGACGACGAACGCCTTCGGGACCTCCTCGCCCTCGGCGTCGTGCACGCCGATGACGGCGGCGTCGGCGATCCGCGGGTGGGTGAGCAGCAGCGCCTCCAGCTCGGCCGGCGGCACCTGGTAGCCCTTGTACTTGATCAGCTCCTTGACCCGGTCGACGATGCTGACCACGCCGTCCTCGTCGATCACGGCGACGTCGCCGGTGTGCAGGAAGCCGTCCTCGTCGAGGGTGGCGGCGGTGGCCTCGGGGTTGTTCAGGTAGCCCTTCATCATGTTGGGGCCCTTGCACCACAGCTCGCCGCGCTCGCCGACGCCGAGCTCCTCGCCGGTGGCGAGGTCGACGATCTTGTTCTCCATGTTCGGCACGATCAGGCCGACGGTGCCGATGGCGATGTCGTCGCGATGGTCGGGAATGGTGTGGCTGACCGGGCTCATCTCGGTCATGCCGTAGCCCTGCTTGACCTTGCAGCCCAGCCGCTTGTGCACGGCCTCGGCCAGCTCCTCGTCCAGCGGCGCGGCCCCGGAGAACAACACCTTCAGCGCGGACAGGTCGTAGGAGTCGACGATCGGGTGCTTGGCCAGCGCGACGGCGATCGGCGGCGCGATGTAGACCCGGTCGGTGCGGTGCTCGGCGATGATCCGCAGGAACTCGGGCAGGTCGAACTTGGGCATGGTGACCACGGTCGCGCCCAGGGCCAGCGCGTGGTTGAGGGTGACCTGCATCCCGTAGATGTGGAAGAACGGCAGCACCGCCAGCACGCGGTTGAGGTTCGCGCTGTCCATCATCGAGTCGGTCTGCACGATGTTCGCCACCAGCGCGCGGTGCGTGAGCATGACGCCCTTGGCCCGCCCGGTGGTGCCCGAGGAGTACGGCAGCACGGCCAGGTCCTCGGCCGTGTCGAACTCGATCTCCGGCGCCGGGGCGGTGCTGGCCAGCAGGTCGGAGAGGCTGGTGTGGCCGTCGGCCTTGTCGAACACGAACACGTCCGAGATGCCCGCGAGCTTTGCCGCAGCGGTCGCGCGGTCGAGGAACGCCGACACCGTGAACAGCATCTTCGCGCCGGCGTCGGTCAGCTGGCTCGCGACTTCCTCGGCGGTGTAGAGGGCGTTGGCGGTGGTGGCGACCGCGCCGGCGCGGAGCACGCCGTGCAGGGTGATGGCGTACGCGGGCGTGTTGGGGGCGAAGATGCCGATCACGTCGCCCTTGACGACGCCGCGCTCGGCCAGCGCCGCCGCGAGGCGGTCGACGGCGGCCGCGAACTCGCCGTAGGTGATGGTCAGGCCGCTGATGCCGTCGATCAGGGCGGGTCGGTCCGCCTTCTCGGCCAGTCCCCGGAAGATCAGCTCGTGCGCCGGCAGCGCGGGGATGTCGACGTCGGGGAAGGAACTGCGAAACACCATGGCGACCCTGCCTTGCTCGCTTCGGTACCTGCGACCCAGTGGACGATGCCACGCCACACCGCCGGCGAGCGAGCCCACACGCGAGTCGACCGTGATGTTGTCCCGGCAAGGACCGTCGTTACGACACCCCATCGTGATTCACTCTTATGGAGTATCGAATCTACTTGTGGTGGGCATTATCGGTCTGCGAAGTTGTCATCGCCCACCGGATCGGCTCTCACACACTCCCCGATCCGGCGAGTCAAGTGCGGTTCGTCCCCCCGTCGAACCGCCGGTCCCGCTACGGCCCCCTGCGGCACCCCCTCGCCCAGGACCACCGCCGCGGCGGGCGAATCGACGTGGGACGGCCCGGGGCCTCGACTCCCCTTCGACCCGGGACCGTCCCACGGTTCGCTCTCAGGGCGTCTCCGGTCGGGCCTTTCGCCGCCGGATCAGCACATACACCGCAGCCGCCGGAATGCCGATGACCAGCGCAAACGGCAACACGGCGCCCAGGCCCACCCCGATGCCGTTGATCGTGGCGACCAGCGCCCGCCAGCCCGCGCCGAGGGCGCTGAGGAAGCTCGCCTGCTCCTCCTGCGGAGGCGGCGGGGCGTCGGTCTTGCTCACGTCGACCGTGATCGTGGACATCGCGATCTGAGCGGCCAGGGCGTCGTGGCGCTGTTCGAGCGATTCGAGATCGGCCTCGCGCTTGGTCAGCTCGCTCTCGATCTGGGTGACTTCGCCCAGTGACGACGCCTTGTCCATCAGCGCCCGCACCCGGTCGACGCTGGCCCGCTGCGTGGCCAGCCGGCTGGTCACGTCGACCATCTCGTCGGTGACGTCCTCGGCGTGCTCGACCCTCGATGCGACCCGACCGTATGAGCCGATCTTGTCGAGGACCGGCTCCAGCTTGTCGGCCGGCACCTTCAGCGTGAGCGCGCCATGGTCGTCGCCGGCGTTCTCGTCACTGGAGTAGCCGCCGACGTCGGTCGCCGCCTTCCTGATTTTCGTCACCGCATCGGGAACGTCGGCTGCCTTGAGGTTGACCGTCGCCGTGCGCACGATCTGCCGACCGTTGGCCGCGGGCGTCGACGCGGACTGCCCGTTCGCCGGGGCCCCGCTGACCTGCGGCGTCTTGCCCAGGTCCGCCCCGTTCGCGCCGCCCGCCGCCCCTGGCACAACGCCGTTGCCCTGCGCACCGGGCGCGACCGCCGACGTGGACGAGCTGTTCGCACCAGCGGAGCACCCCGCGAGCAATGCGCACGCAATGGTGATGAGCGTCAGCGTTGTTCGTGTGCGTGAGCGTGTCATCCCCGCGCCTCCCCATCTCGGATTCGTCCGAAGGACGGGAGGGGACGCGACGGGCGTTGCGGTCAGAACGTCACGATCAGGACTCGTCGGCGACAGCCGGCCGATCGCCCGCAGAGCCGACGAGATGCTGGAAGGCGCTGAGATTGGCCAGCGACTCGCCCCGCGAGACCCGCCAGTCCCACTCGCGGCGGATAGCGCCGGCGAAGCCGATCTCCAGCAGCGGGTTGAAGTCGCCGTCCGCCGCCTCGAGCACCTGCCCGAGCAGCCGGTCCAGCTCGTCCGGGGTCACGGCGTGCAGGCCGATGCGGCCGACGAGGTAGATGTCGCCGCGGTCGTCCAGGGTGTAGTGCACGCCGTAGAGCCGGGCGTTGCGCCGCAGCAGAAAGCGGTAGACCTCCTCGAAGGCCTCGTCCGGCTTTCGGCAGACGAACGCCTCGACCAGCAGCGCGTGCTCGGTGACGATCAGCCAGCAGTTGGTCTGCAGCTTCTTCGTGCCCGGCAACGACAGGAAGTAGCGCCCCGGCCCGCGGCGGTCGTAGGAGATCTCGTTGTCCCGCAGCGTCCCGGCGATCAGGCCATCCAGCTCGTCCAGCGTGGCGGTCACACCGTCACCTCCCGTCGTCGCACCTCCGACAGGAAATCACGCCACGCATTGGCGTACCCGTCCAGGAGGGCGTCGGTCGTCCGGTCCCACGAGAACCGTCGAGCATGGCCGACCGCATTGCGCGCGAGCTCCTCACGTAACGACGGATGCAGCGCCACGTCCCCGAGCACGCGCGCCCAGTTCGCCGGGTTGTGGTCCCCCACCAACCGGCCGGTCACGTTGTCGACCACCGCGATCGGCAGCCCGCCGACCGCTGCCGCCACCACCGGCGTCCCGCAGGCCTGAGCCTCCAGCGCCACCAGGCCGAACGACTCGTTGTGGCTCGGCACCACCACCACGTCCGCCGCCCGGTACACCCGCGCCAGCGCCTCGCCCCGCTGCGGCGGCATGAACAGCACGACGTCGAGAATGCCCAGCTCGACCGCCAGTTCCTGGAGCGCCTTGGGCTGCTCCAGGCCCGATCCGGACGGGCCGCCGACCACGACCACCACCAGCTTCGAGCGCAGCTCCGGGTGCTCGACCAGGAGCTCGGCGGCCGCGCGGAGCAGCACGTCCGGCGCCTTGAGCGGCTGAATCCGGCCGACGAAGGTCAGCACCACCGCGTCGAGCGGCAGGCCCAGCGCCTCCCGGGCGGCGGCCTGGCTACCGGGTGTGAACCGGCCGAGGTCGACGCCCGGCGGGACGGTGAGGATCTTCGTCGGGTCGGCGTCGTAGAGAGAGACCAGCTCGGCCGCCTCGACATCGGTGTTGGCCACCAGCCGGTCCGCCTCGGCGACCACCTGTTCCTCGCCGATGACCCGCATCCGCGGCTCCGGGGTGTCGCCCTCCGCGAGCGCCGCATTCTTGACCTTGGCCAGGGTGTGCGCCGTGTGCACCAGCGGCACGCCCCAGCGCTCCCGCGCCAGCCAGCCGACCTGGCCGGACAGCCAGTAGTGGGAGTGGACCACGTCGTAGTAGCCGGGCTCGTGGTGGGCCTCGGCCCGCAGCACGCCCGCCGTGAACGCACAGAGCTGGCCCGGCAACTCGTCCTTGGCCAGGCCCTCGAAGGGGCCGGCGCCGATGTGCCGGACGGTGACCCCCGGCGCCAGCTCGGCGACCGGCGGCAGGTCCGAGGACGTCGCCCGGGTGAACACCTCGACCGCGATGCCCCGGTCGGCCATGCGCTTGGCCGTCTGGGCGATGTAGACGTTCATGCCGCCGGCGTCGCCGGTTCCCGGCTGCTCCAGCGGCGACGTGTGCACGGAGAGGACTGCCACCCTGCGCGGTGCTCGCTCTGGGGTCACGTCAGGATCCTGCCTTCGTCGTTGCCACGGACTGCGCGAAAGTGACCAGGTCGACGGTGAAATCCTCGACACGTTCCTGGAAGGGCATATGCCCGATGCCCTCGTACCAGCGCACCTCGGCGCCGGCGATGAGGCCGGCGGCGTACTCGGTGGCCCGCGGATCCACCACCGCGTCGGCGGTGCCGTGGACCAGCAGCGTCGGCACGTCGATCGAGCGCAGCACCTCGGCACTGTCGACGTCGCGCTGGAACATCGCCGACCGCACGCTCGGCGGCACACGCAATGGAGCAGCGAGCGCGCATTGCAGCATTGCGCCCTCCATCGGCGTGGCGGTCATCCTCCTCGTCAGCTCCAGCAACGCCGGAACGGCGACGTCCGCGTCCTCCGACAACGCCGCCGGCACGGCCGCCCGCATGGCCGGCCCAACCCGCCCTCCCGGGTGGCCGCGTCCGATCTCCGTGATCGCCCCGACCAACACGATGCCGGCGACCCCGGCAGTCCCGTAATGACGCAGGTAGTCGGTGATGACCAGCCCGCCATACGACCAGCCCACCAGCACCACCGGTGCGCCGACACTCTCGAGCACCGCCGCGACGTCCCCCGCCCAGGTTTCCGAATCGCGGTAACCGCCCACCGGCCGACCGGAGCGGTGCCCCTCGGCCGACCGGCCGGAGTCGCCATGTCCCCTCAAGTCGACTGCAATCGTTCGCAACCGCCCGGCGCCGACATCGCCCCAGCTACTCGCCGCTGCCGCCCAGCCGTGGACCAGCGCCACAGGTGGCGCATCCTCCGGTCCCGACACGTGGCAGGCGAGCTCGGTCCCGTCCGCAGCCGTCACCCTCACAACGTCGTCAACATCCCACCGGCCGCGCCTCTTCCCGCCACCAGTGACCAGTCCCCCCACCAGCGCGTTCCCCAACAGCCACGACCCCCACACCAGAACAACGCCTCAGCACTCCTGCACCGCTACCGCATTCGAGCACCGCCGCTACTCTGCTCGAGCCCGACACCGCTCCCGTACCGCACCGGCGCTCCAACAACGCAGCAGCATTCGAGCAACGCCGCAGCACTGCAGAAGAGCGCCGCATTGCAACGACGCGGCGTCATTCCAGCAGCGCGGTGGCGATCAACCAGCGCTGCGGCAGTCGAGCAATGCGGCGACTCTCCAGCAGCGCGGCAGCATTCGAGCGATGCGGACGCACTCCAACAGCGCTCCCGCTTTACACGACGGTCGATGCTGTCAAGCAAGGCGACAGCTCTCCGGCAGCGTCGGCGCTTTACATGCGGGCCAAGACTGTCAAACAGTGGTGCCGCCGTCGACGACGGTCAGTGCAGTGCGGAGAGGGCCTGCCACTGGTCCCAGCCCATCGCCCAGTCGTAGAGGTCGCCGTCGGCGGAGGACAGGGCCACGTCGGAGCCGGTGACCTCGACCGGGTCTCCGTACATGGCGGTGCCGAAGTAGGCCTGGGCGTCCGCGGTCGACAGGTTGATACAGCCGTGGGTGACGTTGCTGTTGCCCTGGTCGCCGACCGTGTTGGGGTTGGCGTGGATGAACTCGCCGTTGTTGGAGATCCGCACCGCCCAACGCTCGTGGGCGTGCTCGTAGTACGGCGGGTTGGACATGTCCTTGTCCTGCCACTTCTCGGTCACCACGTGCGTGCCCGAGCGGGTCACCCGGTCCTGGCTGGCCCCGGACCCCATGCTGGCGTCGTAGGTGGCGACCACCTTGCCGTCCCGCAGCACGGTCATCTTGTGCGTGTTCACGTCGGCCCGGACGATCTGCGACCGGCCGATGGTGAACGCGAGCGTCAAGTTGGCCTTGCCGTAGGCGGTGCCGCCGTAGGGCACCCCGTACAGGTTGGCGATCACGTTGACCTTGCTGCCGGGCGTCCAGTAGTCCTTCGTCCGGTAGTGGATCCGCGAGCCCTGGTCGCTGTCGGGCAGCCAGCCCCACGAACCGGTGTTGGGCGGATCCGACTGCACGGACAGCGCCTTTTCCACCGCGGCCCGGGCCTTCTCATCGATGTGCCCGCTGAACTGGAGGACGATCGGCGCGGCCACACCGACCTCGCCGCCGTCGTCGATGTTGAGCATGCCGCGGACGAGTGTGCCCGGCGGGACGGTGCTGAAGCTGCCGTGCAGGTCGGTGGCCTTGCCGTCGGCGTTGAGCGCCTTGGCGTCGTAGGTGTACGTCTGCCCGAAGTCCAACTGGCCGGTGCTGCTCCACGTCTTGCCGTCCGCCCCCGGCTTGCCGGCGACGGGCTTGCCGGTCCCGTCCACCAGGGCGACGTCCTTGATGGTGCCGCCGTCGGCGGTGAGGGTCACCGGCATGTTGACGGTCACGTCCTTGGTGCCGTTGATCGGGGCACCGGTCAGCTTGGCGGCGGGAGCCGCTGGTTTGGCGGACGTCGTAGTGCCGCCGATGGGCGTCAGGCCGCCGCCCGAACACCCGGCGAGCACCAGCGCCGCCGTGATCACCAACCCCGCCTTCAAGCGGGTCCCCGTTGCCACCATCGCCTCCTGACGTTGCTCCTCTACTTGACGACGTCCAACCCGGTGAGGAGGTAACAGCCAAAGCCTGTGACCTTGCTCACCGACCAACAGTGGCGGCCGGGCGCGGACAGGCGAGAGGATCGGGCCGTGAGCACCCAGGCCCCCATCAGTCAGTCCCCCATCGCCGTCGTCACCGGCGCGAGCTCCGGCATCGGCGAGGCCACCGCCCGCCGCCTCGCTACCGAGGGTTTCCACGTCGTGCTCGGCGCACGCCGGTTCGACCGGATCAAGGCGATCGCCGCCGAGATCGACGGCACGCCGCTCGCCCTGGACGTGACCGACGCCGAGTCCGTGGCAGCGTTCACCGACGCCATCGCCGAGGCCAACGTCCTGGTGAACAACGCGGGCGGAGCGTTCGGCCTGGAGCGCGTCGACGCGGCGGACGAGGACAACTGGCGCCGCATGTGGGAGACCAACGTGCTGGGCACGCTGCGGCTGACGAAGGCGTTGCTGCCCAAGCTGATCGCCTCCGGCAACGGTCACGTGGTGACAGTCACGTCGATCGCGGCGCAGGAGCTCTACGACGGCGGAGCCGGCTACACCTCGGCCAAGCACGCGCAGTCGGCGCTGCACCGCACCCTGCGCACCGAGGAGCTGGGCCAGCCCGTCCGGTTCACCGAGGTACTGCCGGGCATGGTCGAGACGGAGTTCTCGGTCGTCCGCTTCGAGGGCGACGCCGAGCGCGCGGCGAACGTCTACCAGGGCCTGAAGCCGTTGGTGGCCGATGACGTCGCCGACGTCATCGCCTTCGCGGTGACCCGGCCGTGGCACGTCAACCTCGACCAGATCGTCATGAAGCCGCGGGCGCAGGCCTCGGCGACGCGGGCCCACCGCGACTGACGCACCGGCCTAGTCGGTGATCAGGTCGACGTCCAGCTCGTCGAGCACTTTGCCGATGGGACTGGCGAAAGCGACCGTGCCCGAGGGATTGCCGGCCACGTAGAGGCCGATCACCTGGTTGTCGGGATCGACTACGGCGGATCCGGAATCGCCGTAGTCGCCCATCAGCCCGCCGCCGACGGCTTCGATACGCAACTGGTCCCGCAGCACGCGCACGCCGAGGCCGTCGCGGTAGTCCATCAGCACTGTGGTGTCGACGGACGTGACGCGCCCGGTCGTCAACCCGCTGGTACGACCGCGTTTGCGCACAACGGTTCCCCGCCTGGCGGCCGCGGCGCCGGTCACCGCTCCTATGTCCACAATGGATGGTCGATGTAAACGCCTTGGCGTCAACAACACCGCGGCGCCATCGACGGAACCGGACAGCGCCGCGCGACACAGGGCGCCGACCACATCATCCGGACCAACTCCACTGTCCACACGGGACGGATGCACCATCTCGTCACCGACCGACCACGCGTCGTCGACGCACGCGGCGTGAAAAGTGGTCAACCCCATCACCTGGCCGTTGCCGGTCCGATCGGTGACCAGGGCGCCCAGGGTGCCGACAATCGCGTACTCGCCGGGACGTGGCGCGTCCGGCGGCGCGAGCAACACCGTGCGCCACGGGCCCATGCTGATGCCACCAAGCACGTCGCGATGTCGCTCAGCACCGCGCGCCGGCGGGAACTCCGCGTCCCGGGCCAATAGAGCCCGGTGCAGCACAACGTCATCGGCGACGACGTCCGTGGCGATGCCCTCGATCTCCGACGGCACCAGGTCCGCCGGCCGCACCCGGCCGACGGGGTGCTTCTGCCGGACGTACACGACGATCCCGACCTGTCCGGTGCGCCGGCCGGCGGTCACCTTCTCACCGATGTCGACGCCGACAACACCGCGACGGGACAGCAGATCGACCTCGACACGCCGCTTGACCGGCCGGATCCCGGACCGCACCAACTCGTCCGCGCTGGTCATGGCGACCTCCTCCGCGCGTATTGCCCTACAACTCATGAAAACACGCGGGGTGAGTGTCAGATGACTCATTGTCACTCGTTCAGCTGCGGCCGAACGGGTTGTTCCAGGTCAGAGCCGGCAGCCGACCATCACCGGTTCCGCGACGAGCCGCACGCCGAACGCCGTCAGCACGCCGTCCCGCACCTCACGGGCCAGTTCCAACAGGTCCGCGGTGGTCGCCTCGCCTCGGTTGGTCAGCGCGAGCGTGTGCTTGCCGGACAGCGAAACCCGCCCGTCGGCGGCCTGGTAGCCCCGGCCGAACCCGGCACGCTCGATCAGCCACGCCGCCGACAACTTGGTCCGCCCCGGACCGCCCGGGTACTGAGGCACCGTCGCGTCCGCGCCGACCCGCTCGGCGACCTTGGCCAGCACGCCCGGCAACTGTTCGTCATCGACGATCGGGTTGGTGAAGAACGAACCAGCGCTCCACGTGTCGTGGTCGTCGACGTCCAGCACCATGCCCTTGCCGCGACGCAGTTCGAGCACGCCCTCGCGAGCCGCCGCGACCGGCACCCGGGCGCCGAGCTCGACACCGAGCAGGCGAGCCAGTTCCGCGTACCGGATCGGCGCGGACTGGCCGCCGTCCTGCAGTCCGAACCGTGCCCGCAGCACCACCGCGGAGTCGGTCCCCTTGAGCATGCTCGACCGGTAGGTCAGCCCGAGGTCCTCGGCCTGCACCTGGTGCACCCGGCCGCTGCGGCGGTCGAGCAGGTCGACCGAGGTCAGCAGGTCGGCGATTTCCACGCCGTACGCGCCGACGTTCTGCACCGGCGTCGCGCCGACCTGACCGGGAATGCCGGACAGGCACTCCAGGCCGCCCAGCCCCTGCTCGACGGAGAACGCGACCGTCCGGTCCCAGTCCTCGCCGGCCTCGATGGTCAGCTCCACCCGACCGTCGGCGAGCCGGTCGAACGACCGTCCCTCGGTCGCGACCCGCACCACCAGGCCGTCGAAGCCCTCGTCCGCGATGACCAGGTTGGACCCGCCGCCGAGCAGCAGCAGCGGCTCGCCGGCCTGATCGGCGGCCCGCACCGCGTCGACGACGTCGGATGCGCTGGTGGCCGGCAGGAAACGGGCAGCCGGACCGCCCAGACGCAGCGTCGTGTGCCCGCGCAGCGGGACGGACGTGCGCACTTCGGTGCTGGACAGGGGGGTGGTCACGGACGTCAACGGTAGCCTCCGCGACATGGCACGCCGCATTGAGCACCAGGCGACTACCCGTTGGGCCGCGGATCAGGTCCACGCTGCCCTGGTGGATCCGACCTACCTGCGCGACCGCTTGAGCAAGCTCGGCGGCACCAACGCCACCCTGCTCGAGCACCGGGTCGACGGGGAGAAGGTGAACCTGCGACTGCGGCACGGGGTGCCGGCGACCGAGCTGCCCTCGGCGGTCCGCGCCTTCCTCAAGGGCGATCTCGTGATCGAGCGCACAGAGGAGTGGGACCGCAACGGCGACGGTGGCTGGCTCGGCCGCGTGCAGGCCGGCATCCCGGGTGTTCCGGGTCACATCAAGGGCGCGATGCGGCTGTCCGACGAGCCGGCCGGCGGCAGCACGATGCTGATGCGCGGCGAGGTGGCGGTCAACATCCCGTTCGTCGGCGGCAAGGTCGAGGAGGTCGTCTCCGGCCAGATCGTGAAGCTGCTCTCACGGGAGTTCGAGCACATCACGGAGTGGCTGGCCGAGCACGAGGGCTGACCGGTCAGATGGCCAAGCAACCACGGCTGGCGGCCGGCCGCGCCCGCGCGCTGGGGCTGCCGACCCGCGGCACGACCAACCCGAACCGGCTGCGCCGCGTCGACCGCTGGATGGTCGGCAGCGCTGCTGTTCGGCGCGCGCTCTCCAGCAATGCTGACGCATTGCTCGTGGACCTCGGCTACGGAGCAACGCCGGTGACGACCGTCGAGATGGCGGCACGGCTCCGGGTCGTGCGCCCCGACCTGCGGATGGTCGGCCTCGAACTGGATCCGGAGCGGGTCGCGGCGGCCGAGTACGCCGCCGATCCGCCGCTGCTCACGTTTCGGCGCGGCGGCTTCGAGCTCGCCGGCCTCCGTCCGGTGCTGGTGCGCGCGTTCAACGTGCTGCGGCAGTACTCGGAGGCGGACGCGCTCCAGGCGTGGGACGGCCTTCGCGGCCGGCTCGCGCCCGGTGGGCTGCTCGTCGAGGGCACCTGCGACGAGATCGGCCGCCGGTGCTGCTGGGTGCTGCTCGACGAGACCGGGCCGCTGACGTTCACGATCGCGTGCAAGCCCTCGGACATCACGACCCCCTCGGACGTCGCCGAGCGGCTGCCCAAGTCCTTGATCCACCGCAACGTGCCCGGTGAGCGGGTGTACGAGCTGCTCACCGCCCTGGACGACAACTGGGCGACCGCCGCTCCGTACGCGCCCTTCGGACCGCGCGCTCGCTGGGTCGAGACCTGCCGACTGATGGCCGAGCGTGGCTGGCCGGTGCTCGACGGCCGGCGGCGTTGGCGGCTCGGCGAGATCACGTTCCCCTGGTCAGCGGTGGCCCCGGCCGAGATGGGCTAGCGCGCGACGCCCTCGTTCGAGCCCTCCTCGAGTGCATGGACGGATGTCGCCGATCGCGGGGGGACGCATCTTTGGACCACCGCGTTGGCACACGAGCAATGCACACACGGCCGAGCAAGGCGCGCGCCGATCAGCAACGCACGCACTCGAGCAGTGCGCACGCCGTCGAGCAATGCGCACGCGCTTGAGCAAGGCACACGCGGTTCAGCAAGGCACACACCGTTGAGCAAGGCGCGCGCCGATGAGCAGAGCGCAAGCGGTCGAGCAATGCGCACGCCCTTCAGCAGAGCGCACGCAGTCGAGTAACGCACACACCGTCCAGCAAGGCACACACCGTTGAGCAATGTGCACGCCGATGACCTGGGCTGAGTGCCTCTGGGCACCGAGCCCGTGCCGCGGTCGCCGGTGCCGCCGACGCCGTGTGCCTGTCGGTTCGGGACCGGCCGGGCATCGCCGTCGTCACCGACGACCAGTGTTGTCGCCACCATCGACCCGTCGATTTCCGGCCGCCGTCGTTTCCCCGTGGTCTCTGCCAGAATCAACGGTTGTGTCCTCCACCGAACGCCGCTACGTGATCAGCCTCGGCTGCCCCGACCGCACCGGCATCGTCGCCAAGATCGCCGGTTTCCTGGCCGAGTTCGGCGGCTGGATCGTGGAAGCCGCCTACCACACGGACCCGAGCACGAACTGGTTCTTCACCAGGCAGGAGGTGCTGGCCTCCTCGATGCCGTTCGACGTGCGGGAGCTCAGTGCCCGGTTCGCCGGGGTGGCGCGCGAGCTAGGGCCGCGGGTCGACTGGCGGGTCACCGACACCGGCGAGCGCAAGCGGGCCGTGGTCCTGGTGTCGAAGGAGGGCCACTGCCTGTACGACCTGCTCGGCCGGGTGGCCTCCGGCGAGCTGGACGTCAACATCACCTCGGTGATCGGCAACCACCGGGACCTCGCCGGCATCACCGAGGCCCACGGCATCCCGTTCCACCACGTGCCCTTCCCGGTCGGCGACCCGGAGAGCAAGGCCGGCGCGTTCGCGCAGCTGCGCCAACTGGTCGACACCCACCAGCCGCACGCCATCGTGCTGGCCCGGTTCATGCAGGTCCTGCCGCACGAGCTGTGCATGGCCTGGGCCGGCCGCGCGGTGAACATCCACCACAGCTTCCTGCCGTCGTTCGTCGGCGCGAAGCCTTACCACCAGGCCCACACCCGCGGCGTGAAGCTGGTCGGCGCGACCTGCCACTACGTGACCGCGGAGCTGGACGCGGGGCCGATCATCGAGCAGGACGTGATCAGGGTCAGTCACAGCGACTCGGACCGGGACATGGTCCGCAAGGGCCGGGACATCGAGAAGGTGGTGCTGGCCCGCGGGCTGCGCTGGCATCTGGAGGACCGGGTCCTCGTGCATGGCAACCGCACGGTCGTGTTCTGAGCGGCACCGATCAGCCCTCCGAACCAGGGGACGGCGTGGACCACTCGGCCACGCCTTCAATCAGAAGCGGCGCTGGACCAGGCGGCCACGCCCTCGACCAGGAGCGTCACCGAGTCGGTCAGCCTGGCCCCGACCGGGGTGGACGCCGCGTCAGCCGGCCGGACCCTTGATCAGGAGCAGCGCCGGGTCAACCGGCCAGATCCTCGATCACCTCGGCGCCGGCGAGCTTGGCCAGCAGGTCGCCCGGGACGAGCAGCTTGCCGCCGCGGATGCCGCTACCGATGATCAGTTCCGGCGCGGCCGCCACACGGGTGTCCACCAGCAGTGGCCAGTCGGAGGGCAGCCCGATCGGCGTGATCCCGCCGTACTGCATGCCGGTCAGACCGACGGCGTCGTCCATCGGCGCGAACGATGCCTTGCGCACGTCGAGACGGCGCTTGACCACGCCGTTCACGTCGGCCCGCGTCGTCGCCAAGATCATGCAGGCGGCGTACCGGAGCTCCCCGGCCCGTTTGCCGGCGACGACCACGCAGTTGGCCGACGCCGCCAGGGACGCGCCGTAGTGCTCGCAGAACGCCGCAGTGTCGGCCAGCTCCGGATCGATTTCCGTAACGCCGACGCGCTCGACGTCGGCGGCGTCCATCGCCCGGACCGCGGCCAGTACCGGCTCGGCGAGCAGCTCCGGTCGAGCAAGGACGGGCTCCACGAGCAATGTGCCGGCAATGCTCCACTGCGTCATGGCGTCACATTAGTCAGCGAGGAAGTCGGCGAGCAGCGACCGCACCTCGCGACGGTGCGTGATCAGCGGCGCGGGCGAGTCGATGAGTTCCAGCCGGCCGTTCGGCAGCGCCGCCGCGACATCGCGGGCGACCTGCTCGGGATGCATCGGATCGCCGACGGCGCCGATGACCAATGCCGCAGCGCTGACGCGATGGAGCAATGCCGCATCATTCGTCGGCGTCTGCTCCGGGAGGGTTCGCAGGGCGCCGCCGAGCCGGAGCAATGCGTCAGCTCTGCTCGAAATGTGCTCCCCCACGCCAAAGCCGGCGGGCATCTCGGCGGCGACGAGTTCACGCAAGCCGTCCACGTCGCCGGCCTCCACGGCGTCGGCGAGCTGCTCGAACGCCCACATCGCCGGCGTCGCCCTCGGCTTGTCGAGGGCCGCTGGCAGCAGCAGGGCGATGCGGTCGAAGCGGTCAGGTCGCCGTGTCAACAACGCGGTGAGACCGCCGGCGCCCATCGACACACCCACCGCTCGGCGGGCGCCGACCTCGTCGGCGACACGCTCCAGGTCGGCGCTGATGGTGGGATACGTCCAGTAGCCGGCCGGCGCATCCGCCGCCTCGCCGTGCGAGGGAAACGTGACAACCACCCTCGTACCGGACAAACCTGACGCCGGGATGCGGGCCTCGCCGGGAGTGGCACCCAGACCGGGCGCCACGAGTGTGACCGGGGTCCCACTGCCGTAGCCCTGCCAGCGCAGGCCGCTAGGCAGCGAGCCGGTCACCACCGGTTGCCGCGCTGGACCTCGTTCAGCTTCGGCCGCACGTCCACGATGTAGACCAGCACCGCGACCAGCGCCGCCATCCACAGGATGAAGGTGCTGCCCTGCGGCTGGAACAGGTAAAGCGCAGCCAGGCCGCCGCCGGTGATCAGCGACCAGGCGAGCTTGGTCATGCGATCCGCTGCCGTGTAGGCGTCCGCGCGCTGGACCAGCGCATGCAGGAATGCGAAGGCGCCGACCGGCATGCCTGCGCACCAGATCGCGAACAGGATCCAGAAGTCGAGCCCGTGCGTCACGCTGCCACCCTACGTCCCGGAGGGGATCCTCGGGAATGACGTAGCCGGGTCACGCCCGGTCGGACGTGCCCGGCTACGGTGTCGAATCAGGCCTCGGGCGTCTCGTCGGCCGGCTTCTCGGCCTTCTCGGCGGCGGGCTTGCGCGGCGCGGACACCTTGTTGGCGGCCTTGCGGGTCACGCTGCGGGTCTCGGCGGCGACGTCGCCACCGGCCTCGACCACGGCCTCGGCGATGTCCTCGGCCGCCTGCTCCACGTCCTCGGCGGCCTTCTCGCCGACCGAGCGGGTGCGGCGGGCGATCTGGCCCAGCACGTCGTCGGCGCGGTTCTGCAGGTCGCCGACCTGGTCCAGCACGATCTTGACCTGCGGCTGCTCGCGCAGCTTCTCCAGCGTCTCCTCGCCGTGCTCGGCCAGGTAGGTGTACAGGTTCGAGGCGGCGGTCGTGTAGGTCTCCACCAGCTTGCGCAGCTCGGACGGGTCCAGCTTCTCGCGCAGGCCCGACAGGTCGTCAGCGGCGGTGCGGGCGGCCTCGGCGCGCTCGTTGACCTGGGTGCGGGCCTTGGCCAGGGCCTCGGTCAGCGCCTTGCCGGCGAGGTCGCCGGCGCCGAGCGCGGCCAGCAGCGGCGTCTTGGCCTGCTCCAGGACGGCGGTGAGGGCGGCGGAAACCTGCTCGCCCGCCTTGCGGACGTCCTCGGTAGTGGGAAGGGTCGGCATCTGGATCACTCCTCGGTGTCCTCGGTTACGTCGGCGGCTCGCCTGCTGGCGTTCTCCCGCCGGAAGGTCTCGTAGACGTCGAGCAGCACCTGCTTCTGCCGCTCGGTGAGCTCGGCATCGGCGAGCACGGCGTCCACCACCGCGCCGCCGACGCGCTGCTCAAGGATTCCGGCCTGCACGTACAGTGCCTCGGCCGAGATCCGCAGCCCCTTGGCGATCTGTTGCAGGATCTCCGCGCTGGGCTTGCGCAGGCCCCGTTCGATCTGGCTCAGGTAGGGGTTGGACACGCCGGCGAGCTTGGCCAACTGGCGCAACGAGATCTGTGCGTTGTTGCGTTGCTCGCGGATGTAGTCGCCGATGTCCCGTCCCAGGTCGGCGACCGCTTCCACGGCCTGGTCGACGCTGCTCTTCTTGTCCATCCCGCCTCCCTGCACGACCAACGCTACGCCCGAGTGCTAGCTACTGCAAGCGCAGTGCTTGCAGTTGCCGCGTGCTTGCTGTCACACCCGACTACCGTGTCGACCTGTGCGTGCCGACCTCGAACGCGAGGCGCGCAGGCTTCGCGGCCGCCTGGTGGACCAGCTGGTCGACGACGGTCTGCCGCTCGATCCCGGCTGGCGCGCCGCGTTCGAGGACGTGCCGCGACACGCGTTCCTGCCCTGGCTGTTCGAGCAGCTGACCAACGGCAGGTGGACGCTGATCACCGAGGACGACCCGGAATGGCTGCGGACCGTCTACCGCAATCGGGTCGCGGTCACCCAGCTCGACGGCGACGAGTCGCGGCGGGAATCCGCTCGGGCCGGCCCTGTCGTCGGCACCCCGACCTGCTCGTCCAGCATGCCGGCGATCATGGCGATCATGCTGGACGCGCTGGACGTCCGCACCGGCGACAGCGTGCTGGAGATCGGCGCCGGCACCGGCTACAACGCCGCGCTGATGTGCCACCGGCTCGGCGAGCACCGCGTCACGACCATCGACGTCGACCCGGCGATTGCCGCCCGCGCGGCGAAACACCTTGCGGCATGCGGATTCCACCCGACCTGCGCGGCCGCCGACGGCGCGCGCGGCTACCCGGCCAACGCCCCCTACGACCGGGTTCTGGGCACCTGCTCGGTGTCGACGATTCCGCTGGCGTGGGTGGAACAGACGGCGCCCGGCGGGCACATCGTGACAACGCTCAACCGGCAGATCGGCGCCGGGCTGATCAAACTCGTGCCGGACGGCGAACGCCACGCCACCGGCCGGGTGCTCGCCGAGGACGGTCGCTTCATGCCACTGCGCGCGCATCGCGGCCCGAACGTGAACGATCTCGTCGACCGGGTGCGCGGTGCCCAAGCGCCGCAACGGCCGACCGACCTGACGGCGACCCGGCTGTTGCGGTCCGCCGAACAGTTCGAGTTCTTCGCCGGACTGATGCTGCCGCACGTCATCGCATGGTCGGGCGCGCACGGCGACACCTGGCTGGCGCATCCCGACGGCTCGTGGGCGTGCTACTCGCGGCACAGCGTGCGCGAAGGAGGACCGCGTGAACTTTGGAGCATTGCGGAAGCAGCGCACGAACAGTGGCGCGCTCTCGACCAGCCGCCGCGCGAGCGCTTCGGGTTGACCGTCGGCCCGGAGGGGCAGGAGTTCTGGCTGGACCGTCCCGACTCTCCGCACCGGTGGCCGTTGGACTAGCGGGACACGTTCCCGGCGTGTGGCGGGGTGAGTAGCGTGTGCCCGGTGAAGATCTCGGTTTCCGCGGACATGCTCGACGGGATCGGCGCCGACATCGCCGAGGAACTGCGCAAGCGTGGCCACGAGGTGCTCGTGCACGGCGCGCTCAACGACGACGAGTCCAACGACTGGGCCCGCGCCAGCGAGGCGGCGGCCCGCGACGTGGCCGAGGGCCGCGCTGATCAGGGCGTGGTGTGCTGCTGGACCGGCACCGGCGCGTCGATCGCCGCGAACAAAGTCGCCGGCGTGCGCGCGGCGCTGTGCACCGACTCGTACACAGCGCAGGGCGCCCGCCGCTGGAACGACGCCAACGTGCTGGCGCTGAGCCTGCGCACGACTTCGCTGCCGCTGCTCGACGAGATTCTCGACGCGTGGTTCGCCGCCGACGTCACCGACGACGAGGACGACCTGGCCAGCATCGACCACGTCGCGGAGATCGGGCGGAGCTGATCACACGAGGGCCGAAATCACCGTGAGTGCCTAACAATTCAGCATGAGAGGTGACGACGCGCCACCAGATCCGGACACGGGGTAACGGCAGGTCGGTCATGATGCTGTCGTGTCCATCTACCGGCAGCGTGCCGTCGTCGTCGCCTGTGTGCTGATCGCCCTGCTGGCGACGGTCGGCCTGGTGTGGACGCAGGACGGCGTGAACCCGACCACCTGGCTGGGCGCGGTGGTGGTGCTGTTCATCGTGTTGATCGGACTGCTCGACCCGTGGCTGCGGCATTCCGGCGCGACCGCGCCGAGCACGACCGACCAGCTCGCGACCGCCACCCGCGCGCTCGCCACCGCGACCATCAGCCAGCTCCGGGTCGAGGCGGAGCTGCGGGAGCTGCTGCGGCCGTGCCAGCTGAACGTGACGTGGTCGGCGGCGGCGTCCGAGCTCGCCGACCCGAAGTGCCAGCCGGCGTCGTTGAGCGGCTCGATCGACGAGCTCGTTCCGTGGTACCGGCGTCTACCGAGCCGGCGGCTGGTGGTGCTCGGTCCGGCGGGCTCGGGCAAGAGCTCGTTCGCGACGCTGCTCGCGCTCGGTCTGCTCGAGGACGCCGCGCCGAACGACCCGCTGCCGCTCGTGCTGCCGTTGGGCGCGTGGAACCCGCGAGTCGACCTGCGCACCTGGATGACCCAGCGGTTGCGCGACGACTACCCGGCGCTGCGCAACATCGAGCTGTACGGCAGCTACGCCGCCGACCTGCTCATCGAGCAGCGCCGCATCCTGCCGATCCTGGACGCCTTCGACGAGGTCCCCGCCAACCTGAGGATCTCGGCACTGCAAGGCATCGACCGCGCTATGCCGCCGGCCACACCAGTGGTGCTGACGTCCCGACGGCGCGCGTACACCTCGACCGTGGCGAAGACCGGCCCCCTGCGCAACGCCCACGTCGTCGAGTTGGAGTCCGTCGCCGAGGAAGCGCTCGCCGAGGTGCTGCGCGGCAGTTCGAGCCGGGTCGCGGCGTCCCGCTGGGAACCGCTGCTGCTCCAACTCCGGCACGACCCGAACGGCCCGTTGGCCGCGGCCCTGGGCAGTCCGCTGATGGTGTGGCTCACCAGGACCAAGTACGCGGAGGTTGCCACCAACCCCACGGAACTGCTCGACCCCAACCGCTTCCCCGACCGCGCGACGATCGAGGAGTTCCTGCTCGACGAACTGGTGCCGTCGCTGTTCCCGGAGGAGGACGCCGAGCACCTGCCGATGACGTCCGATCACTGGCGGCCGGAGCAGGCGAAGATGTGGCTGGAGTTCCTCGCCGCACGGATGCAGCAACGTGAACTCCCGTGGTGGGAGCTCCGTCGGCTGGTGCACCGCTACTGGCTGACCGTGCTCGGCGCCGTCTCGCTGGGACTGCTCACGGCCCTGAGCGTCGGCATGATGGTCGCGCTGGTGAACAAGTTGACGGTGCTGGACGTCGCCTCGTGGACCGGGGCCAGCGCCGGCTGCCTGGTCAGCGTCGGGACCTTGGTGAACGCGACATCCAAGGGGCGCAATGCCTCGGCCTCGGTCCGGTTCGGCGCGGCCCGGAGCATGCTGGTGGTGAGCCTGGTCAGCGGCACCGCCGTCGGCCTGGTGTTCGGCGCGATGTTCGGCGCGGACCCGGGTCTGATCTCCGGGCTCAGCGTGGCGATCGCGACGGCGCTGCGGTTCTCGCTCGGCAGCCCGGTGGAGCTGAGCCGGCCGCCGAGTCCGGAGGCGACGATGTCCCGGGATCGCGCGCTGGTCGGTCTGGTCTGCCTCGTGTTCGGCGTCGGCGTCGGTTCCGCCGCGGCGCTGCTGTTCGGCGCCGGCCGTACCGGAATGGTGTGGCTCGGCTTCAGCGCCGGCGCACTGCTCGGGTTCGTGCTCGCGGTGATGTCTCGCAACTGGTGGTGGTTCACCGTGGCGCGGGCGTGGCTGGCGATGCGCGGCCGACTGCCGTACCGGCTGCTGGAGTTCCTGGAGGACGCCCACAAGCTGGGCGTCCTGCGCCAGGTCGGCGCTCGCTACCAGTTCCGCCACGCTCGAATCCAGGATCACCTCGCCAAGGATTCCGCGCTCGAGCAGAGCCGCAACAATGCACTTCGCTGAACGCAAAGTGCATTGTTTGCGCACTGCTCCAATGCTCACGCATTGCTGCACCGCTTGTGCACTGCTGGAGTGATCGCACACTGCTGCACAGCTTGCGCGATGCAGCAGCGCTTGCGCGATGCTCGAGGGATCGCGCACTGGTCCACTGGTGACTCGCTGCTGCATTGCTCGCGTAGTGGCGCAGTGATTGCTCGCTCGTACAGCGATCGCGCTCTGGTGAGGTGATCGCGCGGTGGTGCAGTGCGTCGGCGCACCACCACCGCGTCACTCGTCGCGCAGTCCTTCCGCGGCGGCCGCCTGCCAAAGCGACGGCAGGGTGCAGCCGGCGCTGGCCAGGACCGCGACGATCGCGGCGGCCACGAAGACCGCGATGGTGGTCCAGTCGAATGCGAGCCGCTGCCCGGTGACGTACAGGAGCAGGCCGGCCAACACCAGGCCCGACGCCACGGCGACGACCACGGCGATCGCGATCGGCACTGCCGTCTGCCACAGCAGCGACCTCGCCAGCACGATCCGCGGGACGCCGTTCGCCGCGAGGACCGCGAGCGCTCGTCGTCGTTCACGGATCTGCTCCAACGCCACCACCAGCAGGCTCGCCGCCGCGAGCAGCAGCGTGATCACCGAGCCGATCATGAGCACACGCCCGATCAACGTGAACGTGCTGTCGATCCCGTCCGTGACCGCGAACGCGTACGCGCTCCACCCGAACGGCACCAGAGCATTGCGCACGTACTCCACGAAGTTGGCGTCGTTCGACTTCGGCTGCACGTGTGCGAACGCATTGGCCGCGGGCTCCGTGATGCCGGCGAGCGCGGCCGGCGTGGCGTAGACGGCACCGGTCTCGCTCGTGAGCGCGTGGGTCGGTCGGACGGAGGCCGGCACCGTCCATTCCACCAACTTCGACTGCTTCCGCCCCGGCGCGTCGGCGGCGACCAGGACACGTTCACCGCTGGTCGGCACGAACTCGCCGTTCTCCGGCTTGGCGGCGGTGAACAGATCGCCGTCACGACACTGCTCGATCGCGGTCAGCCGCGCCAGCTCGTCACAGGTTCCGACTTGCATCGCGATCCCGTCGCGACCGTCGGCGCTGACCAACTGGACCGTGACGGAGACGGTGACCGTCTCCGCTCCCGGCATCTTGCGCAACGTGGCTCCAAGCGCCAGCGCTTGTTCGAGGCCGGCGTTGGCCATGTTCACCGACACCGACGGCGGCCGTGCGTCGGCGGGCTGGTAACGACTCTCGGCCGGGATGAACACCGTCTGCAGCGCGATCGCGCCGGCCAGCACCACCGCCACCCCGCCAGCCACCCGCGCCGGCGTTCCGCTATCCAGTTGCAGCCGTCGGACCGCGAGCTGCCAAGCGGGCGATCCGCCGCCCAGCTTCGACACGAACCGTTCCACGATCCACGGCAGCACCAACGGCACCGAAGACAGAAGCAACACGATGCCGGCCGAGACCGGCAGCTGCGAGCTGCCTTCGAGGCCTCCGCCGAGCCGGCCGCCCTGAGTGGCCAGCAATGCGATCCCCAGCACCGGCGGCGCCAACCGCCACCACAGCTTGCGCCGCTGATCGCGGGCGCGCCGCACGACCCCCAACGGCTCGATCATGACTCGCCGCAACGAGAACACCGCGATCCCGACCGCGAGCAACGGCACCGCGATGACGATCAGCGCCACGAGCGTCCATTCAGGACGAATGTCTTCGACGAAGATGCCACCCTGCAACGCGGTGACGTCGATGCTGGGCACAACCGTTCGACCGGCCAGGAAAAGCGCCATGCCGATGACCAGCCCGACAACTGCGCCAACGAAGGCCTCGCCGGCGGCGATCCGCCGTACCTGTTCCCCGTCCGCGCCAACCAGCCGCAGGGCCGCCAGCCGCCGATCCCTTGCCGCAGCAGCGAGTCTGGTGCTGGTCGCGACGAACACGATCACTGGCAGGAGCAGTGCCGCCGTGCCGAGCACGATCAGCAGCCACAGCAACCCATCCAGGGTTCTCGGCGAGCTGGGAACGCCGAACCGGTACACCTCGGTCGCACCGAACTGCCCCGACACCGTGGGCACGCCGACGTAGAAGAACAGCTCGTGCGGTCCGGCCAACCCGACCGGATCGATGGTTCCGACGACGCGATCGGCGAACCTCGGCCGCAACAGCTCGCCGGTCGGCGAGCTCAACAACTCCTTCAACGCCGGGGAAAGCACGACCTCCCCGGCATCCGGCAGCCGGTCGACCCCAGGCGGCAACGGCGCGTTCGGGCCGGTCTTCTGCACGATGAGCCCGGTGAGGTTGCGACCGTCGAACTGGCTTTGCCGCATGGCTGCATAGACCGGATCGACGCCCAAGAGAGCCGGCGATTTCAGCTCGCCTGAGGGGATGCCCCTCGCGTAGCCACGATCGTCACGCGCCTGCAGCATGTGGCTCACTGAGGTCGCGGCCAGCAGCACGGCCGCGCCCAGGCCGACACCGACCGCCGTCAGCGCCAGCCGGCCCCACCCTGCCCTGCCCCCGCCGATCGCGAGGCGCGCCCCCAACATCAGGTCGCTCCACCACTGGCGTATTCGACTGGGCAGACTCCGACGCGACCGCGGTCGGGTCACTGAGCCAGCTCCACCTGACGGGTCTTGCCGTCGCGCACGACGACTTCACGGTCCGAATAGGCGGCGACGCGGGCCTCATGCGTCACGAGCACAACCGCCGCGTTCGTCTCCTTGGCCGCGTTGACCAGCAGCCTCATCACACGTTCGCCGTTGAGCGAGTCGAGGGCGCCCGTCGGCTCGTCCGCGAAGACCACCTTCGGCCCCGTGACCAGTGCCCGGGCCACCGCCACGCGCTGCCCCTGACCGCCCGAGGTCTCGCCCGGTCGCTTGTCCGCGACCTCGGCGACCTCAAGGCGGGCCAGCCACTCGGTCGCGGACCGCTCGGCCTCGCGGCGGCGCATTCCGCCCAGCCTCAGCGGCAACGCCACGTTCTCCAGGCAGGTCAGCTCCGGGACGAGCTGACCGAACTGGAAGACGAAGCCGAAGTCCGTACGCCGCAGCTCGCTCCGGGCGACATCGGGCAACGAGCTCAACTCCTCGCCCCGGTAGGACACGGTGCCGCTGTCCGGCCGGATGATGCCGGCCAGGCAGTGCAGCAGCGTCGACTTGCCCGAGCCGGACGGGCCCATCACGGCGACCACCTCGCCCGCCCACAACCGCATGCCGGCGCCGTCCAGCGCCGGCGTCGGCCCGAAGGACTTGTGCAGATCCGTCGCCTCCAGCAACAGCCCCGCGTCCGTCACCGAACCTCCTCCGCCAGCTGGTCGAGCCGGGCCGCGGTGAGCTCGAGCCAGCGCAGGTCGGCCTCCAGGTGGAACAAAGCGTGATCGCAGATGAGCTGATCCGCGAGATCACCGGCCAGCTTCCGGCGGGTCAGGGCGCGCATCGTCTCCAGGTGTGAGGCCCGCTGCACGTCGAGCACCTCGGCCGCGCTGCGACCGGACATCAGGGCCAGCACCACCTTCGTGTACAGGTTGCTGTGCAGGTACGGCTCGGGCCGTTCCGGCGTGACCAGCCACTCGTTGACGTCGGTGACGCCGGCCGTCGTGATCGCGTAGCGCTTGCGCTCGGGCCCTTCCCCGGCCTCGACCCCGTCCACCTCGACGAGTCCGTCGCGCAGCAGCCGGGCCAGGGTCGAGTACACCTGGCCGTAGTGCAGCGGGCGGTCCTGCCCGAAGTGCTCGTCGTAGGCCCGCTTGAGGTCGTAGCCGTGCCGCGGCCCCGTCTCCAAGAGGCCCAGCAGGGTGAGTCCGATCGACATGCGATAACTCTACCCCGGGTGTATACCTGCGGTCTATACATCGCAGTTATACGTCATGACCTGCACATATCGCCACGTTTGTCTCCTCCAGGTGCCATCTCCGACACAAGCTCGGCCCCCTCGACCGCTTTGCCGCATACAGTGGAGTGGTGACTGGTATGGCCGCCGGCGCTCGCGCCGTGCAGGAAACCGGTTGGGACGCCGAGCGGGACGTCGAACTGCTGCTCGCCTTCCTGAACACCGTGAACATGACCGAAGCCATCGACGTGCTCGACGACGAGCGCACCTGGCGACAGTGGGCCGCCGAGCGTGGACTGGGCGCCGCCGGGGCGACTCACAAGGCACGGGCGAGCAGAGACGCATTGCGGGCCGTCGCGCTCGCCCACCACGGTGTTCAGGCCGCGATGTCGCCCCCCGAGGGCATGCCCCACGGCTCCATCCGCATCGAGCTCAGCGCCGGCGTCCCCGTCCTCACCGCCGGCGACGCCCTCGGCGCCGTACTCGCCGCCGCCGCCCGCCTCGCCGTGCTCGGCTACTGGGAACGGATCAAGATCTGCCCCGCCGACGACTGCCGCTTGGCGTTCTACGACCGCTCCCGCAACCGCTCCCGCACCTGGTGTTCGATGCGGGTCTGCGGCAACCGCGAGAAGGCCCGCAACTGGCGGGAACGCGCCCGCAGCACCGCCTCCTGACACCCCGACCTGATCGCCGGAGCCCCGGGGCACCCTCACGTGTCGGCTCAGCTCACCTCGGGCGGGGTTCCGACAAGGTCCAGCGCGGGCTAGTCCGCGGGGCGCACGAGCCACAGCCACACCCAGCCGCCAGGCCTACGAGGAATGACCAGCGCCCGCCCACTTAGACAGCCCCGCCCACCTCAGGGGGCGCGCCCAGCTCCATTTTATCGGTGCCGACCGCTGGTGATCGCGTCGATCACCAGCCTGTGGATAACCCCACCACCCTGTGGACAAACGCTTGCCATACCTAGAACAGAAGCTGGGAGCAGGCGTAGATGACCAGCCCGGCCAGGGCGCCGACCACGGTGCCGTTGATGCGGATGAACTGGAGGTCCCGGCCCACCTGGAGTTCGATCTTCCGGGACGTCTCCTCGGCGTCCCACCGCTCCACGGTGTCGGTGATCAAGGTCAGGATCTCCGCCCGGTAGTGCGTGACGACGTAGGCCGCCCCACCCTCCAGCCAGCCTTCCACCTTGTCCTGCGTCGCCTCGTCGGTCTCCAGCCGCCGGCCGAGCGAGAGCAGACCCTCCAGCACCCGTTTGCGCAGCTCGCTCGACGGGTCCTCGGCGGCGTCCAGCAGCATGCGCTTGGCGTTCTCCCACGTGGTGCCGATCAGGTGCTGCACCTCGGGGTGGGTCAGCACCTGGTGCTTGACCTGCTCGGCCCGCTCCATGGTGATCGGATCGGTCTGGAGGTCGCTGGCGAAGTCGATCAGGAAGCGGTCCACCGCCTCCCGCATCGGATGGTTCACGTCGGTCTTGACCGACCAGGCGAACCCGAGGATCTCGTTGTAGACACGGTCGGCCAGCAGCGAGTCGACGAACTTCGGCGACCAGGACGGCGACCGGTCCGACACGACCCGCTGCACGGCCTCATGGTTGTCGCGGACCCACTCGTAGGCCCGGTCGCACAGCATGTCGACCAGCTTGTGGTGCGAACCGTCGGTCAGCACCTGACCCAGCAGTTTGCCCAGCGGAGGCCCCCACGGAATGGCCATCAGCCGCTGCACGACGGCGTGCTCGACCACGGCCTGCACGTCCTCGTCCCGCAGTACGGTCACCACACCACGGGCCACGTTCGCCAGCTCGGACGTGATCCGCAGGGCGTTGTCCCGCTGCGACAGCCACGCCCCGACCCGCTTGCTGATCTCGGCCCGCCGCAGCCTGCCCCGCACGACTTGTTCGGACAGGAAGTTGTTGCCGACGAAGTCGCCGAGACTGGCTCCGAGCAGGTTCTTCCGGTTCGGGATCAGCGCGGTGTGCGGGATCGGCAGCCCGAGCGGTCGCCGGAACAGGGCCGTGACGGCGAACCAGTCGGCCAGGGCGCCGACCATGCTGGCCTCGGCGGCAGCGTGCACGTAACCGAGCCACACCGGTCCCGCGAAGATGCCGGAGAGCACGTAGACCACGGTCGCCAGGACGAGGAACCCGGCGGCCACCATCTTCATCCGGCGCAGCGCACGGCGCTTGACCGCCTCCGCCGCGGTGAGTCGTTCCACAACTCCATTCTCCCTGCGCATGAGCGTCGACGCCCTGCGCGACGGCGGAGATCCGGGACCGGCCGGGTGACATTTCGGGGACGTATCGGCAAGGATCCGGATGTGCGTACACCTGCTCTCGTGCCCCGACTGCGGCCGTTCACCTCGACGATCTTCGCGGAGATGACCGCGCTGGCCACCCGCACCGGCGCCGTCAACCTCGGCCAGGGCTTCCCGGACACCGACGGGCCCGCCGAGATGCTCGCGACCGCCCAGCGCGCCATTGCCGACGGCGTCAACCAGTACCCGCCCGGCCCCGGCCGGCCGGAGCTGCGGCAGGCGATCGCCGAGCACCGCACGCGCTACGGCACCGAGTACGACCCGGACAGCCAGGTGCTCGTCACGGTCGGCGCCACCGAGGCGATTGCCGCGTCGCTGCTCGCGCTGGTCGAGCCCGGAGACGAGGTGTTGCTCGTCGAGCCGTACTACGACTCGTACGCGGCGTCGGTCGCGCTGGCCGGCGCGACCCGCAAGGTGGTGTCGCTGGTCGAGGACGGCGGCCGCTTCGCGCTCGATGTCGACGCCCTTCGAGCAGCGGTGACGCCACGCACGAAAGCCCTGCTGCTCAACTCGCCGCACAACCCGTCCGGCACGGTGTTCACCAGGCAGGAGATGGAGGAGGTCGCCCGGCTCTGCCAGGAGCACGACCTCATCGCGATCACCGACGAGGTGTACGAGCACCTCATCTTCGACGGCCGCGAGCACGTCACGCTGTCGGCGCTGCCCGGCATGTACGAGCGCACCCTGGCCATCTCCAGCTCGGGCAAGACGTTCAACAGCACCGGCTGGAAGATCGGCTGGGTGTGCGGGCCGGCCGAGCTGGTCGCGGCCGTGCGGGCGGCCAAGCAGTTCCTGACGTTCGTCGGCGGCGCGCCGTTCCAGCCCGCGGTCGCGTACGCGCTGCGCAACGAGATGGCATGGGTGAACCAGCTGCGCGACGACCTCCAGCGCAAGCGCGACCGGCTGTCCGCCGGCCTGGCCGACGCCGGCTTCGAGGTCCGGTCGGCCGCCGGCACCTACTTCGTGTGCGCGGACGTGCGCCCGCTCGGCTTCGCCGACGGCGCCGAGCTGTGCCGGCAGCTGCCGGAGCGCATCGGCGTGGCCGGCGTGCCGGTGCAGGTGTTCACCGATCATCCCGAGCAGTGGCAGCACCTCGTGCGCTTTGCGTTCTGCAAGCGCGACGAGGTAATCGACGAGGCGATCGCACGGCTCCGCAAGCTCGGTTGAGTGCACAGCACGTAACAATGGGGTCTCGACACGTTTCGAGACCCCATTGCCGTGTTAGCCGATCAACTCACGTCCGCCATTACCCTCCGACACGGCGCAATGCGCTGACCGAGTGAAGCAGCGGCCGTTAGTACCTCTCGCGGAACAGGGTCGATTCCGCTCAGCAGCACACGGAGTTGGTTCAGCACGGCGCGATCCGCTTGCCCGAGCAGTCCCCACACCGACACATGCACATGCACATGCTTCATCGCACACCCTCCTCGAACAGACCCGCCAACGCCGCCTTTCGCCGCAGTTCGCTCAGGCACCTCCCCCTTGTCGGACCGACGCTGCCCGGCGCAATGCCGACCGAGGCGGCCACCTGCTCGTACGACAGTTCCGGCGAGTGCACCAAGACCCTCAGCACCCGCTGGCAGTGGTCGGACAACTGACCGAACGCCTTCCACAGCGCGGCGTTCCAGCCTTCCTGCACGACGTCGACGTCGGCCGCCTCGGTGACCAGACTGTCCGATCGTGGCTCGTCAACCGGTATCTCGCGGCGCCGTGCCGCGAGCGCGCGCAGCGAGTGCCGACGAGCGGTGGTGGACAACCAGGCCGACAGCCGGGCCGGATTGTGAATTCCTTTCATATTCTCGATCAATGTCAGCCAGGTGTTCTGCACGACGTCCGCCGCATCAGTGCGACTCAGCCGATGCGCTCTGGCAACAGCCCAGACGGTTGGCGTGTGCCTGGCCACGAGTTCGCTCCACGCCGCCCGATCCCCTTGTTCGGCGGCGGCGAGCAGATCGGCCTCGGACGTCCCCGACGATGTGTTGACTTGCACTCGGTCCTCCCCGTAGGCGAGTTGGTCGAGGGTTAGAAGCGGCGGCGGCCGGATCGGATCCACCGCATGGCCGAAAACCCTCAAACGAGTGGCGGCCCGCAGATGGCGACACACAGTTGCCACGTTGTGCGAGACTGAACCCGGACAGCGACGGACCTGCCGCCTAACCGGGTGGTCGGCGACGAGCACATGTGCAAATCGAGATCGCGGTGCTAAACATGTCTCATCGCCGAGTCCGACAACGTGAACGTTTTCGGCCGACAGGGCGGACGGTGGTGGTGACAGTGGCCAGCACGAGTGCGGTGCGGTGCACCGGCTCCGCGCTGCGCGCTGCCGTCATCCGCGCCGCCGTCACCGGCGGTCTGACGCTGCTGGCGATCGTGTTCGGCTCCGCCGTCGCCAACGCGGCCACCTCGTCGGACGCGCCATCGGCGAACACGATCGCCAACACGCTCCAAACGGACATGTCCGACCTGGTCACCAGCCTGCTCCAGGGGCTCGGCGGCCACCACCACGTCGGTTTGCCGGGCGGCGTCTCGGTCATCCAGCCGCCCGCGGACGACGGCGGCTCCGCCGCCGGCACCGCGAATCCGGGCGGGCCGCCACAGTCATCCTCGTCCGGCGACGGCAGCTCTGTCTCCATCGGGCAGGGTGCGTCCGGTACCGGTTCCGACTCCGGTGGCGACAACACCTGGACGGGCTCGACGACTGTCACCGTCCCGACCAAGACCACACCTCAGGCGCCCGAGCCGCCGCCGGCAGTCCCGCCGGCGCCGGTCCATGTCGCCCAGTCGGCCCCGACGCCGGTGAGCCGCGACGGCGGTCAGCAGGCCTCGAAGTCGACCGAGCCGTCCATGGGCTCGCCCACCGGTGTCGTTCCCGACCTGCCGCGCAATCCCATCGAGCTGCCGCTTCAGCAGCCGGCCTCACAGCCCGTCTCCACGCCGTCCACCGGCGGCACCGCCAGCCATGACCTCGGCAGCGCCAACGGCATCGCCGACATCACACCGCCGGGCACCGGCTTCCGCCCCAGCCCCGGCTCCACGACCGACGAGCACAGCGCCAAGCGCGTGAGCGACGGCGTTCCCGGCCTGCCCAGCACGTCACCTGACTGACCGCGCCAACGGCCGCAGGGCACCCTTGTGCCCTCTCGCGGCCGTGCCGAGCTGATCCGGGCCCGGGGATGCCCCCAAACAGTGGGTCACCGCCGCGCATGGCGATCGTGTCGAGCACGTCCTCCCGGTTGTGTCATGCCGCGGGCGACGACCCTCCCCCGACGTCCCGGATCTTCCCGACCTGCCGACCGCGCCCGGTCAGGTCGGGGGCCGGCCCCGGCGTCGCGTTGCCCCCGTGGCGTCGGGGCTCCCAAAACCTGGCTACCGGTGAACGTCTCCTCCGGCACTACGAGGGGCAGCGCCGGAGGACCGTCAGCGGTGGTCAACCGAGGGCGCTGGTCGTAACCGGATCTTCCGGCCATCGATCAGCGCCCTCATTGCTGTCCGCGGTCGAGTGCGCGACCAACCGAGCCCTGCGTCGGCCCACGAGCACAGCACCGGCACCCGAGCACCGCGTCGGCGTACGAGCACCGCGTCAACCTTGGAGCAATGCGTCGGCCTTCGAGCATTGCTGCACCACTCGAGCAATGCTTCACCACTCGAGCAGCGCCGCGGCACTCGCGCAGAGATGCAGCGTTCGAGGAGAGCTTCGGCGCTCAAGCAGAGGCGAGGCGTTCGTCCATCACAGCTGACGTGGTGACGCGAGCGACCGCAGCGCAGGCGCTACCGGCCGTCCCACGAGAAAGCGATCGACACCGCCGTCCTCGAGTGCGCGGCGGTAGACGGCCAGCGCCTCGCGAACGGCCTGAACGGTGTGTTCGACGTCGGCGACCGTGTGCGCGGCCGAGATGACGAACGACTGCCCCAGCACACCTCGGCGGAGCAGTTCCTGGAGGAACAACGTCCGATACGGCTGAGATGGGCGGCCGTCCTCGTCACGGGTGGCGAACACCAGGCACGACGGCCGGCCGATCGCGGCCACGTACTCCGCTAGGCCCAGCTCACGGGCGGCGGCGTTCACGCCCTCCGCCAGCGCCGTGCCGCGACGCTCCATCACGCCGATCGGGTCCCCCTCGGTGTACGCCTTGACCACCGCACGGAACGCCGCCAACGACACGGTCTCGGGACCGTGGGTCGTCGAGAGCAGGAACACACGGGGCGAATCCGTCCGCAGGCCGCCCAGCTCCATCAGGTCCCGGCGGCCGGCCAGCGCGGAGATCGGGAATCCGTTGCCCATGGCCTTGCCCCAGCAGGACAGATCCGGCCGCACGCCGTACACGGACTGGGCGCCGCTCGCCGACCAGCGGAAGCCCGTGATCATCTCGTCGAAGACGAGCAGCGACCCGTGGGCGTCGCACAGCGCACGGACGCCTTCCAGGAAACCCGGCTCCGGCTCGGCCAGCGCGGTCGCCGCCTCCATCACCACGCAGGCGATCTGGCCGCCGCTCTCGGCGAACCGCAGCCGCAACGAGTCGAGGTCGTTGAACTGGAACCGGACGGTCTGGCCGCGGGTGGCCTCCGGGATCCCGGCGTTCATCTCGACGGCGCCGATGAACCAGTCGTCCGCGGAGAAGAACGGCTGGTCGCACACCGCGACCATGTCACGGCCGGTGGCCGCGCGGGCCAGTCGGATCGCCGCGGTCGTGGCGTCCGACCCGTTCTTGGCGAACTTCACCATGTCGGCGCCGGGCACCAAGCTCAGGAAATCCTCGGCCGCGGCCACCTCGAGCCGGGTCGGCCGGGAGAAGTTCACGCCGTCGGCCAGCGCCCGCTGCACAGCGTCCAGCACCGGACGGTAGCCATGACCGAGGGTGACCGACCGGAGGCCCATGCCGTACTCGATGAAGCAGTTGCCGTCCGCGTCCCAGACCCGGCTGCCATCGCCGCGGACGAGGACCGGCGCCATGTCTTCCGGATACTGGTCGGAGCCTCGCGCATAGGTGTGCGCACCGCCGGGCACCAACTCGTGCAGCCGCCGTTGCAGGGCGCTGGAGCGCTCGAAACCCCTACTACTGCTGGGAACGTCCATCGCCGACACTATAGGTAAGTCCGAAATGGACTCTTCAGGCCGGTCGGTCCCCAGCAGCGACCACAGCTCGTAGTCGGCAGTTGCCCGGTATCCGCGCAGCAGGCCCTCGCGGCGAAAACCCGCGCGGCTGAAGAGCACGGCGGCGCTACGGTCGCCGACGGGGATCGCAGCCGTCAACCGCCGCAGCTCGTATTCGCCAAAGGCGTGGTGCAACAACAACCGCAGCGCCGAGGCGGTGATCGAGGCGCCCTCGCGTGCCTCAGAGATCCACACCTCCACCTCGGCGGAACCGCGTTCGCGGTCGACCCGGTCAAGCAGCAGCTCACCGGCGATGCTGCCGTCGACGGTGATCAGGAAGGGCAGTGCTGTCCCGTCCTTGGCCGACCGGCGCAGCTGCGCGCACCGGTCGCGCCAGGCATCCTTGCTGGTGCGATTCACCCAATCGAGATCGCTGTCCGCCCATCGAGGCTCCAGCCGCTCACGCTCCGGACGCACCAGGCGGGACCACTCGACGGCGTCGGCGGCGTCCGGGGGCCGCAGCTCGACCACCTTTCCCCTGGTCACGACCGGACCGAGCGTGACGAGCCCACCCGAACTCAGTGATGCCACACGGAAACGCAGTGCCTGACGGATCAGACCGGGCACCCGGACCTCCTCACCGTCGACACGACCTCCGTGCCGCACATCCTCATACGGGCCGATCGCGCAGCCAACCCCGTGTATGACAAACCACAGTTGAGATAACCCTTACGGGTGATCGTTTAACACTTTCCGTAAGGAAATCCCCGGACGTTCCCGGCGGCGCACGCATCGAGGTGAGCATCGCTCCGCTCCCCGCAATTCGTTACGTGACCGTCACGGGGATCAGGCAAAGGCGTTACGCAGCAGGGCAGCGGTACGGGCCGCGTCCTGTCGGCGTGCCCAGCCGACGGCATCGGGCGCCCGTTCGCCGGAGCTCCACTGCCGAATCGCCTCGGACACCTCGTCGGTGCTCTCCGCGACCAGCCAGGGACCGTCCGGATCGATCGCCTCGGCCAGCGAACTGGGCAGCACCGACGGCACGCCGAATTCGGCCGCCTCCAAGACCTTCACGCTGACACCGGTGCTGGCGCCGAACCTGGGCACCACCGCGACGCCGACCCGGGCGTAGAAATCGGCGACATCGGCCACCGGTCCGGCCGCGACAACCCTCGGATGGTCGGCGTACTGCTCGGTCCCCTTGCCGGCCAGCACGAAGTTCACGTCGACATTCATGGCGGACAGCCGATCGTGCACGGGCCCCAACAGCACATGCAGGGCTCGTTCGTTGGGCGGCCAGCTCGCCTTGCCGATGAACCCGACCGTGCGGCCGGCCGAGACACCGGCCGAGGCAGTGGACAGCGGAACCGGCAGCGCGGTGGCAGGCACGTCCAGCTCGGCGGCATCCCGGCGGGACAGTGCGAACACGTGGTCGGGCATCTCGAGCAGCCGCCGTTCCATCCGCCGCAGGCGGGGGATCTCGCCGAGCATCCTCAGCGCCCGGGGGGAGTGCTCGACGGCAATCGTCGACTCCACGTTGTGCGCCACGTGCGCGGCGACCGGAACCCCGGCGGCGGCCCCGAGCACCAGGCCCGGCCATCCGCTGGTCACCACCCGTCGTCCGGCCGCGCGGTCGCGCAGCAGCGCGACCGCCTTGCGCCAGCCGGGAAACACCGAGAACTTGCGAGCCAGATAAGGCTCTGGACTGATCAACATACCCGCGGCGACCCGAGCCAGGGCGCCACGATCGCCTCGCAACTCCAGCGGAACCGCGCCGGCCGCCCGGGCTGACACCTCGTGCTCGCCGACCCGCTCCGACCAGTGCCCCTCGGGGCCGGTGACACACACCACCTCGATGTCGTCGGCCAGTCCGGTGAGCACCGGGAGCAGCCGCCGGTCCACCCAGCCGCTCCCCCCGAGATCCTGGCGGGACAACGGATAGCTGGTCACGAAGCAGATTCTGGGACCGGACATGGCGGCCAGACTAGCGACTGGTCGCCAGGACGCGATCGGCCAGCACCCGCGCCACGAACAAGGGGTTGCCGACGACATAACGGGCGAACAGACGCCCCGGTTCCCGGCCGAGCCGGTACAGCCACTCGATTCCGGCGTCCCGCATCCACTTCGGCGCGCGCGGAACCCGTTCGGCGGCGAAATCGAGGAACGCCCCGACCGCGACGCCCAGCTCCGCCCCGGTGGCCGGCAGGTGCTCGGCCAGCCACAGCTCCTGGCGTGGATTGCCCATCGCCACCAGCACCAGATCGGCCCCGGTCTGCTTGATCTTCTCGGCGACCTCGTGTCCCTGGTGGTCGGCGACGTAGCCGTGGTGGTGGCCCACCACGCGAAGCCCAGGCACGATGTCGGTCAACCGTTGGGCGGCGCGCTCGGCCACTCCCGGGCGGCCGCCGAGCAGGTAGACGCCCAGTCCGCGCCGAGCGGCCAGCCTCAGCACCTCGGGGGTGAAGTCCGTGCCGTTGAGGTTGGCCGGGAACCGCCGACCGCGCACGCGAGCCGCCAGCGCCAGGCCCGATCCGTCGTTGAGCACCAGGTCGGCGTCGGCCAGGCAGGCGCGGTACCGAACGTGAGACCTGGCCATGTTCACCGAGTGCGCGTTGACGTAGACCAGGGTCTGCGGCCCGGGCTCGGCGAGCAGCCGGGACACCTCGGCCAGGGCCTCGCGCACAGTGAGCGCGGCGATCGGCACTCCGAGAACGGTGATGGTGGGAACACCCGCACGCATGGGCCCGTACCCTATCCGTTGATCATCGACATCGTCGTAACGGCACGAACTTATCGTGCCGTCCACTTGGTACGAAGCTAGGCCTCCGCACGTGTGTCGAGCGCCGCAGACAGCCGGTCCCGACCACCGAACCATCCCGCCGCCACGGTGGCGGCCGTGATGAGCAAGCCGGTCACCAGGTACAGCAACGAATGGCTGAGCACCAGCGCGGTGGCCAACAGCGCGGCCACGACCACCACGGTCGCCAGCAGGGGCACCGCCAGACCGCGCAGCAGAGCCGGAACGTGCACGCCGGCCCGCCACAAACCCCAGGCGTGCACGGGAAGCGCGACCAGACAGGCCACCGCGGCAACCGCCCAGCCCATGCCGACCAATCCCCACCTCGCCGTCGCGAAGATCGCCGTCGGCACCAGCGCGACCAGCCAGATCACCTGAACCAGCACCGACGACAGCGCCGAGCCGGCGGTGATCATGAGGTTGAAGACGAGGTCGGCCAGCACCCGCGCGATGGTGGCGACGGCCAAACCCGCCAGCACCGGCGCGGCCGGCGCCCACTTGTCCCCGTAGACCAGTTCGACGATCTGCGGGGCGAGTAGCGCCAGGGCCGCACCTCCCGGCAGCACGGCCATCGCGACCATGCCGATCACCGCCGAAGCAGCGCGGTCGAGATCGACACCGGCGTCCCGGGCGCGCGAGAACGTCGCCAGGCCAACCCTTTCGACGGTGGTTGTGATGACCGAGGCCGGCCAGCTCGACACGTTCGACGCGAGGTAGAAGAAGCCCAGCGCGGTGGCGCCGAGCATCCGCCCGGTGATCGTCTGCGGGGCGTACTGGAGCAGCACCATCACCACCGATGACACCACAACGGCGCCGCCGTACCGAACGACCTCGTTGACATGCTGCCGATTGATGCCAAATCTCGGCAGCTGCTTTGTCAGGATCAGCAGTAGCAGGGTGACGACCGCCGTGCCACTGACGTGGCCGATCACCAACGCCCACGCGCCGAATCCGGTCACCGCGAGCGTCGCGGTCAGCGCGAGGTTGACCACCAGCCCGGCCGCGTCGGCGACAAGACGCCTGGCCTGCCGCAGGTTCCTGGTCAGCAGCGCGCCCGGCACGGCCGCGAACCCGTCGAGCAGGACGTTGATCGACAAGGCCCGGACCAGATCAGCGGCCTGCGGCGAGCCCAGCCCGGTCGCCAGCGCCGGCGCCGTGAACAGGCACAGCAGGTAGACCAGGCTCGCGCCGCCGACGGAGATCGTCCACACCGTCGGCAGCATCGGCCGCACGTCGCCCTTGTGGCGGACGAGCGCGGTCGCGGTGCCGAAGTCGTTGAACGTCAGCAGAAGCGTCTGCACGACGAGGGCAGTCGTGTAGAGACCGAACTGCTCGGGCACGAGCAGGCGGGCCAGCAGCACGCCGACGGCGAACGTCGCCAGCCTGGAGAACACCGTGTTGATCAGGCTGAACCGCAGGCCGTCCTTGAACCGTCCCGACAGCGCGCCGTCGGATTCCGGCGAGTCCTCGACGACCTCGCTCACGTGGAGACTCCGATCGCCGTCGCATCCCAGTCGGTGAAGTAGCTGCCACTGTGCACCGAATAGTCCACAGTGGCCACTGGAACGTGCCGGACGCGTAACCTGGCGGAAACGCGGTGAACGAACTCCCAGTCCTCGCGAGGGTGAACCCAACGGGGCCGGGCCCACGGATCGAACCGGATGCCGGCGAAACGGCGCAGCACCACCGCGTTGATGTCGACCCACTCGCCGTCGCGGTGGGCCGCCCGGTCGAACGGCCGGCTGAGCACGTCGAGCTCGCTGCCGTCCTCGCGGAGCCGCCGGAGGGCCGTGTAGACCATGCCCGCACCGGCGTGGAGCTCGGCCAGCGACCGCTCCAGATGGTCCGGACGCCAGGTGTTGTCGTCGTCGAGGAAGGCTACGTACGGTGACCGGCTCAGCCTGAGGGCAACGTTGCGCGCAAGCCCCGGGCTTCCGTGGTTCCGCGACAGCCGGAGCACCGTCAGCCGCGGGTCGTCCGGCAGGCCGTCGACTTCGCCGCCTCCGTCGTCGACCACGATCACCGCGACGTCACGCTCCGTCTGGTTGAGCGCGCTGGTCACCGCCGCGACCAGTCGGTCCGGCCGGCGGTAGGTCGGGGTGACGACGGTGACCGCCGCGGACGGCACTCGGTCCAGTCCGGCCGCCAGCGCCGACACTTCGGCGTGTTCGGCCCGTCCGGCGTCGAACCGCTCGGCCGCGAAGCGAACCCGCCACCAGTTCTCGCCGACGACGTTCCGGCCGACCGACTGCCGGAGCAGGTCCTTCACCGGCCTCGGCAGCAGGGCGTAGTCCTTCAAGCACGGCCTCCAATCGCCCCGGTCACCGGGATGCGGCGGCGGAACTCCGGCGGTGCGGCCGGGTTGGTCGGCACGCCGGTGACGAGCGCCCGCCGTCCGCGCCACAGCTCGAGCAATGCGCGACGGTGGGTGCGCCGGCGCAACGGTAGTCGGATGAGCTGGGCCGCCAGCAGGGTGGCCCATACAACCTCGGCCGCGGTGCGCCCCTCCCACCGGGCGACGTGCACGACCTTGTTGGTGACGAGCTGAGCCCAGAGCGCCGGCGATGCGGCAACGTCGCCGCCCCGGTGCATTGCGCGCGCATTCGAGCATTGCCGCACCCGCCAACCGGCGTCGACGACCCGCCGGCAGTAGTCGACCTCCTCCGAGTAGAGGAACAGGTCCTCCTGCCACTTGCCGACCCGCGACCGCACTTCCGCGGGGATCAGCAGCACAGCGCCGTTCGCCCAGTCCACGTCGATCGTCCGCGGCGGCACCGGCACGGCGACGCGCTCCCCCCACGGACCGGAGCGCGCGCCAAGCACCGCATCAGCCAGCACTCGCGTTGCCGTGGGCCGCCGACGCAAGGTCGGCTCGACAGTTCCATCCGATCGGGTGACACGCGGGACGGCGACGCCCACCTCGCCGTTCGAGCAAGTCCGCAGCAATGCTCGAACGCAACCGCGTTCGAGCATGACGTCGGCATTCAGGACGAGCAGCGCCTCGTCAGGCTCGGCCAGCTCGGCGCAGGCGTTGATGCCGGCCGCATACCCCAGGTTCGCGCCGGTCTCGACAACCGTCGCCGTTGGAGCAATGCGTCGGATCACCTCGACGGTGTCGTCACTGGAGCAGTTGTCGGCCACGACGAGGCGCCAATCGACGTCCGCCAGGCCAGCCGGCAGACTCGCGACGAGCTGCGGCAGATCGGCGGCGGAGTTGTAGGTCACGACCGCGACCAACACCCGACTCATCCGGGCACCTCCGTTCGATGGGCGATCCTGAACAAGGCGCCAGCACAGCCGGCGAGCAGCAGTGCGACGCCGGCGAACTGCGGGAAGGCAAGTCCGTCGTAGGTGCCGAAGCTGAGCGTGCACACCAGCATGGCCACCGCGACCGCCCAGGCCGCGTCCCGCACCTGCGGCGGGCATTCGATCTTCTTGGACGCCCAGAACCGGAAGGCCCACCACATCGGCACCACCAGGAGCAGGACGAAGCCGACCACCCCCGGCAGCCCCGACTCGACCGCGGTGAGCAGGTACTGGTTGTCGAGGTACGGCTGGATCGGAGCCACATAGGTGCCGAAGCCCTGACCGCCGATCGGCTTCGCCAGGAAATGCGTCCACACGTACTCGTACTTGGTCAGCCGTGACCAGATGCTGCTGTCCTTGCTCGACCCGGCGACCGTGTTGACCAGGACGTCGATCAGCTTGGGCTCGACGACTCCGGCGCCGAACACCGCGCTGGTGATCAGCCCCCCGGCGAGCAGCCACCGCACCAGGCCGTACCTGGGCAACATGAAGATCGCGACCACGACCAGGCCGAGCAGGCCGGTACGTGAGATCGACACCAATGGGCCGCCGACCAGCAGCACGGCGCACGCCCACCAGAAGAGCTTGAACCGCCCGTACCGTGCGAGGTGCAGGGCGAGCGGCAACATCGCCACCGTGGTCGCCGCCAGCTCGATCGGGTGACTCGCGAAGCCGAGCGAACGAGCGAGGCCGCCTCGGGGCAGGATCAGCCCGGCGAGCGGCTGGGTGACCAGCCCCGGCAGCACGGTCAGCTGGCGGAGGTCGGTGCCGCTGGTGAACTGGAGGATCGCCGCGATCGATGAGCACGTGAATCCGACGACCGCGCCGGCGAAGACGGCTCGCAACGCACGGGTGCTGCTGATTCCGTCGCACACGAGCAACGCCGCACCCATCGCGAGCACGAACAGCAGTGCGCCGCGGTCCGCACCCGAGATCCGCGAGTCCGCCACGCCGCCGATGAACGCCACCGCGTCCGCGGCTGTGAACAGACCCAACGCGACCAGCATCGCCCGGCGCACCGGATTGGGAGCGGTCGCCAGCTTGAACCCGCCGGCGAACCGGGCGACCAACCACCACAGCAGACAGCCGCCGGCCACGATGCGAGCCGGCGTGATCGCCCCGCCACCGCCGGCGAGCACGTTGTTCTGCGGCAACGCCAGCAGCACCACGTAGATCGACAGGATCACATGCGGGGAGACCCTGAACAGTGCCTGGGCCGCGACGGTGGTGGCCTGCGTGCGTCTGCCGGCCGCGGCCACCGTCATCGGCGGCTTCCCCGGCCCTGCTTCTCCTCGCTGCGCACCGGGGAGAACTTGATGGTCGGCGATTCGTCCTTGGGCGAGGCGACCGGACGGAGTTCGGGCAGCACGCCTTGGCGGCGGTCGGCGGCGCCGTTGACCTTCTCGACGGCTGCAATCGGAGCCGGAGTCGGGGACGCCGCCGCGCGGCGAGCCGTGAGCACCCGGTCCGTGACGACCACGCCGAGCACACCGAGCACCAGCCCGAGCGCGGCGACCAGGCCCACCGCCCTGAGCTGGGAGGCATGGGTCGTGGTCGGGTCGGCCGCCGGCAGCACGTCGGTGAGAACCAGCCGCTGGGCATCGGTGACCTTCGCCGCGTCCTGCCGGTTCTTCAGCTCGTCGATCGCCCGCTGCCGCACCAGCTGGGCGCCGCGCACGGCTCCGTCCGGCGACTTGTCGGTCACGGTGATCGTGATGAACGGGCTGTCGGTCTGCGAGGTGTCGGTGACGCCGTTGGCGTTGGTCACCTCAATGGTGCCGTTCACGCCCTGCGCGGTGTAGCCCTCGGTGACAGCCGGCGAGGTCAACACGGTCACCAGCAGCGCCGCTATCTGCGACTGGGCCTGTTGGGCGACCGTGTACGGGTTCTGCACGTCCGAGTTGTTGGTCGGCGTGACCAGAACGATCGCCGTGACCTTGTACTGCTGGGGCACCAGGAACAACACCGCGCCGACCAGCACGACGAGCACAGCGCCGACCAATGCGGTGATCCTCCACCGCCGTCGCAGCACTCGCAGGATGTCCAACGCGTCCACGTCCGTGTTCCCTTTCGCCTCACTCGGGCTCCGCGGGCGACAAACCCGCGGACCAGTCTCACTTGCGTAGCAACCGGCCGGAAGCCGAGGCCGCGATCCGAGCCCCGTCGACCGCCGCCCTGGCCACGTTGAGCGCCATCGGCCCGGCGTTCGCCCTGATCCACGGCCGCAGCGCCAACAGGGCCAGCGCCCGCTGCTGCCGTCCCAGCGGAGCCTTGGCGACCGCCTTCAGGTACCAGCTCGCCTCTTCGACGTTCGGCATGACCAGCCGCTTGCCGTCGTTGCGCTGCGTCCGGTACCAGTCCCTGGAGGAGACGGACTGAGTGAGCCGGCGTTCATGCAGGCGGTGCAGCAGCAGTTCCTCACGGATCTCGACGAACCGGCCGTACAACGCCAGTTCGGCGATCAGTATCCGGTCGTTGTTCTTCACCGGCGGCAGCAGATGGGTCCTGGTCAGCACGTCCCGCAGGTACAGGCCGTAGCAGTGGTAGTTCTCGTGCGCCAGGCCGATCAGGTCCCGGATGCGGACGACCGGGTCGGCGTGGTCGGTGCGGCACGGATTGTTCCAGTGTCCGATGGTCCGCTCGTCGGCGTCGATCTGCCGCGCCGACGTGAACGCCAGCACCGCGTCGGGGCGGTCGCTCAACGCGTCGAACATCTTGCGCAGGCGGTCCGGCTCGTAGGCGTCGTCCGAGGCGGCCCAGGTGAAGAACCGCGCCTTCGACTCGTGCACCAGGCGGTTGTGGTTGCCCGTCGAACCGAGGTTGCGCTCCCGTCTGCGGTACCGGATGCGCTCGTCCTCCCGCGCAGCGTCGCGGCAGATCTCCTCGGTCCCGTCGGTGGAGCAGTTGTCGCCGATCCACAGCTCGAAGTCGACGTCCCGCTGCTCGCGCAGGCTCGTCAGCGCCCTGGTCAGGTAGGGCTCGCCGTTGTACACGGGCAGCCCGACCGCGATCGGCGCGCTCGCGGTGCCGATCAGCGCCGGTGCCACCTTGGCCGCGGCCTTCCTGTTCACCTGACCTCCCGTGCTGACGGCGGAATCACCGGTACAGGTTCGGCCACCACCCGCCGATCGGCAAGGTCCGGTCCCGCCGTCCTCCGGACCAGCAGTTTTCCAGCAGAACCCGCGTCGACCAATTCGGACAGAATGCGGTGTCTCATGCCCGCTCCCAGAGCATCCACGGACGATCACCGGATCGATAGGCTTGCTCCAGCGCGACGTGTTCCTTCACCGTGTCGGCCGGCTGCCAGAACCCACGATAGGGGTAGGCGAGGAGCCGGCCGCGTTTCGCGAGATCGCCGCACGCGTCCGCGACCAGATCGCCGCCCTCGGGCAGGTGCTCGAAAATCTGCCGCCGGAGCACGAAGTACCCGCCGTTCTCCCAGAGCGGCAGTTGGCTCACCGGGGTGATTCCGGTCGCATTGCCGTGTTCGCCGAGTTCCACACAGTGGAAAGAGGACTGCGGCGGCACGACCATCAGCGACGCGGTGGCGTCCGACGCTACGAACCTGTCGACCATGTCGTCCAGCGGCGCGTCGGTGAGCACGTCCGCATAGTTGGCGAGGAAGACCTCGTCGTCGTCGAGCAGGTGCCGCACCCGGCGGAGGCGGTCACCGATCGGCGCGTCGATACCCGTGTGGGCGAAGGTGATCGACCAGTCGAAGATGTCGGACGACAGCAGCTCGACATCACCGTTGCGCAGCACGAAGTCGTTGGACGCCGTCTCGCGGTAGTCGAGGAAGAAGTCCTTGATGTGGTGGCTGCCGTACCCGAGGCACAGCACGAACTCCGTATGCCCGAAATGCGCGTAGTAGCGCATCACGTGCCACAGCAGCGGCCGCGGCCCGACCAGTTGCATCGGCTTCGGAATGTCGTCGGCGGCGCCGTCGCGCATGCGCATCCCGTAACCACCGCAGAACAGCACGACCTTCACGAGGACCTCTCGGCGATGTCACGTCGGTACAAGGTCAGTACGCCCCTTGGCCGCGCAGGACCGCGCGCACCGTCTTCCAGAGGATCAGCGCGTCCAGGGCGAGCGACCAGTCCTCGACGTAACGGAGGTCGAGCCGAACCGACTCGTCCCACGGGAGATCGCTGCGACCGCTCACCTGCCACAACCCGGTCAGCCCGGGCTTCACCAGCAGGCGGCGGAGCATGTCCGGCCCGTAGGCCTCGACCTCCTTGGGCAGCGGCGGCCGCGGCCCGACCAGCGACATGGTTCCGAGCAGGACGTTGACGAGCTGGGGGAGTTCGTCGATGGAGAAACGGCGCAACACCGCGCCGATCGGCGTCACCCGTGGATCGCGACGCATCTTGAACAACGGTCCGGCCGCCTCGTTGCCGGCCAACAACTCGGCTCGGTGGCGGTCGGCGCCAACCACCATGGTGCGGAACTTGAGGATCGTGAACGGCTTTCCGTCCTTGCCTACGCGCTGCTGCCGGTAGAGGGCGGGCCCGCGGTCGCCGAGGCGGATCGCGGCGGCGATGCCCAGCAGGATCGGCGAGAGGATCGTCAGCAGCAGCAGGGCTCCGACCTTGTCGACGATCTCCTTCACCACCCGTCGGGCGCCGGTGAAGGTCGGCGCGCTCACGCGGAGCAGCGGCAGACCGAGCACACCGGTGATGTGCACGCGCGGACCAGCCACCTCCATGAGAACCGGGGCCACGACCATCTCGGTCGAGGTGCCCTCAAGTTGCCAGGCCAGACGCTGCAACCGAAGCGGAGTCCAGTACGGGTCCGGGGTGATGGCGACGACGCGGTAGCCGCCTCGACGAACACGGTCGGCGAGCTGGTCCAAGTGACCCACGACGGGCACACCCTCGATGTCGCCGTGCCCGATCGGTTCAGCCACCCCGCCGGCACACACCGCTTCGACTCGCCAGCCGTTGTGGGGTTCACGACGAGTGCGCGCGATCAAGTCGGTTGCGGTCTCGACGCTGCCGGCCACCATCACCGGCAGTAGGCAACGACCGGCACGGCGCCGACTGTGCAGGAGCTGGCGAAGGATGTAACGCAACGGGAACGCGACCAACGCAATCGCCGGGACCACCAAGAAGATCCAGCCGCGCACGCCCGGCACACCCAGGCCGAGACTGACCACGGCCAGCACCACCGCGGCCGCGACGACAGCCTTGCCCAGCCGGCGGAACTCCTCGGCCTCCTGGCCGAGCACGGCAGTGCTCCAGGCCCGGCAGGCTGTCAACGACGCGACAACGGCGATCACGGTGGCTCCGGCGAGGAGCAGAGGAGGAAAGTCGTTCGCCGTCGAGGAGTGCGCGACGAGACTGCCCACCAACAAGACGACCGCGACGATCGAGCCAAGATCACTGGCCATCACCACGCGGCGGTACTTGACCTCCCACGTCGCGACTGGGCGCGCGGCAGGGCGGTCCTCGATCTGCTGTCGTGGCAGGAACCCGAGAGGCTCCGGGATCGACACCGCGCCTGCGGCATCTCCCCGTCTGAGCTGTCTCACCCGAACCCGCATCCCGTCTCCCAAGATCAACCGACTCGGAGCATGAAGGGCCACCGATGACCCGCGGCCGTGCTCGAAGGGCAAGCCGGGTCCGCGAGGACGATATCCGAACCTCGACCACGACGATTCGGCAGCAAGGCTATTGCGTGTGCTGCCAAATGGTTCCACCGGCGTGGCCGAATATCCCCCACTTGAGTGACGAGTAACTCTATAGAGGGTCCGATGCGGGAAAGTTACACAGATGGTTGAACCGAGCGTAACGCTAATCCGTGGGCAGTACGGCCACCGAGCCACTCGGACGAGTGTCGCCCCGCCTGCGACCAAGCCGCGGAACGTGTCGGAACGGCAAATAGCACAAAGGCCGTGGAACATCTGAGATGTTCCACGGCCTTTGTCAGCTTTGAACGCTCATGGGCGTCGTGGCCAGGGGCGGGGTCGAACCGCCGACCTACCGCTTTTCAGGCGGTCGCTCGTACCAACTGAGCTACCTGGCCAGGAAGACCGGAAGCCCGATCGTACTCCTGCGACCCAGACGGGACTTGAACCCGCGACCTTCGCCGTGACAGGGCGACGCGCTAACCAACTGCGCCACTGGGCCTTGCTCTTCAGTTTCGTGCCCCCAACGGGATTCGAACCCGTGCTACCGCCTTGAAAGGGCGGGGTCCTAGGCCGCTAGACGATGAGGACGCCGGCTTCCTTGGACCTCCTACGAGGGACCTTGTCATCCGGGCCCTCCAACGGCCGTCCGCTGGAAGCTCCGCAAGCATAGAACACGTCGGGGGCAACTTCCAAAACCGGGGTGCCGGAACGCTCCCACCTGCGCTTTCTCCGCCAGCGACCGTCCAGCGCAGTCGATCACGCCCTGATCAGAGCCCTGACGGACACCTTGGCGACACCGGACGGGTCGAAGTGGGCTGCGCCACACCAACTCCGACCGGCACGCGCAACCTCGCCCAGGGACTTCACAGGCTTCCCACAGCCATCCGCGCCACCCATTCGACTGCCACTGATTCTCACCACAGGCGGCCGAATGGATCATGAAACTGAGGCCTGTCTCGCATTCGGAGTAGTCTCACCCCCAGACGCGCTCGCCCACATGTCTGATCAGTTCACAGTGATAATCCGCCGCTGCGAGCGTCTCTCCGGCATCCCGCCTCCGAAGTGGTCAAACTCCGCGCCGCTTCGGTCGCACGCCTCCCACAACACATCCAACCAGGAGGAACCCATGAAGGAGCTCACCCAACTGGAGTCCGCCGTCGACCAGGTCCTGAACCTCGACTCGGCCGCACAGGGCAACCAGGCCAACCGGGATGTCTTGAAGTTCTTGGTAGCACAGGTAAATCGACTACATGCGGCCATAGTCATCACCACGTCCGCAGCCCGCGCAGCCGGCGGGACGGAGCCGGCTGGCGACGTCAGAGAGTTCCTCACCCGCGAGTGCCACTACTCCGGCCGCGAAGCCGCCAGGCTCGTTGCCGTCGCCGAGCGGCTGACCACAACGCTCCCCAACACGCTCGCCGCGCTCGCCGGTGGGCACATCACCTGGGCACACGCGACAACCGTTGCCCGGGCGGAAAAAACGCTGGGCCAGGCGCACGTGTCCGACCACGAACAAGCCTGGATCCGCAACCTCGCCAACCAGGCGGGGCCGGAGCGGCTTCAGCGTATGGTTCGCGCGCTCGCCGACGAGCGGGGCATCGGGCGCGCGGCCCGGGCCACTGCGCGACCTCACGGACCGGACCAACCGTCCTTCCCGGAGCCTGCCGCCACAACGACCGAGCCCTCGGCGTCCGACAGCAAACCGGAGTTTGACTCAGATCCGAAAGATGTGGTAGCGAGCCAGGGAATCCACCTTCGCAGCGTCGCCGATGACGCCACCGAGCCCGGACGGTCGGAGACGGCGAACCTGAGCTCGACCCCTCTGGCGAGCGCCACGACGCCGGACATGACAGACACTCATGTAACGACGGCCCGTTGCGTTCAACCCGGTTGCACCAACGAGGCGAAGCATCACCGGCTCGCCTGCACGATCAGGCTGCTGCCGGCCGTGAACGCGACCATGACGGTGGGCATGCTTGTCTGCGAGACCCACCTGGCGGGCGTCGAACCCCAAGTCATCGCCGCCGAACTCGACGTGGCGATCAGCGATCCGGCCGGCATCGCGGCCTGACGTCGACGGAAAGGGATGACCGACCGTCGGACAGCGCCCCGACGCCTTGAGCCCGACGACCGGTCTGGTCGATGTACGTCGCCGTGATCCTCAGCGACGTACCGGCGGCACTCCATCCTCGCCGGGCGCGAGCCCGAGCATCTCGAGCAGCTGCCGACAGTCGTCGACGTCGAGAGCGCCACGGGCAACCGCGAGGCGGGCCCTGTGCACCTGCTCGGCCGAGATCTTCGATGGCTCGTCGCTGCGTTGGACCGGCACGTTCGTCGAGCCACGCGGCATCGAGTCGTCGTGCTGCCAGAGGAACTTTCGGACTTCAAGGGACCCGCTCATGGTGCCTCCCCGACTCAGCTCTCGGCGGCGAGGCTAAGCGAGCTACGGCGTGGCTTGCAGCCCCCCGGAGAGTGATTCCCTTCAGACGGAGAGTAACCGTGAGTTATGCACCAGATCGCGCACTGATCAACATCGAGGAGGTGACGGCTGGCCAAACCCCCTGCTCGCGGGCGATATCGAGGTCTCATACGACTACCCAGTAGGGGTAATTGATCTTGCCGGAACGGCAGGATACGCGGACGGCACACTGCCCCAGCGCGCGGACGACGGCGCCAACCGGGCACGCCGCCTTGCCCGTCAAACTCCACACACCGCGACGACCCACCCACGGCGGCGCGTCACGGCGAATCCGGTCGCCCACGCCACGCCGAGGTCGGGTGACGGCCGCAAGGACGTGCCCGCCAGCCGCGGCGACCCCGATGCTGGAGCGAAGACAGCCTCCGGCGTGAACCTGATCAGCGCGCCGATGCCGTCATGCGGGGATGCGGAGCGGGAGTGGGCCGAAATGTTGCGGGCACGCCCTCATGGTCGACGCCGGTCGACGCGGACGCCATCGGTACGAGCATGCCGCCAGTTCTCAATGAGCTCAGATGCCAGGCCCGATCGACCGATCACACAGGATTAAACAGGATGCACCTACATTGCCGAGAACCGGGATCTTCCGCAGTTCGGAAGGCTTGACATATCAAGACGGCACAGCACGCCCGGAGCGTCACCAGCCTGGCCGAGCCCGCGAGACGATCTTGGATGCCCCGGTGAGACTCCAGCGGCCACGACAGGCAGCGCGATCTGCCCACTTAGACGCTGCTCCGCAATTCTCCACAGTTACGTCTTCGACGTTCCGAGCACGGTGCTCATTGGACACACTCCGCATCGCTCCCCGGTTCGGCGATCGACGAAACCGCGAACACACAAGATCGTGGCGTTCAAGGAACGCTTCAGCCCTGCCAGCGCGATTGACGCCGGATAGCACCCATCAGCACCGCGGTGGGAGTCCACGAGCCGACGCCGATTTGAGCGCAACCTGATGGTTGCGATACGCCCGATCGCGCACATCTCCGCAGACCAGGGGGCACTTTCGACTGCCCGACAAGACGCCGAGCCGATGCGCTGTCAGGCAGGCAAACTGCCAGGTGCCCGAGAACCGAGAACCTCACGCGACCTTGACGCGAGCAAGGACAACCAGCACTTGACCTCCGCGCGACGCATTGCCCGTTCGACACCGGCCGAGCAACCCGGATCCCTCCGTCCAGGGCGTCGGCCCGCCAGGAAGGCGCCGCTCGATTGCCGAGGTTCGGTAGGTCGCCCACCTCCGCTCCCAACTCACCATGCGCGCTGAGACCCGGCGAAAAGTTCACGCACCGCGACGGAAAATTCGTCACTCATAGTCGCGACACCGGCCGAAAGCGACGAAGAGTAACGAGCAGCCAGGCCGGTCACACTCCGTGCGCTTCATAACCCACTGCCATCGTCAGCCTTTCCAAGGGCCCGTAGCGGGCATGCGCAGTCGAACGCAAGCGCTGACCGGAGCAGCCCCACTCAGCCGTGGCGAGCAATGATCACTTACATCGGACCCACTACGTGGTTTTCAAGTATGAAATTCGGGCATGAATCCGAGGCGAAACCCTCCCACGAGGCAACGACCCATGTCACAATCGCATTGCTGACATACCCCCGGTCAGCGCCTGTGGAGATCCCCTCCGGCCCCCGCGTTCCTCCCCCTGGCGCGGGGGCCTCTCCATGTCAGCCCCGTGTGGTGGCGGACACACCCGTCACCTGCCCGCAACCGAACCGTTATCCTCTCCCGGTGCCTCTTCCCTCGCTTGGACGAAAAAAGGACGCCAGACACCGCGAGCCGGCCCGTGAGCAGCAGGAAGCCGCTCCGGACCACGAGCTGGAGAACTACCTGGCGGCGCTCGCGCCCGAGGGCGACGTCGAGACCACCGGGTCCGGCCGCCGCTTTGGCAACGCGCAGGTCTACCAGCTGCGGCTGTCGCTGACCGCGAACGAGCAGCTCCGCGAACTCGCCGCCCTGCACCAGACCTCTCCACTGGCACTGGCCCAGGAGTGGATCACCCAGCGGCTGGCCTGGGAGGCCCAGAACCAGCAGCACGGGCACTACTGACCCGTCCTGCCGCCGAAAGTGACCTCTTCCCCGGCAACCGACCTCCCTGCGGCCGGCGCTCGCATACGATCAAGAGGTGCCGACGCTCCAGCTCCGTAGGAACGATCGGCGTCGTCATTTGGTCGTATGGGGCGACACTCCGCTCGCGTTCCGACTGGTCGACGAGCTGATCAACCGGTACGACGAGGACGTCACCGTCATCCTCCGGTCCAAGCAGGAGAACTACGGACCGCGGATTGCCCAGCTCAGCCGGGTCAAGGTCATCGAGGCGGCAGCGCCCGACAACGCCGCGTTCCAGCAGGCGAAGCTGGGGACAGCCCGGGCTCTGGCCCTGTTGGGCTCCGATGACGCCGGCAACATCCATGCCGCCCTGCTGGCCCAGGACATCAACCCTGACCTACGGCTCGTGCTGCGCCTGTTCAACACGAGCCTGGGACACCGGGTCCGCACGCTGTTCGCCGACTGCGCGGTGCTCTCCGACGCGGCGATGGCGGCCCCCTCGTTCGTCGCGGCGTCTCTCGGCCGCGAGGGCCCGACCCACATCCGGGTCTCCGGCCGCACCTTGTACGTGGTGCGCCGGGACGAGGTCGAGGCCGAGCGGATCATCTGCGGTCTCGCCGACACTGCCGACCAGGCCCATCCGGACCTGCTGCCGGTAGACAAGCAGTCGACCGACCTGGTGTTGGCGTTCGCCAACGGCTCCGACGTCGAGAAAGCCGTGACTCCTCGGCGACACAAGTGGCTCACCGCACTGCGCCGCAACTTCGGCTCGGTGTTCAACCGGCGGGTTGGGGTCGCCGCCCTCTCGCTGTTCGTGCTGTTGGCCATCGGCACCACGATGTTCGCCACCTTCGGCGGCTACACCTGGTGGAACGCCATCTACGAGACGGCACTCGACGTGGCCGGCGCGGCCCAGCCGCTGGACAGCATGCCGGTCATCAACAAGATCACCCAGGTGATGGTGACGATCGTCGGCATCTCGATCATCCCGATCATCACGGCGGTCGCGCTGGACGCGGTGGTCAGCGCCCGCCTTGCCGCCGCGGCCGGCCCCAAGGGACCGTTCCACGACCATGTCGTGGTCATCGGGCTTGGCCAGGTCGGTGTACGGGTCATCGCCCAACTTCACGACCTGGGTGTCCCGGTCGTCGGCATCGACCGCAACGAGAACGCCCGCGGTGTGCCACTGGCCAAGCGGCTCGGCATCCCGGTGGTCATCGGCGACGCCAGCCGAGACGACACGCTGCGTCAGGCCTACATCGGCACCAGCCGAGCCCTGGTCACGCTGAGTTCGCACGACGTGGTGAACCTGGAGGCGGCGCTGACCGCGCGCGCCATCCGCAGCGACCTCACGGTGGTCCTCCGACTGTTCGACAACGACTTCGCGCGGCTGGTGGAGCGCCGCTTCAACATCAACGTGTCCAGGAGTGTGTCGTCCCTGGCCGCGCCGGCCTTCGCCGCCGCCATGGTGGAACGCCAGGTCATCGGCACGATCCCGGTCGGCCGGCGGGTGCTGCTGATCGCCGAGGTTCCTGTCGGTGAAGGAACCGGGCTCAACGGCATGACCGTGCGCCAGGTCGAGGAGCGGTGCGAGGTTCGGGTGATAGGCCTTCAGCGCCGCACCGAGCAGCGCCTGGACTGGCAGCCGGCCGCCGAGCACCAACTCGTGCCTCGGGACCGACTGATGGTGGTCGCCACCAGGAGCGGCCTGGGGCAGATCCTCGCCAGCAGCATCTAGGCGGGCGCCCCGGCATCTTGATCGAATTGAGAACGTTGCTGTCCGTGCTCGGCGGTAACGTTCAAGAACTCAGTCGCCAGCATCTCCCATTCCTGTGACGTGAATCACGTTTGATGTGGTCAACGTTGGCTGGAGCTGCGACGTCGATTGAGTGCAGGAAGTGATGAGGGGTTCGGGGGAAGGGGTTGCCGTGCGGCGATCGGTCGGAGGTACTCGGTGGGCCATGACAGTGGGCGTGGTCGCCACCGTGCTGGGTTTAGCCGCGTGTAGTTCCAACGGCGCGCAGGGCCCGGCCCAACCGACGCAGACGGAACAGAAGGTCTCGCCGGCGGCGGTCACCAAGCCGGCCAAGGTCACGCAGATCCCTGGTGACACCGCGCAGAACGTCTCGCCGGCCGACCCCGTGCAGGTCACGGTGGCCGATGGCGCCCTGACCGACGTGCACCTGGTCAACGACCAGGGCCGGGAGGTGACCGGTCTGGTGGCACCCGACAAGCACACTTGGACCGCCACCGAATCGCTCGGTTACGGCCACAGCTACACCTGGTCCGGCACGGCCCTCGGCTCCGACGGCAAGCAGGTGCCCCTGAGCGGCACGTTCCACACGCTCACCCCGGCCCGGCAGATCAGCGCGCAGATCAACATCGCCGACAATGACACCGTGGGCGTGGCCGAGCCGATCGTGCTGACGTTCAGCGCGCCGGTGCAGGACAAGGCCTCGGTGGAGCGGGCGCTGACCGTGCAGAGCACGAACGCCGCCCCCGGCTCGTGGGCCTGGCTGGACGACAAGACGCTGCACTACCGCACCAAGGACTACTGGCCGGCCAACACCAAGGTCACGCTGCTGGCCAAGCTGTACGGCACGTCCTTCGGCAACGGCGCGTACGGCGCGGAGGACATGTCGCTGAACTTCACCGTCGGCCGCAGCCTGGTGATGCGCGGCAACACGCAGACCCACCACCTGCAGATCTTCCAGGACGGCAACATGATCGCCGACTACCCGGCGAGCTACGGCCTGGACTCCGACCCGGGCCGGGTGACCAACAGCGGCACGCACATCGTGATGTCCAAGAGCGCGACCTACTCGATGAGCAACCCGAAGTACCACTACGAGAACGTCGTGGTCCCGTGGGCGGTGCGGATCTCGAACAACGGCGAGTTCATCCACGGTTACGCCCCCAGCATCTGGGCGCAGGGCAACACCAACGTCTCGCATGGCTGCGTCAACCTGGCGCCGGCCAACGCGCAGATCGTCTACAACGAGGTGCTGCCGGGCGACCCGGTGGAGATCACCGGGTCCACTCAGCAGCTCGGCCCCGAGGACGGGGACTACTACGACTGGGCCGTCGGCTGGGACCAGTGGGTGGCCAAGTCGGCGCTGCACGGCTGACGCGGCCGACCGGCGGCGAATCGCCGTCGAGGGCTGACGCACAACTTCATTGCTGACGAACTACTCCTCGCCCCTGGATCTCGGCCGACGCCGCGGTTCAGGGGCGAGGTCGTCGGTGGCGCACGTCACGCCACGGGTTCGGGCAGTTCAGCTGCGCTTTCGGCTGGTCGTTACGTCAACTTCGCTGTGTTGCGGGATGGCGCTGGGTACCGTCCTGTCTGCCAAGAAGAGAGGCGAGGATGACCGACTCCGAGCAGATGGCGGAGCTGCTGGCGCGCAACGCGGCGATGCTGGACTCGATGAGCCAGCTGCTGGCCAGCGCGCGGGAGCAGCTGGCCCACGTGCAGCAGCTCAACCGTGATCTGCGTACGCGCACGTGCATGGCGCAGTCGCCGGACCAGACGGTGACGGTTGTCGTCGACGGCGTCGGCGGACTGCGTCAGCTTTCGTTCGACCGCGACGCGTTCGAGCACCACACGCCGGCCAGCCTCGCCGAGGCGGTCGCCCAGGCCGTTCGTGATGCGATGCAGCAGTCGAGCAATGCGTCGGCATTGCTCGAAGGCGACGGCATTGCTCCGACGTCGCCGGAGTCGTCGGCCGCCCGACACGACGCTGGTCCGCCGCCGATCCTCGAGTCGAGCACCGCCGAGCAGCCGCTGTTCGCCGAGCAGACCGAACCCGTCGACCGACTCGACCACCTCGACCGGCCCGGAGTCGTCGACCGGCCCGAGATCCGCGACCGTCCGGCTGCCGAGGAAGCGCCGCTCGTGGCCGAGCCGCCGGTCGCGACGGCCGTCGCGGAGCCGAGCTACGACTTGGAACCGGTTCCGGCTCCGGTCGCGATCCAGGACCCGGCCCCGCCGGCGGTAGCCCAGTCCGCCACCGGCAGCCAGATCGAGAACGTCATGACCGCGCTCAGCAAGCTCCAGTCCTACACCGGGATCGTGACCCGCGTGCTGGGCGTCCGCGATCCGGAGCGGGCGGCGGCCATCGCGGCCGAGTACCAGCTGGGCGACACGATCGTCGAACGGACCTTCCTGAGCACCTCGGCAAATCCGGCCTACACCGGCGACGGCCTGGTCCGGTACACCATCGACGCCCGTCACGGCGGCAAGCTCATCGGGGCGATCTCCGAGGACGGCGAGCAGTTCGGCGAGGTGGTGTTCGGGCCCGGCTCCGCGTTCCGGGTCACCGGCAAGCGGTACTACCCGAGCATCAAGGGCTGGGACATCGCGCTGGAGGAACTGGGCTGACATGGCGATGAGCGAGTGGGAGTGGGCGCCCGGCACCAGCCAGGAGCACGTCGACCGGATCACCCGGTTCCATATGGACAGCCTGGCCGTGCCGGTCGAGCAGCGGATCCGCCCGTCGGATCCGGGCCGGCACGACTTCCCGATCGGCCTGGACGAGAACGGCCGCAAGTTCCCGGTGCCGCCGCAGCCGCCGACCTGGGCCGATCGCGTGCTCGGCTGCGTGCTCGCCGGCGCCGTCGGCGACGCGCTGGGGGCGTCGATCGAGTTCCTGCCGATCGACATGATCCGACGTCAGCACGGCGAGCAGGGCGTGACCGGCTTCGGGCCGGCCGGTCCGGACGGCACGATCACCGACGACACCCAGATGACGCTGTTCACGCTCGAAGGCCTCATCCGTGCTCATGTGCGTGACCGCATCTCGAACGCGGGCGACCCGGTGCCGGTCGTCCAGCACGCCTACCAGCGCTGGCTGCACACGCAGGGGTTCGACTGGCCGCAGGCCGGCGGCCCGTTCGCCGAGGGCCGCGCCCAGCCAGACGGCTGGCTGGTGAGCGAGCGCGGCCTGTTCGCCCGTCGGGCGCCGGGCAACACGTGCGTGACGGCGCTGCGGGTGTTCGCCGCTGGCAACCCAGCGGGATCGATAGCGCACCCGGTCAACGACTCGAAGGGGTGCGGCGGCGTCATGCGGGCCGCACCGGTGGCGCTCTGGTCGACGGATGCCGAGGTGGTTTTCGCCCTGGGCGCCGCGACCGCCGCGCTCACGCACGGTCACCCGAGCGGCTACTTGTCGGCGGCGTCGCTGGCGTTCCTCGTGCACGGCCTTCTCACCGGAGCGTCACTGCCGGACTGCATCGCCGCGCTGACGCCCGTGCTGACCAGGTGGCAGGGACATGATGAGCAGTTGGCGCGACTGACGACGGCGGTCCGGCTGGCGGACGAAGGGCTGGTCAGCGCCGAGCGACTGGCCGATGAGCTGGGCGGCGGCTGGGTGGGCGAGGAGGCGCTGGCGATCGCGGTGTACGCGATGCTGGTGACCGACACCCTGCCGGAGGCGCTGCGGATCTCCGTGAACCACTCCGGCGACAGCGACTCGACCGGCTCGGTCTGCGGCAATCTCGCCGGGGCCCGCTACGGCGTGGCCGCGATCCCGGCCGACTGGCTGGAGCAGCTGGAACTGAGGCCGGCGATCACCTCGCTGACCAGGGACGCGCTGGCCGAATTCGGGCCGACGCCGCCGGTCGACGACGCGTGGCTCCAGCGCTATCCGGGGTGGTGAGCTAGTTGTTTCGGTCCGACCCGGCGCGACAGCTGCGCCGGGTCGGACTGACTCGATATCGGTCAACTGGACCTTTATCGGTCTTCGAGCACATGGCCGTGCTCAGCCGATCGCGTCGAGCAGCGCCTGGCGCTGCCGGTCGCCGAGGCCGGCGGCCCGACGGTCAGCGTCGATGCCGGTCTCCTCGAGCAGCTTGGCGACCTTGACGGCGCCGAGCCCGGGCACGGCCTTCAGCAGCTGGGCGACCTTCGTCTTGCCGACGGTCTTGTCGTCCTTGGCGCGCTTGAGCACCTCACCGAAGGTCGTCTCACCGGACTTGATCGAAGCAAGCAGCGCGGTGCGGGCCTTGCGGGCCTCCGCAGCCTTCGCCAGCGCTTCCGCACGCTGCTCAGGGGTCAGTGTGGGCAGAGCCAACTTCATGGTCCTTTCTTGCGACGAGGGGTTGCTCGACCGCCATCATGCACGCTGACCACGACTTTCGTCAGCGTTCGCGCCTGTTGGCGCGTCGCGGCAACCCCGTGGGTGACGCTACGCCAGCCTTTCCAGTGACACCCGGCGAGCGAGATAAGTTCATCCAGGTGAAGTCGACCTCACGCGGAGTTCACGCCCGGCGCGCCCAACAGTTGGGAGCCGGCCCGCTGCTGTTGACGGCCTCTCGACGGCGTGAGCACCATGGCGATATGCCCTCTGTGCTGCTGAAACGTCGTAAACGACAGCACCACGGCGGCATCGGGCCAGGTCAGCGGCCGCAGGCCGGAACCGATCCAGTGCACAGCGCGGCGGGGACCGAGCTGTCCACAGCCTCACCTGGCGCGGACACCCCATCTGGCGACCACGAGAGTGTTGTACGCCACCTGATCGACTTGACCCCTCTGACCTGGACGGACCGGTTCGCATGACCGATCGACCCTGGGGATTCCGGACCCGCGCCCTGCACGCCGGCGGCACCCCGGACCCGACGACCGGCGCCCGCGCGGTGCCGATCTACCAGACCACGAGCTTCGTGTTCGAGGACAGCGCGGACGCCGCGAGCCTGTTCGCCCTCCAGAAGTACGGCAACATCTACAGCCGGATCGGCAACCCCACGGTCGCGGCGTTCGAGGAACGCATCGCCAGTCTCGAGGGCGGCATCGGCGCGGTCGCCACGGCCAGTGGCCAGGCCGCGGAGTTCCTCACGTTCACGGCGCTGGCTGAGAACGGCGACCACATCGTGTCGGCGGCCAACCTGTACGGCGGCACGGTGACCCAACTGGACGGGACGCTGCGCCGGTTCGGCGTGGACACGACGTTCGTGGCCGCGGACGACATCGACGCCTATGCGGCGGCGCTGACGCCGCGGACCAAGCTCATCTACACCGAGGTCATCGGCAACCCGAACGGCGACATCGCCGACCTCGAAGGCCTCGCCGATCTGGCCCGATCGGCCGGAATCCCGCTGGTCGTGGACGCCACGCTGGCCACCCCGTACCTGTGCCGGCCCCTGGAGCAGGGCGCCGACATCGTGCTGCACTCGGCGACCAAGTTCCTCGGCGGCCACGGCACCACCCTCGGGGGCGTCGTCGTCGAGTCTGGAAGGTTCGACTGGGGCAACGGCAACTTCCCGCGGATGACGGAGACGGTGCCCAGCTACGGCGGGCTCCGGTACTGGGAGAACTTCGGCGAGTACGCGTTCTGCACCAGGTTGCGCGCCGAGCAACTCCGCGACATTGGCGCAGTGCTCGCGCCTCACTCGGCGTTCCTGCTGCTCCAGGGAGTGGAGACACTTCCGCATCGGATGGACGCGCACGTGCGCAATGCTCTGGAGATCGCGCGCTGGTTGGAGGCCGACGAGCGCGTCTCGTGGGTGAGCTACGCGGGGCTGGAGTCGCACCGCCACCATGACCGCGCCGCCAAGTACCTGCCGAAGGGACCGGGCGCGGTGTTCTCGTTCGGCGTCCGCGGTGGACGTGCGGCCGGGCAGCGGTTCGTCGAATCCGTCGAGCTGTGCAGCCACTTGGCCAACATCGGCGACGTCCGCACGCTGGTGATCCATCCAGCGTCCACCACGCACCAGCAGCTGTCGGACTCCCAACTGGCCGACGCCGGCGTGACACCCGACCTGATCAGGCTGTCGGTCGGTCTTGAGGACGTCGAGGACGTGCTGTGGGACATCGATCAGGCTCTGGCGGAGGCGGTGAAGCAGCGGTGACCTGGACAAGCCCGTCGGCCCGGGACCGCAGGGACATCCTGCGGAGCACTCGGTCGGTGACACTGGTCGGCGCGTCGAACAATCCGGCGCGGCCGAGCTACTTCGTCGCCACCTACCTGCTCGCCTCGACCGACTACGACGTCACCTTCGTCAATCCGCGGCTCACCGAACTGCTCGGCCGACCGGTCTACCCGTCGCTCGCCGACCTGCCGTCGAAGCCGGACCTGGTCTCGGTGTTCCGCAAGCACGACGATCTGCCCGGGGTCGCCGACGAGGTGATCGCCGCCGGGGCGCGCACCCTGTGGCTACAGCTCGGGCTGTGGCACGAGACCGTGGCCGAGCATGCCGCGGACGCCGGTCTGAACGTGGTGATGAACCGCTGCGTGAAGATCGAGCACGCCCGGTTCGCCGGTGGCCTGCACCTGGCCGGCTTCAACACGGGCGTGGTGTCCTCGCGGCGTCACGCCAATCTCTGAGCCAACTATCAGCAAATACATCATTGGCACGCAAGGTAACCACCCATACGGCCCAATGCCGCCCGTTCCGGGGACACCAAGGCCTGCGGAACGGCCTCGTTGAGTGCGCTACCCGGACCAAACGTCACCGAATCGCGGATCACCTCAAGGCAGGAGGCAACGCCGGGCCACCCACCACGTCTTATTCGTTGTGAGGCCGCCGCCTACTCTTCTGTGGGGCGAGGTCGGCCACGAATGGGTCTGGGCTGATCCGGGACACACGGGCCGTGAGCGAAGAGGGTTACATGCTGGTCGGAGCAATCGCGGGGCGTCGTCGGCGCCTGAGGTCCGCGGGAGTCGTTGGACTCGCCGTGGCGGCAATGGCACTGAGCGCCTGCTCGTCGGGCACTGAGGGTTCGGCCAGCGCACCGACGACAACCAAACCGGCCGCGCCGGCGGCGCAGGTGACGATCTCCGCCGGCGATCAGGCCAGCCCGACCGCGCCGATCACCGTCAAGGCGACGGGCGGGAAGATCACAAACGTCGCCGTGACGAACGCGGACAAGGGCAACGCCGTCAAGGGCGAGCTGTCGGCGGACGGGCTGACCTGGACCACCAGCGAGCCGCTCGGCTACGGCGCCAGCTACAACGTGGTCGCCGACGCGACCAACGCCGACGGCAAGCAGACCGAGCAGAAGAGCACCTACACCACGCTCACGCCGCAGGCGCAGGCATACCCGTCGCTCATCCCGGCCCCGCCGGCCGCCGGCGCGACCTTCGGCGTCGGCCAGATCATCGGCGTCTCGTTCGACAAGAACGTCACCGACAAGGCCGCGGCCGAGAAAGCGCTGGTCGTGACCACCACCCCGGCACAGCAGGGCTCCTGGTACTGGATCGACGCCAAGACCGTGCACTACCGGGCCGCAACGTACTGGCAGGCCGGCACCACCATCAAGCTGGACGCCAACCTGTACGGCGTCAACCTGGGCGGCGGCGTGTATGGCAAGACCGACCGCTCGGTCACGTACAAGATCCACGACTCCTGGGTCGCGAAGGCCGACGGCAACACCAAGCAGATGCAGATCCTGCACAACGGCGCCGTGGTGAACACCATGCCGATTAGCCTCGGCAAGGACAGCACGCCGACGCAGATCGGGCCGCACGTGATCTCCGACAAGCAGCAGCAGGTCGTGATGGACTCGGCGACCTACGGCGTCATGCCCGGGCAGCCCGGCTACTACAAGTCGACCGAGTACTGGGACCTGCGCATCTCCAACGACGGCGAGTTCGTGCACGAGAACCCGAACACCGTCAACCAGCAGGGCAACTCCAACGTCTCGCACGGCTGCGTCAACCTCAGCCCCGAGAACGCGCAGTGGTTCTTCAACCATTTCAACCTCGGCGACGTGGTCGAGGTGACCAACTCCGGCGGTGGCAAGCTGCCGCTCTGGGACACCTACGGCGACTGGGAGCTCAGCTGGGCCGACTGGCAGAAGGGCAGCGCGCTCAACGGCTGATCCCCGCGCCACGGCTCCACCCGTCCTGCACGAGGGCCGCACTCCACCTGGGGTGCGGCCCTCGTGCTGTGTCGCCACATTGCTCCAACGCTCGCGCCGATCAAGCTCGCCGGCTCCCTGCTTTACTTCCGGGGCTGTTGTGTAAAGCAGCACCGGTCATGGCCGGCCGCAGCAATGCACCAAAGCCGCCTCCGCTCGTGGGCTGCCTCACTACTCGAAGGACGCGCCGTCGCCCGAGGCAGGCATCGCAGCTGGAAGGATGACGCGCTGCTCGAAGGCGGAGCCGATGCTCAGCAGCCGCGTCACTGCTCGACGGGCGGCCCCGTGCACGAAGGCAGCGTCACTGCTCGACGGAGGCGTCACTGCTCGACGAGCGACGCGTAGCTCGAAGGCGGAGCCGATGCTGGACAGCCGCGTCACTGCCCGATGGATGACGCATTGCTCGAAGGCGGGGGCTCTACCAGATGGGGGCGTCGCTGCGTGAGAGATGCCGCGCTGGTCCAGGGGAGCATCGCCGCCCACCAGCCGTTCGCTACCCGGTCACGCGATCCTGCCCGATTTCGGGCAGGATCGTTGCCTTTGGGGGTCGTGGAGGGCACCATCGCTGCTCGTGTCGGCCACTAGTCACCCGTTCGGGGATCTCGTCTCGCACCTGATGCGCACCACGGCGCTCGGTCCGGGCGAGGCGGCGCGGGTGGTCGCCGACGTGCTCGCCTACTTCGACGAGTCGGCGGAGGCGGTCGTGCGCCGCCGGCACGCCGAGCTCAAGTCGGCCGGGCTGACCAACGACCAGATCTTTGAGCGCATCGCCGTCGAGCTGCCGCAGCGCCGCGTCGCTGCGCCAGAGCTGTCGCTTCGGCAGCTGCGACGCATCGTCTACGGGTGAGGGAACGACCATGTGCGGAATCGTCGGATACGTGGGGTCGCGCGACTGCGTCCCGATCCTGCTGGAAGGCCTGGCGAGGCTGGAGTACCGCGGCTACGACTCGGCCGGGGTCGCGGTGGTCGGCCGCGGCAAGCTCCGGGTCCGCAAGGTCAAGGGCCGGGTCGGGCAGCTGGCGCAGGATGTGCCGGCCCGCCTGGCCGGCCCGGTCGGGATCGGCCACACCCGGTGGGCGACGCACGGCGTGCCGAGTGAGCAGAACGCGCACCCGCACGTCGACAGCAGCGGACGGGTCGCGGTCGTGCACAACGGCGTCATCGAGAACGCCGAGGAGCTGCGGGCCAAGTTGAGTGCCGACGGAGTCGTCTTCAGCTCGGAGACGGATACCGAGGTGCTGGCCCACCTGATCGCCGCCGTCCAGGTCGACGACATCGAGGAGGCGGTGCGGCGGGTGCTGCCGGACATCGTCGGCACGTACGGCATCGCGGTTGTCGACACCCGCCAGCCGGACCGCATCATCGCGGCGCGCAACGGCAGCCCCGTGATCCTGGGGGTCGGGGACAAGGAGCTGTTCGTCGCCTCCGACGTGATGGCGCTGGTCCGCCACACCTCGCAGGTGGTGCACCTCGAGGACGGCGAGGTCGCGGTGCTCACCGCCGACGGGTTCAGCACCAGGACCCTGGACGCGACCGTGACCACCAGGCCGCCGACGACCGTCGACGTCGAAGACAGCGACTACCAGGCCGAGGGCTACGGCCACTTCATGCGCAAGGAGATCCACGACCAGCCGACAGCGGTCGAGCGGACCCTGCGCGGCCGGCTCGACGATCGCTTCGGCACCGCCCACCTCGGCGGCCTCAACCTGACGCCGCGCGAGTCGAGGGAGTTCAAGCGGGTCAAGATCCTCGGCTGCGGCTCGGCGCACTACGCGGGCCAGATCGGGGCGCAGTTGATCGAGGAGCTCGCCCGGGTGCCGGCCGACTCCGAACCGGCCTCGGAGTTCCGCTACCGGAACCCGTTGATCGACCCGGACACGCTGTACGTGGCGGTGAGCCAGTCCGGGGAGACCTACGACACGCTGGCCACGGTGCAGGAGATCCAACGCAAGGGCGGGCGGGTGCTCGGCGTGGTGAACGCGGTCGGCAGTTCGATCGCACGCCAGTGCGACGGCGGCATCTACCTGCACGCTGGCCCGGAGATCTCGGTGACGTCGACGAAGGCGTTCACGGTGACCACGGTCGACTTCGCCCTGCTGGCGCTTCATCTGGCACGGGTGCGTGACCTGTCGCCGGCCGACGGCCAGCGGCTGGTGCGCGGCCTGCGGGCGCTGCCGGCCCAGATCAGCGAGATCCTCCAGCTGGAGGACCAGATCGCCGGGCTCGCCCAGGAGTACGGCACGTGCCCGAACGTGATGTTCATCGGCCGGGTGCGGGGCTGGCCGGTCGCACGCGAGGGCGCCCTGAAACTGAAGGAGGTCTCCTACGTGCACGCGGAGGCCTACCCGGCCTCGGAGCTCAAGCACGGCCCGCTGGCGCTAATCAGCCCGGAGACGCCGACCGTCGCGATCGTTCCCGACGACGAGCTGTACGACAAGAACCTGACCACGCTCGGTGAGATCAAGGCGCGCGGCGGGCCCGTGCTCGCGCTGGCGCATCGCGAGCTGCCGGCCGGGTTGGCCGACCACACGATCGTCGTGCCCAAGGCCGAGCCGGAGCTGGACCCGATCTTGCTGGGCATCCCCTTGCAGATGCTGGCCTACCATGCCGCGGTGCTGCTCGGGCACGATGTCGATCACCCCCGGAACCTGGCCAAGAGCGTGACCGTGGAGTGAGCCCGGGCATTGCCAGGTTCGGTCGCTAACCTCGTCCGCGTGGGAAGCTCAGACCGGACGAGGCGTGCCGCCAGGCAGCAGGCGCGCACCCGACACACGCAGCGGACCGCCGACGGCGTCGACGCACGGTCGCTCGACGCCAACGGCGTCGCGGCGCGGCTGTGGGCGGCCGCCAACGACTATTCCTATGGTCAGCGTCAAACCGCGGCGGTGGACGCGGCGTTCCTCGCCGGCGCCGATGACCACCAGCTCGGGCTGGCCGTGGCTGGTGTGTTCGCGCGAGCGCTGGGTTTCCTGTGGCCGAACGGATGGCTGCCCTATGACCTGGTCCGGGTGGTCGGCCGGGAGTGCGACGAGTTCGCGACGAGCCTGGTCGTCGACGCGATCGCCACGGACATGGCGCGTCACGCGCAGGCCTCGATCCACGAGCGTTGGCGGGACCAGCTGCGCCAGATCGAGGCGCGGCCGTGGTGGCGTCACGACCGTCAGCACTTCGCACAGTGGCTGGTCAAACAGATCCTGAGCAAGGAGGAGGGGCTGGAGGTTGTCATCGTCGCGTTGGCGACGTTGATGGCTTTGCCGAAGCTGCCGCTGATCCTGCCGTTGCCGGGTACGGCGACGGTGGCCGACGTCGGGCCGGCCGCGGGCGTGGATCAGAAGGTTCTGGCCAAGGTGCGAGGATTGCTCGCAAAAGCGGAGTCGACGGAGTTTCCCGAGGAAGCCGAGGCGTTGTCGGCCAAGGCCCAGGAGTTGATGAGCCGGCACGCCTTCGAGCGAGCGCTGCTCGACGCCGACGATCACGTGCCGCAGACGGCGAGTTCTCGACGGGTCTGGTTGGACACGCCGTATGTCGGGGCGAAGGCGCAGCTGGTGGCGGCGGTCGCGGCGGCCAACCGGTCGCGGGGCGTGGTGTACGAGAAGATCGGCTTCATCGCGCTCATCGGGGCGGATCTCGACCTGGAGATCACCGAACTGCTGTCGACTTCGCTGTTGTTGCAGGCGACGAGGGCAATGGTCGCTGCCGGCGCGGCGCGGGCCGACGGCATCGAGGCCCGGAGCCGAACCTACCGGCAGTCGTTCCTGCTCGCGTACGCCACAAGGATCGGCCAGCGGCTCAGCGCCGCCGCCGAGGAGGAGAACGGCGATCTGACGGCCGACGACCGGTTGCTTCCGGTGCTCGCCGACCGGGAGAAGGCGGTCAACCAGCTGTTCGACGAGCTCTATCCGGCCACCGTGAAGAAGTCGTACACGGTGGGCAGCGCCGCAGGGTGGGAGGCCGGCACCGCGGCCGCCGATCTCGCCGACATCGGGCTCGACCGGCAAAAGCTGACCCCCACTCGCTAATTCTGGGGTAACGGCCCGACTTCAAGGGCTACCGTACGGGACCGTGACCGACATCGAGGACCTGACGGCCCGGATTCGCGCCTTCTCCGACGCCCGGTCCTGGGGGCCGTTCCACACGCCGAAGAACCTGTCGATGGCCCTGGCCGGCGAGGCCGGAGAGCTGCTGGCCGAGCTCCAGTGGCTCACCGACGACCAGATCGCCAGCGGAATGTCCGGATCGGACCTGCGGGAGCGGGTCCGGATGGAAGTCGCCGACGTGTTCATGTACCTGGTCCGTTTCGCCGATGTGACCGGCATCGATCTGGCCCAAGCCACGCTGGACAAGTTGGCTCGCAACGAATTGCGGTACCCGGTCGAGAAGTCACGGGGAAACGCGAGCAAGTACGACGAGCTTTAACTTGATGACCAGCCAATTCATCTGAACTATACGGGCGGGCAACGGTGATGACACCCCGGGAGGCTGTTGCCGGCCACCTCGATCGGCCGCGACCCGATCGGACCAGCTGAGCAGGTCAGCAGGGTTGTCACCGAGGTTCAGCGGCCAGGAGAACGCTTGAGCCGCGCTGAACTTCCACGCAAACTTTACTGAACTACCTAGTACCTCAATTGACGAAATTGCGAACGAGCCATAGCCTTTCAGTTTGGATCCACCCATTAGGGTGTGGCTACACCGATGTGCGCACCCATAGGTCTCGTATCCCCCTGCGGAGGCTCGATGGCTGCGCACTCCTCCAACTCCGGATTCACACAGAATCTTGTGCTTGGAGTCAGCCCGTTCAACGTTCCCGATGCCCGATTGGTTTCCGCGGTCTGTCGAGCCGGCGGCCTCGGCGTCCTCGACCTCGGCGCCGGCGACCGGCACAGCCGGGAGGCGCTGGACCTGCTGCTGAGCTGGGCCGGCGGTCCGTTCGGCGTGCGCGTGACCGGTGGGTGCGCCTTGCCGCCGGGCGACCTTCCCCGTGATCAGGTTCACACCGTCCTGATTGGTCACGGCGCGGAGTGGTCTATTCCAGACCTGGCCGAGCACCACCGAGTTCTGGTGGAGGTCTCGAGCAAAGCGGAAGCATTGCTCGCAGTCGAGCGCGGTGCACACGGGATCATCGCCCGCGGACACGAGGTCGGTGGTCCGGTCAGTGAGCTGAGCACGTTCGTTCTGCTCCAACAACTTGTCGATGCCCTGGACGTGCCGATCTGGGCGTGGGGCGGGATCGGCGTGCGCACGGCCGCGGCCGCGGTGGTCGGCGGCGCCGCCGGCGTTGTCCTGGACACACAACTGGCGCTGCTCTCGGAGTCCGATGTGGACAACGAGATCGCCGCCGCGATCCGGCCGATGGACGGCTCGGAGACGACGGTGGTGGACGGCGAGCGCCTGCTGGTCCGCCGGGGTGCAGGTCAGCAGCGGATTCCGGTTGGGCAGGACGGTTTTCTCGCCGCGCGGTTCGCGGACGAGTTCGGCACGGTCGACCGGGTCGTGCGAGCGATCAAGGACGGCGTCGTGGCGGCGTTGGAGCAGGAGCCGTCGGCGCCGAGCATGATCGCCCAGGGGCCGATGACGCGGGTGAGCGACCGCGCGAGGTTCGCGGCGTCGGTGGCTGAGAACGGCGGCCTGCCGTTCGTCGCGTTGGCGCTCGCGACCAAGGAGCAGACTCGAGAACTGCTTCGGGAGACAAGGGATCTGCTCGGTGACCGGCCGTGGGGCGCGGGCATCCTGGGCTTCGCCGCCGAGGAGGTCCGGACCGGGCAGCTGGAAGTCATCGAGGAGCTGCGCCCGCAGTACGCGATCATCGCAGGTGGACGGCCCGCGCAGGCCGCCGCGCTGGAGCGGCTCGGCATCACGACGTTCTTGCACGTGCCCTCGCCGGGTCTGCTCAAGCAGTTCCTCGAGGCGGGGGCGCGGCGGTTCATCTTCGAGGGGTCGGAGTGCGGTGGGCATGTCGGTCCGCGGTCGAGCTTCCCGCTGTGGGAGGCGCAGCTGAGCGTCCTGCTCGACTTCCTCGGCGCGAACGCGGACGCGGAGCTGGACGTGCTCTTCGCCGGCGGCATTCACGACGAGCGGTCGGCAGCGATGGTGAGCGCGATGGCTGCTCCATTGCGTGCGCATTGCTGCAACGTCGGCGTCCTGATGGGGACCGCATACCTGTTTACCGAGGAGTGCGTGCGCGATGGAGCAGTGCAGCCGCTCTTCCAGCAGCAGGTGGTCGACGCCGAAGCGACGGCGCTGCTGGAGACGGCACCCGGTCACGCGACGAGGTGCGTGACCAGCCCGTTCGCGGAGGACTTCCTCGCGCTGCGTGACGACTTGCGCGCTCGTGGACTGCCGGACCGCGAGGTCTGGGAGGAGTTGGAGCAGCTCAACATCGGTCGGCTGCGGATCGCGAGCAAGGGAGTGGAGCGCAGCGGCGCGGAGCTGCTCGACGTCGACGAGCGGCGGCAACTTGCCGAAGGCATGTTCATGGCCGGCCAGGTTGCTGTGCTGCGTGACTCCGTCACCACGGTCGCCGCACTGCACGAGAGCGTGAGCATTGGAGCAATGCGTCACCACTCCGTCAGGGCGCAAGCTCTCGGCGTCGGCGGCAGCACTGCACCAGAGCCGGAGCCCATGCCGTTGGACGTCGCCGTCGTCGGCATGGCCTGCATGTTCCCCCAGGCCCCCGACCTGCCGACCTTCTGGGCGAACGTGCTCGCCGGGGTCGACGCCGTCACCGAGGTGCCGCCGGAGCGGTGGGACGCCGACGTCTACTACTCCGACTCCGGGGCCACGGACAGCACGCCGTCGAAGTGGGGCGGCTTCCTGCCGGAGATCCCGTTCGACCCGCTGCGCTACGGCATTCCGCCGGCGTCGCTGGCGAGCATCGAGCCGGTCCAGCTGCTGGCCCTCGAAGCCGCGTACCGGTCGCTGGTGCACGCGGGCTACGGGGACCGCGCCTTCGACCGGTCGAGGACCAGCGTGGTGTTCGGCGCCGAGTCCGGCAGCGACATGGCCAGCGCGACCACGCTGCGCACGGTCCTGCCCTCCTACCTGGGGACGCTGCCCGAGGAGCTCGACCGCCAGCTGCCGAGGCTGACCGAGGACACGTTCCCCGGGGTGCTCGCGAACGTCATCGCCGGCCGGATCGCCAACCGCCTGGACCTCGGCGGCGCGAACTACACGGTCGACGCGGCGTGCGCCTCGTCGATGGCGGCGGTGGACGTGGCCTGCAAGGAGCTGGTCACCGGAACGAGTGACATGGTGCTGTGCGGCGCGGCGGACCTGCACAACGGCATCAACGACTACCTGATGTTCAGCTCGGTCGGTGCGCTGTCGCCGTCGGGCCGCTGCAAGACGTTCGACAGCAGCGCCGACGGCACGACCCTCGGCGAGGGCGTCGCCTGCGTGGTGCTCAAGCGGCTGGCCGACGCGGAGCGGGACGGCGACAAGATCTACGCGGTGATCAAGGGCATCGGCAGCGCGAGCGACGGCAAGTCTCTGGGGCTGACGGCGCCGAGGCCCGAGGGCCAGCGCAGCGCGGTGGAGCGGGCGTACCGCAACGCCGGGTTGTCGCCGGCGCAGGTCGGTCTGGTCGAGGCGCACGGGACGGGCACGGTCGTCGGTGACCGCACGGAGCTCGGCTCGCTGGCGAAGGTGTTCGTCGAGCACGGGGCCCGCCCGGCCAGTTGCGCGATCGGCTCGGTGAAGTCGCAGATCGGCCACACGAAGTGCGCCGCCGGCCTGGCCGGCCTGATCAAGACGGCCTTGGCCCTGCACAACGGCATCAAGCCGCCGACGCTGCACGTCCAGCAGCCGAACGCGGCCTGGGACACCGAGGGCAATCCCTTCGTCCTACACGCGGAGGCCGCGCCTTGGGCTGCGCCGGCCGGGGAGCGGATCGCCGCGGTCAGCGCGTTCGGCTTCGGCGGCACGAACTTCCACATGGTGTTGTCGGCCTACGACAAGGCCCCCACTCCGAGGCACAGCAACGACCAGTGGACGGCCGAGCTGTTCACGTTCCGCGGCGCGGATCACGCGTCGGCGGCGCGTTCCGTCGAGTGGATGCTCGACCTCGTCGGCAAGAACGAGGCGAGCGGCCGCACGTGGCGACTGCGTGACCTGGCCAAGACCGCGTCGCGGCGGGCCGAGCAGCGCGGTGAGCCGACGCAGATCGCCGTGGTGGCAAGGAACCTGGACGAGCTGCCGCAACTGCTCCGCGACGGGGCCGCCGGGCGGCACGATCCGAAGCGTGGCGTTTTCGTTGCCCAGCAGCAGATCGATGGCAAGGTGGCCTTCCTCTTCCCGGGGCAGGGCAGCCAGCGGCCCGGCATGCTCGCCGAGCTTTTTGTCGCGTTCCCGGAAATCCAACACCTGCTCCAGCTCGGACGGGAGTGGGCGGACACGCTGTTTCCCCCGGCCGCGTTCGACAAGGAGGCCGAGCAGCAACGCACGGCCAGGATCACCGACACTCGCGCGGCGCAGCCGGCGCTGGGCATCACCGAACTCGCGGTCAACCAGCTGCTGTCACGTCTGGGCGTGCAGCCGGACCTGTTGGCGGGCCACAGCTACGGTGAGCTGGTCGCGTTGAGCGTCGCGGGCTCCTTCAGCCCGGCAACGCTTTTGGCCCTGAGCCGCGCCCGTGCCGACAGCATTCTCGGCGCGATCGGCGAGGATCCCGGTTCGATGGCCGCGATCACCGCGACGGCCGAGGACATCGCGCCGGTCCTCACCGAAGAGCTGGTGCTGGCCAACCACAACGGCCCGAAGCAGGGGGTGATCTCCGGACCGTCCGAGCAGGTTCGCGCGGCGGTCGAGGCCCTGCGGGCCAAGGGAATCTCCGGCCGGCAGCTCCAGGTCGCCTGTGCCTTCCACAGTCCGCTAGTGGCCGCGGGCGGCAAGGCGTTCGGCGAGTTTCTGTCCACACAGGACGTTCGCGAGCCGGAGCTTCCGGTCTGGTCGAATCGGACCGCCGCGCCGTACGGCGGCGAGGTCCGGGAGGAGTTGGCGGCGCAGATCGGGTCGTCCGTCCGGTTCGTCGACGAGATCGAGTCGATGTACGAGGCCGGGGCGCGGATCTTCGTCGAGGTCGGCCCGGGCGGGATCCTCACCAGGCTGGTCGACGGGATCCTCGGCGACCGGCCGCACGTCCGCGTGACGACCGACGGTGGCGTCAGCGGTTTCCTGGCCGCGGCCGCGCAGCTGGCCGTGTCCGGGGTGAACGTCCGCACGAGCTGGCTGTTCCACGGCCGCGATGCCTTGGACGTCAGCACTTCCACGCCGCCGAAGCGTCCCGGTTGGACGATCGACGGCCAGTTGGTCCGCACCGCCGACGGGCAGTACCTGGCCGGCGGGCTCGTTCCCGCCCGACGAGTGGAGTTGTCGATGTCGCAGCCGAGTGCCGGTCAGGACGAGCTGATCAGCGACTTCCTGCGCACCAGCCGCGAGATGATCGCCGCGCAGCGGGACGTGTTGCTGAGCTACTTCGGCGGCGCGGCCAACGCCCCGGCGCGCGTGGTGGAGCACATCGCGCCGCCGCCGGTCCTGGAGATCCCCAAGGTTGTCGCGGCGCCGGTCGCCGCACCCGAGCCGGTCGTCGCCGATGTGTTGACCATGGTCCTGGAGGTCATCAGCACCCAGACCGGCTACCCCGCCGACATGCTCGACCCGGCGCTCGATCTCGAAGCCGACCTGTCCATCGACTCCATCAAACGCACCGAGATCGCCGGCACCCTGGTGACCAAGCTCGGCGCCCCGAGCGCCGACCTCGAAGAGATCACCAAGGCCCGCACGGCCCAGCAGATCGCCGATCTGTTCGGCAGCTCTGCCGTGCCGGCGGCCCCGGCTCCGGCGCTGTCAGTGGCGGCCGACGTGCTGGCCACGGTGCTGGAAGTCATCAGCCAGCAGACCGGTTATCCCACCGACATGCTCGACCCGACCCTGGACCTCGAAGCCGACCTGTCCATCGACTCCATCAAACGCACCGAGATCGCCGGAACTCTGGTCACGCGCCTGGGCGCGGCGCCGACCTCGGACGTCGAGGAGCTCACCAAGGCCCGGACCGCGCAGGAGATCGCCGATCTGTTCAGCGGAGCCACCGGTGGCGAGCCGGCGCCCGTCATCGTGGCGGAGGTCAAGGCCGGCCGGGCTCCCCGGCGGTTCGAGATGGTGCCCACGGAGGTCGGCGCGGCCACGCTGCTGGAGTCGGCCACGTTGTCCGGCAAGGAGTTCCGCGTCATCGGTGGGCAGCCGGAGCTGGTGGCCGAGCTGACGGCGGCGCTCGGCGAGCACGGGGCGTCGGTCACGGAGAAGGCCGGCAACCTGCTCTACCTCGGGGCGCTGTCGCCCGGCGACGATCCGGTGCTGCCGGGGGCGTTCACGGAGTTCAAGGCGGCACTGGCTGAAGGGCCGCGGTGGGTGATCGCGGTGTCTCCCGTCGCCGAGCACGCCGACGACCGCGTGGTCGGCCTGCGTGGGTTCTTCCGGACCATCTCCCGCGAGTACCCGGAGACCGTCGCCAAGCTGATCGAGGTCGGCGCCACCACGGTGACCGAGAGCCTGATCAACGAGTTGCTGGCCGACGACCGGCACCCGGTTGTGGTGCGGGGCGACGGAACACGCAAGACGATCGACATGCTGCCGATCGATCTCGGTTCGCTCGGCACGACCGGCGCCGGGCCGGCCGGCGACGGCACTGCCGAGGCGCAGGCGATCGGGCTCGACCGGGATTCGGTGGTTCTGCTGGTCGGCGGCGCGCGCGGCATCACCGCCCAGTTCGCGACCAAGCTCGCGATGACCACTGGGTGCCGTATCGAGCTGATCGGCCGCACGCCGCTGCCGACCGACGCCGAGGACCCGGCGACCGCGTCGGCGACGGACAAGACCTCCTTACGTGCGGCGTTGATCGCGCAGGGGCATCGCTCACCGGCGGAGATCGAGCGCATGTCGGCGAAGATCCTCGCCGCCCGCGAGGTGCGCGCGACCCTGGACGAGCTACGGTCCCTGGGCAGCACGGTCGGCTATCACTCGGCCGACGTCCGCGACCAGGAGGCGTTGCACGGCATCATCAAGGAGATCTACACGGATCAGGGTCGGGTCGACGGGGTCTGCTACGCGGCCGGGGTGATCGAGGACAAGCTGATCGCCGACAAGGACTCCGACTCGTTCCGCCGGGTGTTCGACACGAAGGTCGACGGCGCCCGGGCCCTGCTGTCCGCGATCGAGGAACTGCCCACGCCGCCCCGATTTGTGACGTTGTTCGGCAGCATCGCGGCGGCGCTGGGCAACCGCGGGCAGATCGACTACTCCGCGGCCAACGACGCGCTCCAGACCTTGGGCGCCCTCTGGGCTTCCCGGACCGGAACTCGTGCGTTGACTGTCCACTGGGGACCGTGGGCTCCGGACGCGCGGCACGGCGGCATGGTGACCCCCGAATTGCAGCAGGAGTACAGCCGCCGCGGGATCGATCTGATCGACCCGGAGGAGGGCACCATGGCTCTGCTGCGGGAGCTGGCCTTCGGCGACCACGACGTGCGGGCCGTGGTCTACACCGCGTCGGGCTGGTGACGCGGATGTCCGATGTCGCGATCGTCGGCATGTCCGTCCTGTTGCCGGGGGCGCCGGATCTCCAGACGTACTGGCGAAATCTGGTCAACGGCGTGGACGCGATCACCAACGTGCCGGAGCACCGCTGGGATCCCGGCTACTACGATCCGGCCGGCTCGGCGCGGGCGGACCGGTTGTACTGCCGGCGCGGTGGATTCGTCGACGAGTACGCGGATGTCGACCCGGCCCGGTTCGGGATCATGCCGAATTCGGTGGCCGGCGCGGAGCCGGACCAGCTGATCGCGATGCGCGTCGCCGCGTCGGCGATCGCCGATGCCGGCGGCGACGAGCGGCTGCCGGCCCGTGATCGGATCGGCGTGATCCTGGGCCGTGGCGGCTATCTCACGCCCGGTGTGGTTCGGCTCGATCAGCGCGTGCGCACCGCCGTGCAGTTGGTGCGCACGCTCGGCGAGCTCGTGCCGGGAATCGGGGCCGCCGAGTTGGAGCGTGTGCGCACGGCCTTCACCGAGCAGCTCGGCCCGGAACAGCCGGAGTCGGCGATCGGCCTGGTGCCCAACCTGGCCGCGTCGCGGGTGGCGAACCGGCTCGACCTGCGCGGCCCGGCGTACACAGTGGATGCCGCGTGCGCGTCGTCGCTGATCGCCGTTGATCACGCCGTGCACGAGTTGGCCAGCGGGCGCTGCGATGTGGTGCTCGCCGGCGGCGTGCACCACTGCCACGACATCACGTTCTGGAGTGTGTTCACACAGCTGAAAGCGCTCTCGACAAGCCAGCAGATCCGGCCGTTCCACCGCAACGCCGACGGAATTCTCATCGGCGAGGGCACCGGGGTCGTGGTGCTCAAACGGTTGGCCGATGCGGAGCGGGACGGCGACCGGATCTATGCGGTGGTGCGCGGCACGGGCGTGGCCAGCGACGGCCGCAGTGCCAGTCTGTTCAACCCCGACCCCGGCGGCCAGGTCCTCGCGGTCCGAAAGGCTTGGGCGGCAGCGGGATTGGACCCCGCCGCCGAGGGCGCCATCGGTCTCCTCGAAGCGCACGGCACGGCAACACCGGCCGGCGACGCCGCGGAACTCTCAACCCTGGCAGCGGTGTTCGGCGCCCCGACTCGACGGCCCGCGGTGATCGGCTCGGTCAAGTCGATGATCGGCCACACCATGCCGGCCGCTGGGATCGCCGGCCTGGTCAAGGCCGCGTTGGCCGTGCACCACGGCGTGCTGCTGCCGACTCTGCACTGCGACGACCCGAACCCCGCGCTGAACGCCACCCGGTTCCGGCCGATCGACAAGGCCGAGGTGTGGGGGGACGAGATGCGCCGCGCCGGGGTGAACGCCTTCGGGTTCGGCGGCATCAACGCGCACGTGGTGCTGGAGCAGGCACCTTCACCGAAGCCGGCGCCGACCGCGATCGTCGTCAACGAACCGGTGCGGGTGTTGCGAATCGCGGCCGACACTGCCGAGGAATTGCTCCGTCATCTCAACCAGGGTGAACAGCACGAGACCGGCCGGCTTCGACTGGCCGTTGTGGACCCGACGCCCAAGCGGATGGCCCTCGCGGAGAAGACCGTCGCCAAGGGCGTCGCCTGGCGCGGTCGCAGCAACATCTGGTTCAGCCCCGCTCCGCTGCTGCCCAATTCGGGCGTTGCCTTCGTCTTTCCCGGGCTGGAGGCCGAGTTCGATCCGCATGTCGAGGATGTGGCCGACCACTTCGGACTCATCAGGCGGTCGTTGGGCAACGGCGACCTCGGCCGGCACGGCATGAGCGTGCTGGGCGTAGGACGGCTGCTGGACAGTGCGTTGCGGCGCATCGGCGTGAAACCGACGGCGCTGGCCGGGCACAGCATCGGCGAGTGGACCGCGATGTCGGTGAGCGGAATGTTCTCCGATCGCGCGGTGGAGGACTCGCTGGCAACGTTCGACCCGACCTCGGTCGAGGTGCCGGGGGTCGAGTTCGCGACCATCGGCTGTGGCGTCGACCGCGTGGCGGAGGCCATCGCTGACCGGCCGAACATCGTGCTGTCCCACGACAATTCCCCGAGCGCGACAATCGTCTGCGGGCCGCCCGACGAGATCGCCGAACTGGTCGCGCAGTTCCGCAAGCGCGCGGTGATCAGCCAGGTCCTGCCGTTCCGGTCGGGTTTCCACACGCCGATGCTCCGGCCGTACCTCCAGCCGTTCGTCGATCTGGCCGATCGCCTGGAAATGGGCCGGGCAGCCCTGCCGATCTGGTCCGCCACCACGGCTTCGCCGTATCCGACGGACCCGGATGCCGTGCGGGACCTCTACATTCGGCACCTGGTCGAGCCGGTCCGCTTCCGCGAGACGGTGTCGGCCATGCACGCGGCCGGCATCAAGGTGTTCATCCAGGTCGGGGCCGGACAGCTGGGTTCGCTGATCGACGACACGCTGAAGGGCGAGGACCACCTCACGGTCGCGGCGAATTCGACGCACCGCAACGGCGTGGACCAGCTTCGGCTGGTCGCCGCGGCGCTGTGGGTCGATGGCGGGTCGCCGGACTTCTCACTGCTGGAACCGACCCGGCATCCGGTGGCCCTGCAACTGGGTTCGCCGTTGGTGTCCGTGGGCACGACGATCAGCACCGGTCCGTCCCGTTTGGACTCGTTGACCGCGGACTTCCCCATCGCGGCCGAACTGGAGGCGCTGCTGCGGGAGACCGCGGAGTCGGCCGCGCAGGTGATCTCCAGCCGCCGGGCGCCGGCGATCCGGGCGCTGACCAAGCTGATGACCATCTCGACCGAGTCGATGCCGTTCCTGTTGGACCACTGCTTCGCGCCGCAGCGGGAAGGGTGGCCCGATCTGGCCGACCGGCGTCCGGTCGTGCCGGGCACCACCTTGATCCAGATCATGATGGACGCGGCCGAGGAGGCCGCGCCGGGACTTCGCGCCGTGCGGGTGCACGACGTGAAGTTGTTGCGGTGGCTCATCGGCGCGCCGTCGGCCGAGGTGACGGTCACTGCCGAGCCGATCGGACCGGATCGGGTTCGGGTGGCGATGGGCGATCACTCGCAGGCTGTCGTGGAGCTGGCGGCGGATTGGGCGCCCAGGCCGCACCGGAGTTGGTCGGTGGCCGGCGGCGAGCACACGGCACCGGGCATGACCGCACGTGAGTTCTACGAGCGGCGCGTGATGTTCCACGGCCCGGCCCTGCAAGGGATCACCGCGTTGACGAGCGTCGGGGCCAACCACGTCGGCGGCGTGATCACGACTCCTGATGTGCCCGGCGGTCTGCTCGACAACGTCGGCCAGCTGCTGGGGTACTGGATCTGGGAAACCCAGACCACCAAACGGATCGCCTTCCCCGTGCAGATGGGGCGCATCGAGTTCTTCGGCCCGCACCCGGCGGCCGGCACGCCGGTGAACTGCCTGATCAAGGTCGTCGAGGTGAGCGACCGGCTCTACCAGGTGGACGCCCAGCTGACCGTGAACGGCGTGGTGTGGGCGGAGATCGCCGACTGGCGGGACCGCCGGTTCGACAGCCACATGGATCTGGACGAGGCGTGGCGGTTCCCGGAGCGCAATGCCTTGTCGCAGCGTCAACCCGGCGGCTGGGTCGCGGTCGCCGAGCGCTGGCCCGACCTGGCCTCCCGTGAGCTGTATCTGAGCAAGTACCTCAGCGGCCGCGAGCGCGCCTGCTATGACCGGCTGCCGCCGCGCGACCGGCGGCACTGGCTGCTCGGCCGCATCGCCGTCAAGGACGCGGTGCGCAGCCTGTTGTGGGACAACGGATCCGGACCGATCTTCCCGGCGGAGATCCTCGTCGACGAGGTCGTCGACGGTCGGGTGACGGTCTCCGGCAACCATGGATTCCCGCTGCCCGCCATCTCGGTTTCCTTGGCGCACAAGGGTGAGCTCGGTGTCTCGATCGCCCGGTTCGGCGACGTTCCGGTGAGCATCGCGATCGAGGACCCGACAGCCGGCATCGCCGCCGGTGACGGTCGACAGCGGGTCGCCGTCAGCAATCCAGCAGACCTGCCGGCCCGGCAGTACGTCGTCGCGTGGACCGCCGGTCCCGCCGATCAGGAGGACAAATGACCACCACCGAGGCGTCGCGCGACGTCGTGTTCGCCGAGATCGCCGGCATGCTGCGCAAGGTGCTCGCCGAGCTGGGCGTGGACGACGTGGAGATCACCGAGCTGACCTCGTTCAACGAGGACCTCGAACTGGAGAGCATCGACCTGGTCACGCTGACCGCGCTGGCCACCGAGCACTGGGGTGAGCCGGTGAACCTGGCCGAGTTCCTGGCCGATAAGGATCTCGACGAGGTGATCGCGCTCAAGGTCGGCGATCTGGTCGACTTCGTGGTCGCGGCCCTGTCCCGCGCGGGAGGCTGACGTGGGCAAGATCCTGGCCAACGGCGTCACCACGCACTACCAGCGGATGAACGCCAAGGGCGTGGACCCTGAGTCGGCGCCGACGGTCGTGTTCGTGCACGGCCTCGGCACGGACAGCCTGGCCAGCTTCTATCTGACGCTGGCCGCGCCGGTCTCCGCCGCGGGCATCAACGTGATCGCGTACGACCTGCGCGGGCACGGCCGCAGCGAGTGCCCGGACACCGGCTACACATTCCAGCACTTCGTCGACGATCTCTGTGCGCTGCTGGACGTTCTGGAGTTGCGCGGCCCGGTTCACCTGGTGGGCAACAGCTTCGGCGGGACTGTCGCGTTCGGACACGCCTTCGCTCGGCCGTGGCAGGTGGCGAGCATCGTGTCGATCGAGTCGGAGCCGCCGACCCAACCGTGGGCGGACCGGATGGTGCAGGCCATGGACTACATGGGCGAGCAGCTGTCCAACGAGCAGACGTTCCTCGATCTGGAGGCGCAGAACGGGGCCCACCACGCGAAGCTGGCCCGCAAGGCCGCGGCCAAGTTGTTCGCCACGACGATGATGACCGAGGTGTCGCAGGGCCGGCTGATGTCGGCCGAGGACCTGTTGGCGTTGCCGACGCCGGTGCTGCACATCCTCGGCGGCGACGGTCTACAGGGCGAGGACCCGCGCGCGCTGGAGCGCGCGCTGTCGAACTGTCGGACCGTGGTGCTGCCCGGGCAGGACCATTCGGTGCTCGTCGATGCCCACCGGAAGGTGCGCGAGCTGCTGATCCCGTGGGTGCGGGGCCTGCACACGGACGTGCCGTGGATCAACGCCGCCGACGACGCGCGGGTGCTCGCCGCGGAGCCCGTCGCGTGAGCTCGGCAGTGGAGCTTGCGCGGTCGGCGAAGGGGGCGGCGTGAGCCGGTTCCTGTTTGTCGTCCCCCCGCTTGTCGGGCACATCAACCCGACGGTCGGGGTGGCGGCGCGGCTGGCCGCCGCCGGGCACGAGATCGGCTGGGTCGGGCCGAACGCCGCGCTGGCTCCGCTGGTCGGCCCGGACGCGGCCTTCTACCCGACGGGTCGGCCGCTGTCGGACGACCCGCTGGTGGGTCGACCGCCGCAGCTGCGGGGGTTCGCGTCGCTGAAGTTCCTCTGGGAGGAGTTCCTGGTTCCGCTCGCCGAGCACATGGTTGCGGTGGTGGACGCCGCGGTGGACGAGTTCGGTCCCGATGCGCTGCTGGTCGACCAGCAGGCGATGGCCGGGGCGCTGGTGGCCGAGCGTCGGGACCTCCCGTGGGCGACGTCGGCGACGACGTCGGCGGAGCTGGTGCAGCCGCTGGCGGAGATGCCGAAGGTGGCGGCGTGGCTCGACGACCTGCTCGCTGGACTTCGGCGTCGGCACGGCTCGACGGCGGCGACACACGACCTGCGCTTCTCCCCTCATGGAGTGCTGGCGTTCAGCACGGCGGAGTTGGTGGGGCCGGTCGACGGCAAGGTGGTGTTCGTCGGGCCGTCGATCGACTCACGGCCGGACGACACGCCGTTCCCCTGGTCCTCGCTGGACGGGCGACCGGTCGTCTTGGTGACGTTGGGCACGGCCAACGCCGAGGCCGGCGGGCCGTTCCTGGCGGCGGCGATGGAGGCGTTGAGCGGGTTGTCGGATCTGGCGCAGGGCGTCGTCGTTGATCCAACGGGTGAGCTTTGCTCGAATGTTGACGTCTTGGTCGTGCGCCGCGTCCCTCAACTAGCGCTGCTGCCGAGGTGCTCGGTCGTGGTCTGCCACGGCGGTCACAACACGGTGTGTGAGGCCCTCAGTCACGGAGTGCCGCTGGTCGTCGCCCCGATCCGGGACGACCAGCCGATCATCGCCCAACAGGTTGTCGACGCGGGCGCGGGCGTGCGAGTCCGGTTCGGCCGCATCGGAGCAGCGCTGCTGCGTTCGAGCATTGCGTCAGCTTTGGACGAGAGCTCCGGCTATGCCGAAGGGGCGCGGCGGATCCAGAAGTCGTTCGCGTCGGCCGGCGGCACCGACGCCGCGGCGAACTGGCTGAGCGAGCTCGCCGCGACCCGGACAAGTGGGCTGAAGCGGTAGTGGAACTGTCCGACAAAGGCATCGGGGGCGCGGTCGACCGTCGCGAGCTGGTGTTCGACGAGCGATTCGAGAATCGCCTCGGCGGTGCGCTGGTCGCAGCCGAGCACCACAGCCGCGCCCCTCGTGGTCAGCGGCTCGGTGGCGGCGTCGGCGAGCCGGAAGAACGCGTCGCGGTGCGCGGGCGCGAGCGACCGACAGCTCAGCTCGATGCTGTTGACCAGGTCGACGCGGGCGTTGACCAGCTCGTCGAGCCAGTCACGGCGGTGTCGGAGCCGGTCGAGCAGCACCGCGATGGTCCAGTGCGGCCGGACGGCGAGCCGGTTGGCCGCGGCGACCAGCGCCATCGGCGACGCCTCGAACAGTCGGATCAGCCGGCGGGCCTGCGGCAGCTCGGCCCGCAGCCGACGCCAGCCGATCACCGAGCCCAGCAGTTCGAGGGCCTCGTCCTCGGCCGGGGGCCGCAGGTCGACGGCAAGACTCGTGCCACGCAGCGGCAGCCTCGTGCGGCAGCTCACGATCACCGCGCACCCGCCGCCGCTGGGCATCAGCGGCGCCAACTCGACCGTGCTCACCGCGTTGTCGATCAGAACCAGCACGCGTCGCTCCGCGGTCCAGCCCCGGAGCAGGTGGCTGCGTTCCTCGATGCTGTCCGGGAGCTGCGCGCCGGTGCCGCGGATGGCGCGGAGAAAGCCGGTGAGCGCCTCGACCGGGGTCTGCTCGGCCAGGTCGGCGTGCAGCTGACCGTGCGGGAAACGGGCTCGGACGCGGTGCGCGAGGTGCGTGGAGAAGGCGGTCTTGCCCGATCCCGGCGGCCCGACGACCGAGACGACCGCGGGCGCGGAGCGCGACGGCTGCTGGAGCGGACTCTCCGCCGCGGCCAGTTCAGCCGTCCGGCCGACGAAGACCGGCAGGTCGGGAGGCAGCTGCGCGGGCGGCTCCAGCCAGCTGCCGCTGCGCAGCGCGCCGGTCGGCGTCAACGCGTCGAGCTGGGGGTTGCCGACCAGCAGACCGCGGTGGACCTGCTGCAACTGCTGCCCCGGTTCGAGGCCGAGGTCGTCGATGAGCGTGGTCCGGATGCGCTGGAACACGTGCAGCGCCTCGGAGCGCCGGCCGAGCAGGTGCAGCGCCATCATCAGCTTGACGTGCAGGCCCTCGTGCGCCGGATAGTCGCGGACCAGCGTGCTCAGGTCGTTGATGACCTCGTGGTGGTGGCCGAGCATGAGCTCGACCTCCATGCGCTGGTCGATCACGCCGACCCGGGTCTCCTCCAGGCTGCGGATGTGGTGTTCGAGCACTGGGCCGGCGTCGACGTCGCTGAGCGCCGAACCTCGCCACACCGCCAGCGCCGCGCGGAAGGTCTCGGACGCCGCCTCGACGTGGCCACCGTCCAACTCGGACCGTCCACGTGCGACAAGTCCGGCGAACCGGCCGGCGTCGACATTCTGTTCCGGCAGCGTGAGGGCGTAGCCGACGTGCCGGGTGTGCAGCACGGACACGCCCATGTCGTCGGCGGCGAGCAGGCGGCGCAGATGTGACATATAGGTCTGGAGCGTGCCCATCGCCTTGCTCGGCGGCTCCGGTCCCCACAGCTCCTCGATGAGCTGCTCGGCTCGCACCACGGTGTTCGCGTTGAGGGCGAGCAGGGCGAACAGCTGGCGCAGCTTCGGCTGCGACGGGGTGATCCGCTTCTCGCCGCGAGCGACCTCGAACTGACCGAGCACCCGCACCTGCATGTCCCAACACCTCCCGCCAGAGGTTGTGCCCAGTGCGCAGTTCCTATCGCGCCGTGGCGGTCCCGTCTAGCCGGGGTGAACGGACAGTCACGCACAGTGCCCGAACGAGCGGGGCACATGGGTCAATCGTCCCGGTGTGTTCACTCGCCGTGACGTGTGTGACGCATCTCGTTGATCACTGTTCACGCCCGGGTGATGCGCCCCGATCGCCGGACACTGCGAGAATCGGGGGCATGGCAGAGGTGAAGGCAACCGCCGAGCGGGTCATCGACAAGCCCTCGGACGCGGTCTACGCGGCGCTGGCGGACTACGCCGGCGCCCGGGCAGGGATCCTGCCCGAGAACTACAGCGAGTACGAGGTGCTCGCGGGCGGCACGGGTGCGGGCACCAAGGTGCACTGGAAGCTGCAGGCGACCAAGAAGCGGGTGCGGGACTGCCTGCTCGAGGTCACCGAGCCGGCCCCGGGCACCCTGGTCGAGTCGGACCAGAACTCGACCATGGTGACGACCTGGACGGTCAAGCCCCAGGGCGAGGGCGCCAGCTCCGTGCACGTGCAGACGACATGGCAGGGCGCCGGCGGCGTGGCCGGCTTCTTCGAGGGCACATTCGCGCCGCTGGGGCTGCGCCGTATCCACACAGCGACGCTGGACAGGCTGGCCGCAACCGTTCGCAGCTAGTTTCCGTGGGTCTTACTCGGCCTTGTTCGCTCGATCGAGTGAACAAGGCCGAGAGATCATGGCGGACTACGGGCACCCGGTACGCTCCCGTCACCGCGAGCACGGCAACGGCGAGGTGAACCCGAGTGCTGTCGGCAGTCCATCACGGAGACGGGGGCGGCACGGGCGCGGGCCGATCGGCATGAGCGTCCCGCAGCCGCGGCAACCGATCGGATCTCGCGAGCGGATCAGACTCACCAAGAAGTGGGCCTACCTGGTCGCGAAGTCCAACTATCTGCCGCTCACCCACGGGGAGATCGAGTCCCAGTTCGGCGCCATGCTCGACCAACTGGTCCGGGCGGCCGAGGTGGAGCCGGTGGACATCGCGGCCGCCGGTCGCGTCGGACGGCAGCTGATCGCCCTCAACTGCGTCAGCGACGACACCCTGACCTGCACCGTCGAGGTGCTCGGCGCCGGACTGCTCGCCCAGCCCGAGCTGCGCGGACGCCACCAGGTCGCGCAGCGGGTCGTCACCGCGCTCGGCGCGCTGGCCGCCGGCTACGCCGACTCGGGCAAGCAGTCGATCTTCGAACAGCAGCAGAACCTCACCAAGTCGCTGTTCAGCGCGGCCAAGGAGACGCAGCAGAGCCTCACCGCGGCGCTGGCCCGGTTCGACGAGGTGGCCGCCGCCTCGGCCAGCGGCATCGGCATCACCGACCGGGCCGGCCGCTTCGTGCGCAGCAACGAGGCGCTGCGGGCGATCCTCGATCTCAGCGAGAACGAGCTGTCCGGCATGAGCCTGTTCGACGTCATGCCCCAGGACGAGGCCATGCGGATGCGGACCGCGTGCACTGAGCTGACCGACGGCCGCACCGACCGGATTCGGCACCGCCGCACCACGCTGCTGTCCGACGGCGAGCCGGTGCGGCCGCTGCTGTCGATCGCGCCGATCCGCGGCGGCCGTGAGCTGATCGTCATCGTGGACGACGACTCCGAGCTGGCGCTGCTGCGCAACCAGCTCAAACACCAGTCGCTGCACGACGTGCTGACCGGGCTGCCCAACCGGCAGTACCTGAGCACGCGGCTGGAGACCTTGCTCAACCAGGTCGACCGGACCACCGGCGCCACGCTCTACCAACTCGACCTGGACGCCTTCTCCGTGATCACCGACGGCCTCGGGCGGCAGGTCGGGGACCAGGTGCTGTGCAGCGTCGGCGATCGGCTGCGGTCGGCGTTCCTCGGCGAGCGGGCCATGGTCGCCCGGCTCGGCAACGACGAGTTCGCGGTGCTGGTGGAGAACTCGCCGGCCACGCCCGACGTGCTGACGATGATCGGGCGGATCAACGACCAGCTGGCCGAGCCGGTCTACCTGACCGACGGTCAGGGCGTCGCCGCGTCCGCGACCATCGGCGTCGTGCACCGGCCGCCGGCCGAGATGTCGATGGAGGACGTGCTGCGGACCGCCGACCTGACGCTGCGTCGGGCCCGGTCCAAGGGCACCCCGTGGGAGCTGCACGACGCCCGCCTCGACGTCGACGACCGGACGCGGTACGGCATGGCCGCGGTGCTGGCCGGGGCATGGGAGACCGGAGAGGTTCGGCTCGTCTTCGACCGTCAGGTGGAGCTGGCCAGCGGTCGTACCCATGCCGTGCAGGCCATGCTGCGGTGGGATCGGCCCGGGCACGGCGTCGTCGACCACCGGCAGTGCGTCGACCTCGCCGAGCGGACCGGGCTGATGCCGTCGCTGGGCGACTGGCTGCTCCGGGGCGCCTGCGAGCAGGCCGCCGAGCTGGCCGACGCGCCGCCCGTCGAGGTCAGTCTGCCCGCCGGCCTGGCCAACGACGAAGACCTCGTCGCCCGGGTGCTGCGTGAAGTGGGTCAGTCCGGTCTGCCGACCTCCCGTCTCCGCCTCGGACTGCCCGCCGGCTCGCTCGGCGGCGTCGCCTCCGACAACCTCGCCTACCTGGTCGAGAACGGCATCGACGTGGTCGTCGAGGAGTTCGGCATCGGGCCCATGGACCTCGCCCACCTCGAGGACCTCAAGCTTCGCTCCGTTCGGATCGCCCGGTGGCTCGTCGAGCGCCAGGCCCGCCCCGAGGGTCCCGGCTCCGTCGTGCTGCGCTCGCTGACCCAGCTCGTGGCCATGGCCCACGAGGCCGGCACCACCGTCGCCGTCACCGGAATCGAGTCCGCCGCACAGGCCGACTGGTGGCGTGACCTCGGCTGCGACATCGCCGCCGGCCCTCATTTCGGCCCCGCCGACTCCTTCCACGCCGCCGCCCAGTAGCCGGGCCGTCCCCACCGCGCGACGCCGCCGCATTCACGCAGTGCCGCCGCGCTTCACCATCGCGCCGGCCGCCGACCAAAGCTCCGGAGGTGGAGCACCGCGTCAGCAAACGAGCAACGCGCCACCGCTGGAGGAAAGCAGCAGCACTGGAGCACTGCGTCTGCACTCGATCAACGCCTCGGCAATCGAGCAACGCATCACCGGCCGAGGAGAGCGGCAGCACTGGAGCAGTGCGTCGGCACTGGAGCAATGCGTCGGGCTTGGAGGAGTGCGTCGACATTGGTGCAGCGCGTCGGCGGACGAGCAATGCGCACGCCTTCGAGCAAAGCTGCGGCATTCGAGCAAAGCGCACGCCTTCGAGCAATGCGTCAGCGGACGAGCCGGGCCGCGGCGTTAGAGCAGTGCGTCGACACTGGAGCAATGCGGTGGCACTGGAGCAGTGCGTCCGGCTTCGAGGTGTGCGGCGGCGGTCGAGGCAGGCAGCGGGCGCGCGGGTCCGATGGCTGGAGCGGTCAGCGCCGCGGTGAGCAGCGGGGTGAGGCGGTCAGCAGTGGGGTGGGGTGCCAGCGGGGGCGAGGGTGTTGGTGGCCCAGGCGAGGGCGGCGGTGAACCAGTCGGGGGCGTGCGGGGAGAGGTTGAGGTCGTGGCCGGCGTCGGGTTGGAGGTAGGTGGCGACGCACGGGGAGTGGGGGTAGTGGGCGGCCTCGTGTGAGAGGGCGATGGCGTAGGCGAGGTCTTGTTGGCCGGCGGCGATGAGGACGGGGACGGCGATGGCGTCGGTGGTGGACGCGGACTGGGCGACGAGGGTGTCGGCGATCTCGGCGGTGGTGACGGTGTCCTTGGTGGCCTCGTCGGCGGCGACGACGGAGGGATCGTCGTGGTCGCCGTGCCAGAAGATCTGGCGGGTGCCGGGGCTGGTGGTGAGGTAGGTGGGGTCGAGGGGCCGGGAGGCGAAGCGGGGGTCGCTCGCCTGCGGGACGAGGGAGGCGGCCACGGGGATGGCGGCGGCGGGTTGGACCTCGTGGGCCATGCCGGTGACGAGCAGTGCGTCGACGTCCGAGTAGGTGGCGGCCTCGTACCAGGCGACGACGGAGCCGTAGGAGTGGCCGGCGAGGAGGACGCGGGTGAAAGGTGTCGGGGAGAGCTTGCCGAGCCGGGCGGCGTTGACGACCTGGTGGACGGCGCTGGCCTCGGTGGCGTTGGTGAGCAGGGCGCCGGCGGGGTGCGAGCTGGCGCCGGTGCCGGGACGGTCGAGGGCCAGCGTGGTGTAGCCGGCGGCTACGGCGCGGCGGACGTAGGAGTAGGTGTCCGGCTGCTGGGGGAAGTCCCAGTAGGAGCGGTTGTACGTGGCGCCGGCGAGCAGGATCTGCAGGGTGGGGGCAGGGGCTGCGCCGGACCAGCAGAGGGAGCCGGCGACGGTCTGGGTGCCGGCCAGCGGCATGGTCGCGGGGATCGCGACTTCGCGGCAGGTGGGCGCGGCCGAGGTGGGCGCGATCGAGGGCGGCAGGGCCGAGGTAACCGCGAGGACGTGCGCGATTGAGATGGGCGCAGGTGGGGGCGAGGCGAAGGCGGGCGCGGTCGAGATGGGCGTGAGCGTTGCGGCAAGGGTGACGCCGACGAGCAGAGCCGCTGCCTTGGACACGGGCGGAGTTTAGGTAAAGAGGGTGGCATGGGGTGTCATCGCCGCACCGGTCCACCCGGTGCGGCGATGACTTCACTCGATCAGCTGACGGTGTAGCTGTAGGGGAGGCCGATCAGTTCGGAGCCCTGGTCGATGAGGGGGTTGAAGGTGTCGACGTAGACGGTGCCGTGCACGGTGGCGCCGGCGGGGCCGGCGGGCTTGAGGGTGATCTTGATGGTGCGGGTGGCACCGGCCGGGATGAAGACGGGGGTGGCGGCCGGGGCGGCGATGGCCCGCTGCCAGTAGTCGCCGGTCTCGGACGAGAACCACGGGTCGAAGGGAGCGGTGAGGGCGGTGGCGGAGATCGTGGCGGTGCCGGCGGGGGCGCCGTTGGGGTAGGGCCCGACGGACTGGACGTCGGTGCCCCAGGTGCCGGTGGCGAGCTGGTTGGCCGAGGCGGTGTCGGTGACGGCGTGGTCGGGCCGGTTGGTGGCCAGGGCCAGCTTCTCCGGCGCGCCCTTGGCGTTGTACATGTCGAGGTCGACGGGCAGCGAAGCGGTCACGGTGGTGGACAGCTTGCCGGTGTGGGGCGGAACGAGGTAGTTGGGCGGGGCGGTGTCGCTGGTGTGCAGGGGCAGCGTCAGCGACGTGGCGCCGTCGGTGGGGGTCAGTGCGACCTTGGCCTGCCCGGCGAGCCGGGGGTCGAGGAAGAACCACTGACCGGTCAGCCCGGTGTTGGTGACGTCGACGGACGCGGTCACGGTGCTGCCGGACTTGATCGAGCCGCCGGCGGGCAGGCCGGTGGCCCGCGCGGAGGTGGCGTCGAAGCGGACCTTGCCGCTGACCTGCTCGCTGAACTCCTTGCCGCTGATGGGATTGGTGAGGATCACCAGCAGCTGCCACCGGCCGGCCACGGGGCGGTCGACGGTGAGGCTGCTGCCGCCGTTGGCGGTCCGGGTCGAGGAGTCGTTCCACGTGCCCTCGGTGGCGTTGACGTCGCCGGAGAGCATCTGCCCGTCGGGGCTGACGAGGTAGAACTCCAGGGGCGTCCCGGAGTCGGGGGCGGCGAGGTCGACGGTGAGGCTCTGGTGCCCGCCGGGCACGTCGAGGTAGAAGCCCTGCCCGCCGCCGAAGCCACGGCCGACGCCGCCGATGACGTTGACGGAGAACTTGTTGTCCTGCCCCGCAACGGCGGGGATGAGGGCCCGCGCGTTGACCGGCACGGTCAGGTGCGAGCCGCCGATGGAGTCGAACTGGATGGACGACGGCACGTCGCCGGCCTTGGCCGGTAGCGCAACGGTGAAGTCGAACCGGGCGGAGCCGCCGGCCGGGATGATCTTGGCCGGGGTGCCGGTGATGTCGGCCGAGGCGAACTTCTTGCCGACGAACTCGATGGAGGCGTTGCCCCGGAAGGAGCCCGGGGTGAGCGGCGGCTCCTGGAGGTGGGCCCGGCCGTTGCTCCACACGATCTTGGCGGTCCACTTGCCGGGCACGGGGTCGTGCACGGTGATGTACTGGTTGTCGGCGAAGCCGTAGTCGTAGGACTGCTGCACGTACTTGCCGGACGGGTCGACGAGGATCACCGACAGCTGGCCGGAGCCCTTGGCGCCGGGCCAGACCATGGTGGTGTCCAGCAGCGGCGTGCCGGGCGGCACGGTGAAGATGATGGGCGCGGCGGCCAGGGCGCCCTCGGCCGGCAGTTTGTCCGAAGTGGACGGTGCGGTGATGCCGATGGTCCGCGCGTCGGTGAAGGTGGTGGCGCCGACGGTCCGGGACGTGTCGGTGACGACCTGGGGCCGGGTGCTGGTGTTGGTCAGGGTGATCGAGGTGTGCTGGCTGGTGCCGGCCTTGCCGCTGAGGCTGACCTGGTCCACGGACGGCACGAGACCGCCCTGCCCGAGCGCGGCCTTGACGGCGGCGTCGCTGTTGAGCAGCCCGGCGCCCTGCTGGTCGGCGGGCACGTTGAGGTCGGTGGCGGTGCCGGTGAGGATCCGCTTGACCAGGTCGGGCGAGGGCCGGGCGCCGTGGTGGGCCTGCTCGTAGGCCTGGATCACCAGGGCGGCGGCGCCGGCGACGAAGGGCGCGGACTGGCTGGTGCCGCCGAAGGGCTCGGTGGCGCTGGTGCAGTCGTCCCAACGCGGGTCGACGGTGCACGCGGCCATGCCGCCGTAGCCGGGAGCGACCAGGTCGGGCACCTTGCCGTTGAAGGTGGCGCCGCCCGAGGAGAGACCGGTGATGTTGTCACTGGTCCAGCCGGGATAGCCGTAGGCCTGGGCGTTGAGCCGCATCGCGGTGGTGGCGCCGACGCCGATGATCTGCGGGTCGCTGGCCGGGGAGCCGATGGTGCCGGAGATGCCGGAGTCGCCGGTGGAGGCGACGACGGTGACGCCGGCGGCCACGGCGGCCTTGTCGGCCAGGGTCACGGGGTCGGTGTCGGGGTCCGGATACGGGTTGCTGCCGAAGGATTCGCTGAGGATGTCCACCTTGTCGTGGTTCACCGCGTAGTCGATGCCACGCAGGATGCCCGAGGTGGACACGCCGTTCTGGCCGAAGACCTTGATGCCGATCAGCGACACGTCCGGCGCGAAGCCCCTGATCCTGATGTCGCAGCCCTTGGGCAGGCCGGAGTAGGGGAGCTCGGTGGACAGGTCGTAGGTGCGGGCGCCTTGCGCGGCAATGGAACTGGCGTCGCCGAAGGCCTCGCCGCCGCCGCTGGAGTCGTTCAGGCCGTCACCGGAGAAGTCCTGGTAGTCGGTGAAGACGTGGCTGCCGTCGGGGCGGATGAACTCGGGGTTGTCGATGTCGACGCCGTCGGCGAGGAAGGCGACCTTCACGCCCTTGCCGGTGACGGTCGACTGGGCCTGGGTGGTGTGGGTGAGGTCGAGCGCCTCCGGCTCCAGCAGGGGCTTGCTCGGGTCGGACGGGCAGATCTGCGGGCTGGGCTTGAGATCGGTGGCCGTCTGTTGTGGATAGAACGTCATGTCGGGCACGACGGCGGCGACGTTCGGGTTGGCCCGCAAGCGATCCGCCTCGGACGGCTTGACCTTGGCCGCGACGGCGCTGACGGTGTCGAACTGCTTGACGTCGGTGGCGCCGTGCGCGGAAAGGTCCTGCACGACCGGATTCTGGTCGCCGGTGACCGCGGCGGCGCGCTGTTCGGTCTGCACCTTGGGCTTGAGGTCCGGGTGCTGGTCCCGCATCACCACGATGACGTTCTGCGGCGCGGCCTGGTCGTCGGCGACGGCGACGGCGTTGGCCGCGATCGCCTGGGCCGGCGCGATCATCGCCACGAACACCGCGGCGGCCGCCGTCACCACGGCGGGCGCGACGGCTCTGCTCGTTCTCACGTGAGCCTCCCCGAATCTACGTTAGAGAGCCGCATCCTCTGCTGCCGCGCGTGGGCCCGTCTACCCCCGATCGACTGGCGCGACCGACTCCTGCCCCTTCGGTCGGGCATTTTCGTTATATCGGATGAATCCGGACAGTCCGGTCGAACACAGCACGGCGACGACGCAGGCCAGGCCGCCGGTCCAGATCGCCGGACGCACGCCGATCAGCGCGGCGGCGCCGCCGGCGCGGATCTGCGAGAGCTGCGGCCCGGCGGTGTAGCTGAGCAGTTCGATGCCGGCCAGCCGGCCCCGCAGATTGTCCGGAATGGTGTTGTTCCACATGGTCATGCGGAATAGTCCGCTGACGCAGTCGGCCGCGCCGGCCAGGGCCAGGAAGAACAGGACAAGCCAGACCGGTCCGGACCAACCGGCCCCGGCCATCGCCAATCCCCACGCGCCGGCGGCCAGCACGACCATCAGCCCGTGACGGTGCACTGTGGACATCCAGCCACTGGTGACCGTGACGGCCAGTGCGCCGACCGAGGTGGCGGCGTACATCATGCCCAGCGCCCAGGGTGCGCCGAGTTCGTCGGCCAGGAAAGGGAAAACGGCGTTGGGCATGGCCAACACCATGGCGGCTATGTCCACAAGGTAGGTTCCCAGCAGCTCCGGCCGGCTGCCGGCGTAGCGCAGGCCCTCCAGGATGCCGGCCAGCGACGGTTTGTCCGCATCGGACGGTGGTGGCACGGCTTTCAGTTGCCACAGCAGCAAAATCGACAGGACGAACGACAGCACGTCGCAGCCGTAGGCCACGGACACGCCGAAAGTGGCGGCGATCAGGCCGCCGATCGCGGGCCCGACGATGGCGCCGACGCTGAATCGGATGGAGCTCAGGGCGATGGCGGCGGTCATCTGCTCACGGGGCACGACCCGCGGCAGCAGCGAGTCCAGGGCCGGCCGCTGTATCGCGCCGAGCGCGGCGGCAGCGGCGCCGAAGACGTAGATCAGCCACAGCATCGGATGCGGCAGGAGCGCGTTCACCAGCAGCAGCAACGACAACAGGCCGAGCCCGACCTCGGTGAGCAGCACGATCCGGCTCCGGTCGAACGCGTCGGCCAGCGCCCCGCCGTACAGGCCGAACACGATCATCGGCGCCAGCTCGACCACGCCGATCGCGCCGACCGCGACGTAGGAGTCGGTGAGCTGCTTGACCTGCAACGGCACGGTCACGTACGTGATGAACATGCCCAGCATGGAGATCGCGCCCGACGACCACAGCAGCCGGTAGTCGCGCGAGGTCCGCCACGGACTCAGGTCGAGAACAGTCACAGCCCCACCTCGCTAGCGCTCGGCGAGTCTGCGACCAATGCCGCTGTGTTGAATGGTGCCCTCGCAAGCTCGGTCACAGCCAGTCATGGTGACCGCACGGCCGGCGCGAACGCCACCGATTAAGGGATGCAGGTGACTCCGCTGGCGTCGAGCTGCGGCCGGTCCGGTGTGGCGGTCGTGGTGGGGGTGGACGGCGCGAGCTGAAGCTGACCGCCGCCGGTCACGCCCTGGGACGCGGTGGATCCGGGCCCGTGGTAGGCGTTTCCGAGCAGCACGCGCACATGTCCGGGCGACACCGCGGAGCTGACGGCCATCGGCAGGTCCCCAAGCGCGGTGGCGACCTTCTGCGCGGCGGCCTTGTCGGCGGCCGAGTACTCGACCAGCGAGGTGGCGCGCTTGGTCCCGGTGAGCACGTCGCCCTTGCCGTAGCCCTGCGCGACGAGCAGGTCCGACACCCGCGCGGCCAGACCGCCCTGGGTGCTGGAGTTGTACACGTCGACGGTGGTCGCCGCGTTGGCGTTGGGCGCCGACGTGGTGGTCGGGGCGGTGCTGGTGTCGGGCTGCTTGCCGACCTTGCTGAACAGGGCCTTCACCCACGCCTGCACGGCGGTGGGCGACACCATGACGACGTTGGTGCCGTCGTTGAGCCGACCGTCGACGTTGGTGACGGGCATGGTGTTGAAGGTGATGCTGCCGCCGGTCAGGCCCTGCAGCTCGCCGGCGAAGTCCAGCAGCTGCCAGCCGTTGTCGACGGTGATCGAGTTGGTCACGGCCTTGATGATGTCGTTGAGCTTGGCCGGGTTGGCGAGCACGCCGGTGGACAGCATCTGGTGGGCCATCGAGGCCAGGAAGGCCTGCTGCCGGTGCTCGCGGTCGAGCTCGTTGATCAGGCCGTGCCGCTGCCGCACGAACTGCAGCGCGGTCAGGCCCTGCACGGTCTGCGGGCCGGCCTTGAAGTTGGCGCCGGACAGGTCGTCGGACGTGTCGTGCAGCAGGCACACCGGCACGCCGCCGATGGCGTCGCTGATCTGCGCGAAGCCGAACAGGTTGACCTCGGCGTAGTGGTCGATGGTGACGCCGGTGAGCGTCTCGACGGTCCTGATGGTCTTGCTGCGGCCGCCGTCCATGGAGCCGAGCGTCAGCTTCTGCTGATCCTTGACGCCCTGCTTCTCCAGCTCGGCCTTCTTCTCGTTGAAGCCGTAGCCGAAGGCGGCGTTGATCTTGTCTTTGCCGTTCTCGCCGTCGATCGCGACGTAGGAGTCGCGGGGAATGGAGAACGCCGAGGCGGCGGTGCCGTCGCCGGGCACGTGCACCACGATCAGCGTGTCGGCCTCGATCTCGCCGTCGTCGGGGCCGGCGTGCAGCGAGTCGAGCAGGTTCTGGGGCAACGGCAGGCCGTGCGCGTCGGTTCGGCTGTCCATGCCAACCAGCAGGATGTTCATGTCCTGCCCCGGGGTCTTCGGCGTGGCCGTCTTGTCGATCACGTCGGCGTGCGAGACGTTCGCTTCCGCGTTGGAGATCGTCGACCAGCCGTAATACGTGGTGCCCAGCACTAACACCGACACCGCCGCGACCACGCTCTTGCCGCCGATGAGGGCAATGCGCGTGCCTACGCCCGCCATGCGACCAACCACCTCCTCGCCCACGCCCACACCACCGGAACTCTTCCGGTCCCCGAATGCTCAGACGCCGTCCGGACCAGGCTGGTTGCAGTGGACCAGGCTACCGGGCGGGCAGGACGCCCCCTGCCCGCCGGCGACGGCTCTCACTGCGAGGGTACAGAGGTGTGGACCACAGCCGCGGTGGCGAGGTCGGCGATGGCCGTGCCGATGGACTTGAGCAGGGTGACCTCGCCCTCGTCCTGACGGCCAACGGCGGCGCCCGAGCACAGGTCGAACAGGGTGCCGCGGATCTTGGGGGCGATGCCGGCCACGGTCGGCTGGGCCAGGTCGCCGGATTCGGTCAGAGCCGTTGACGTGTCGAGGAAAACCGACGCGTCGGCGATCAGGGCATCGTCGCCTTCCCTGGTGTACGGCGTGAAACTCCCCGCGAGGTGCACGAAAGTGCCGGGTTTGACCCAGGCGCCGGGCAGCACGGGCGTCGACGTGGCCACTGTGGCGCAGACCACTGCGTCAGCCGTCGCAAGGGCGGCTTCGAGATCTGTGACGGCCGCCACCATCACGCCGTCGCAGACGAAGCCCGGCGTGTCCCCCAGCACCAGCAGCCGGTCGATCTCGAACACCGCCTGGTACGCCTGGGCCGCGGCGCGGGCGAAGCGGTCCTCGCCGATGACCAGCAGGGTCCTGATGTCCGGCCGGGCCAGGTAACCGGCGGCCAGCGCGGACACGCCGGCCGTCGCGCGCCGGGTCAGCTCGCCGCCGTCCAGCACGGCCAGCGGATGCCCGGTTCGCCCGTGGGACAGCAGATACGTCGACGAGAACGACTCCAGGTCGGCGAGCACGTTGCGGGGAAACACAGTGCTCACCTTGACGCCCAGGTAGTTCCGGGTCCAGGAGGCGCCCAGCAGCATGGTGGCGTCGAGTTCGTTGTCCACCCGATGCCGGTGCACCTGCGGCGCGACGGTGGCCCGCTGCCCGTGCGCGAACGCGGTGCGCAGGGTGGGCACCAGCACGTCGAACGACAGCAGCTCGCCGATTCTTGCGGCGTCAACGGTCAACACCGTCGGTGGCCCCCCGCTTTCGGGCGCCCTCAGCTCACCTGGTGTGACCGCAGCGGCCCGACCTTCAGGCCTCGATGGTCGCATTCGGCGAGGATGCACGGCAATGCGCCCAGGGTCGCCGCCCACGAACCCGGCACGGAAGTGCAGTCGGAGTCGTGCAGCAGAATCGTGCCGCCGCCGTGCAGTCCCTTGACCACGGTGTCGTAGACGTGGTCGGGATTGGCGCGTTTTTCCCAGTCCCGGCCCCATGTCGTCCACAGGACCGGGGTCAGGCCGAGTCCACGGGCGGTCAGCGCGGCGGCCGTGGTCAGCACGCCGTAGGGCGGTCGGTACCAGCGTGGCGTCACACCGGTGACCTCAGTGATGTGCTCATGGGCTCGTGTGATGTCTGCACGGGTGCTGATCGGCCCACGCAGCAACAGCATCCGGTGCGTCCAGCCGTGCACGGCGATCTCGTGCCCGGCGGCGGCGATCTCCTTGCCCAGCTCGGGATAGCGCTCGAGCTCCTGGCCCAGCAGGAAAAACGTGGCGTGCACACGCTCCCGGGCCAACAAGTCAAGAAATCGTGGCGTGGCAACGGGATGCGGCCCGTCGTCGATGGTCAGCGCGACCCGGGACCGGTCGCCGACCCCGCTCAGGCCGGGCGCGAACCGTTGCCGCACCGGGCGGAATGTGGTGACCGCGGGCAGGGCGTGCGCCGCGAGCGCGACGGCCGCGCCGGCCAGCAGGGGGCGGATCACGCCGCCAGCTCCTCGATCGAGGCCTGCCGCACCGAGTGCCGGCTGGCCATGGCCGAGAGCTCGTCCAGGGTGGCGTCGAGGTCGCAGTCGCCGGTGGACTCGACCAGGATCACGCCCTTCATGCCGTGCCCCATGGCCGCGCCGCAGTGCACCGTCGCCGCCGGCACGATGATGCGTTCCCGGTGCATGGCAACGATTCCCACGTCGATGGCGTCGAGTTCGCCGTTGCTGATCATCAGCCGCGGCGACCGGCCGGTGACCGCGGCGACGCCGGCGGCGACCTGGCCGATGGAGGCCCGGCCGGTGAACACGCCGGTCTCGTACGGGGCGCCGTCGGCGGCGTTGACGATGGTCACGCCGGCTTTCGCCAGCGCCCGCACGGTTTCCGGCTGCGTGAGCAGCACCTTGGTGCTCACCGCGGCGGCGCCGTGCACGGCGGCCAGCTTGTCGATGGTGGAGGTGGACATCGGCTTGGTGCTGTCCACCGCGACCAGCACGTACACCGATCCGCCGCGGCGGCTGGCCGGGCCGGCCGACTGGAAGCCGCCGGCGACGGCGAGGCTCACGCCCACCGTGGCCAGCCACAGGACGGCCACGGTGGACGCGGCGGCGATCGCCAGCTTGCGGCGGCGGGAACGCAGCGCCGGCACCGGATCGTGGTGGGCCATTTCCCCGTCCAGGGCCACGGTCGGGCACAGCGTCGACAGCGGGACGTTGCCCGGTTCGGCGGTCAGCGCGGCGGCGAGGCCGTCGGGGTCACGGATCCACGGCACCAGGCCGGCGTCGTCCAGCGCGGCGGCGTTGGTGCGGCCGTGGCCGGCCAGGCAGCGGTAGGTGATCACCGGCAGCCCGGTGGCCAGCGCCTCCAGCGAGCTGAGGCCGCCCGCGTTCTGCACGACGACGTCACAGGCCCGCATGAGCGTTGGCATGTCGTCGATCCAACCGAGCGCGATGCCGTCGCCACTGTCGGTCAGGCGGCGGCGCAGCGTCTCGTTCTGGCCGCACAGCACGACCGGCGTCGCCAGCCCGATCTTGGCGATATCCCTTGCGGTGTCGGCAATGTCGCCCACGCCCCAGGAGCCGGCCACGACCAGCGCGAGCCGGCCTTCCAGCGGCAGGCCGAACTTCGCCCGCGCCTGGCGGCGTTGCGCGGCGTTCACGACCGGGCGGAACGCCGGGCCGACCGCCGGCCCGGTCACGGCGATGCGGCGGGCGCCGAGCCGGCGGGCCTGCTCGGCGGCGACCTTGTGCAGCGCGATGTGCAGGTCCACGTTGGGCGCGACCCAGAGGCGGTGCACGGACATGTCGGTGAGGTAGGTGACCACCGGCGCGGTCACCCGGCCCTTGCCCTTGAGACGGCTCAACGTCTGGCTGGGCATGGGATGCGTGGACACGATCAGGTCGGCGGACCGGACCGCGCGCAGCATGCGGCGGCCGGCGATGTTGAACAGCAGGCACACCAGCGCGGCGAACGGGCGGGACAGCTGCAACGCCCGCAGCAGGATGTCCCAGGTGCGGGGCGCGGCCTGCAACTGGCGCAGGTAGGTGGCGCCCAGCGCCCGTCCGGCCGATCCGGGCAGCATGTCGAGGTAGTCGTGAATGTCCACGCTGTGACCGTGATCGGTCAGGCGGCGCGCGAGCTCCCGCGCCGCGCCGTCATGGCCGGCGCCGACGCTGGCGGACACGATGACGACCCGGTTCACCTATCTCCAGCCTCACAAGGAAACCCGGTCGAGTCCGACCGGACGCGTGGAGACTAGCGAAGTCCGGATCTCCGGTTGAGCTGGCCTCGGCTCAGCCCGCGGCGGCGTGACTGTGGTCCAGATTGCTCCACCAGGTGTCGAGGTGGCGTCTGAGCACGCCGTTGAACAGTCCGGTCCAGCGCTGCACGTTGTGACCGGCCGGCTCGACCGGCACCAGCCAGCCGTCGGCCGCCTCCACCAGCACTTCCGCCGTTCGCCACAGCGCGCCGCCGAACACCGCCCGCTCGCCGGGGTCGTGCCGTGGCCCGTCGCGGCCGCCGATCACCACCGTGGTCATCGTGCGGGTCGCGGCGATGGCCTCCAGATCCAGCGGGGCCTGGCAGGCCGGCGTCTCGTTGCGGGCGGCCTCGGCGCAGCGCTCGGGCACGTCCAGTCGCGGCGGTTCCAGATAGCCCAGCGTGGTCTGGTACTCCCGCAGGAACTCCTCCCCCTCCATCTGCGGGCTCCGGTCGTACAGGTCGACCAGGCTGCCGGCCAGGTCCTCGACCAGCGAACTCCCTTCCACCAGTTGGAACAAGGGCGGTTCCACCAGCACGATCGACGACACCAGCGTCGGCGCCAGCTGGGCGGCCAGCAGCACGCCGGCGGCCGAGCCGCCGTGCGCCACCAGGTGGGCGGGGCCATTGCGGTCGAGCAGGTCGAGCAGCATCCGGGCGTCCGCGGTCCAGCCGGCGTTGGAGGCCCGGTCGGTGATCGCGTAGCCGGGGCGGTCCACGATGCCCAGGGCCAGGTCGTCGGCCAGCCGCAGCTGGCCCAGCCAGCTGGTGGAGCCGGTCATGGCGATGTCGTGCAGCAGGAGCACGCGGGGGTGTTCGGGCGCGCCGAGCCACAACACCGCGCCCGGATCGTCGGTCAGCGAGCCGGAATCGGGATCCGTGTGGCGCACCGCCCACCTCCTGTCCGCGTCGTCCTTCCGGTGAATACCGCTGACGAGGGCGGACCGTTCAATCCTCGGACTGGCTGGCCAGCACCCGGGCGACGCCGGCCCGGTTGGTCACGCCGAGCTTGGCGAAGATGTGCGTCAGGTGCGTCTCCACGGTCCGCACGCTCAGCACCAGCTTCTCGGCGATCTGCTGGTTGGTGCTGCCGGCGCAGACCAGTTCGGCGACGTCGAGCTCACGGGGCGACAGGGTGTTGGCCAGGGCCCCGGTGTGCGGGACGCGGACCCCGAGGCGGCGCTGCTCCCGCACCGCGGCGGCGTGCAGCTCCGTGGCCTCGGAGACGTTGAAGATGGCCGCGGCCACCTGGAGTTCGCGTAGCGCCTGGTCGCGGTGGCCGTCGCGGGCCAGGCACGTGCCGGCGAGCAGGCGGGCCGTGGCCTCCCACAGCGGCATGCCGATCCGCTCCGCCGCGGCCGCCGCCGTGAGCGCCTTGTCGGCGTCGCTGTCGGCGTAGGCCCAGGCCAGGTCGAGGAAGACGAGGTCGAGGTCGAGGCGCTCGTCGGCGAGGCGGCCGGCGCGCTCGGCCCACTGCCGGGCCGCGGTGTGGTCGCCGCGCAGCGCTTCGGCCCGGGCCAGCAGGAAAAAGCTGATCAGACGATTGAACGGGTCGATGGCCGACAGCTCCGGCCCGCCGGCGGCGAGCATCTCGTCCACCGCCGCGGCGTAGTTGCCGGCGTGCACCTGGGCCAGCAGCAACTGGTTGCGGGCCAGGGCGGCGAACATCGGGTTGCCGGAGCCGATCTTGGCGATGGCCCGGCGGCCGGCCCGGATCGCCGACGGGTGCTGGCCCCGCCAGCTGTTGAGCTGGCACCACACGCCCATCAGGACGCCCCGGCTGCCGACCTGCGGGTGCGTGGCCTCCAGCGCCTCGTCGGCGGCGGCCAGGCCGTCGGCGGTGCGGCCGGCGACGACGTAGGCGAAGGCCTGGCCGTGCAACAGCTGCGGCATGAAGTAGAGGTGGCCGTTGTCGCGGGCCAGCGTCACGGACTTGGTGAAATGGCGCAGCGCCAGCCGATGCTCGCCGATCAGCACCTCGGCCCAGCACAGCATGTGGATCGCCGGCAGCCAGCGCAGGAACTCGTCGTCGTCGCTGGCGTCGACCAGGCGCGCAGCGGCGAGCACCACCGGCACGGCCGCGAACCGGTTGCCGTCGGCGGCCTTGATGTAGGCGTCCAGGGCTGCGAACGGGACCGTCCAGCGGTTGCGGTCGTCGCTCGGGGCCGCGTCCAGGAACGGCTTGGCCGCCTGGATGTCGCCGCGCAGCGCCGCGTCCAACACCAGTTGCAGGCGCAGCGGGGCCGCCGCGTCGGAGTCCGGGTCCGGCTGGCGGTTCAGCTCCGCGGTCAGCAGCAGCCGGGCCCAGTCGTACTCGCCGCGCAGGTGCGCCAGCAGCGACGCGAACGAGGCCGCCCAGGCTCGGTCGTCCGGCGGCAGCGCCCGCAGCGCCGTGCCGAACGTCTCCAGCGCCGGCATGATGCGGCCGCTGATTCCTTGGCAGAAGGCCAGTTCCGTGCGGACCTTGATGTCGTCGTCGACCGCGAGGTGCAGCGCCGCCTCGAACCAGGCCGCCGCGAGCGCCGGCTGATGCGTGGCGACCGCGCGGGCCGCCGCGGTGAGCGTGTCCACCGCCGTCTGATCGCCGTACTTCGCCGACTTCAACACATGTTCGGCCCGGCGGGCCGCCGGCGCACCCACCTTCGCCAGATACGCCGCGATGCGGGCGTGGGCACCATGCCGCCAGCCCGCCGCCGCCGAGTCATAGGCGACCTGGCGCACCAGGCTGTGCCGGAAACGGAACCGGCCCGAGCCCTCCACCTCGCGCAGCACGTCCCGCGCCACCAAGTCGTCAAATGCTTGCAGCACAACGTGTTCCGACACCTCGGCGACGTGCGCGATGAGCGCCGGCTCGAAGGTGTCGCCCACGACCGCCGCCGACCTCGCCACCAGCGCCTCCGGCTGGGCCAGGCCCGCCAGCTCCGCCGCCAGCGTCGCCCGCGCCGCCTCCGGCAGCTCCACCCGGTCGTCCTGGGTCCGGGTGCGGGCCAGCGTGTCCAGGTAGAACGGGTTTCCGCCGCTCTCCTCGTACAGGCGATCCCTCATGTGCTGGCTCAGCGCCGGGCCAAGCAGCTGGTGGGCGTCCGCCGCCGACAGCGGGCCCAGATCGACCCGGACCGCGTGCTCCGCCAACGCCTTCGACAGGCGGAACGACACCTGGTGCGGGCGGTAGGCCACCACCAGCAGCACCGGCGCCGGCAGCGGATGGCGGACCAGGTAGTCGATCAGCTCCACCGTCGACTCGTCCGCCCAGTGCATGTCGTCCAGGACCACCACCGTCGGCGCCACCGCCAGCGCCCGCAGCAGCGACCGCACCGCCCGATACAGCCGGGCCCTCGGGACTTCCGTCACCGGCTTCTTCGACAACACCGGGAAAACCGCCGCCAGCAGCTGCGCCTCCGGCTCGCTCAGCCGGTCCGCCAGCGACGCGTCCACCTGATCCACCAGGGCATCCACCAGCGGCGCGAACGGCACGTCCCGCTCCTGCGCCGCCGCCCTCCCCCTCAGCGCCGGTCGGGACGCCGTGAACTCCGCCAGGAGTCTCGACTTGCCCATCCCCGGCTCGCCCACCACCTCCACCAGCCGGAACTCGCTCCTCGCCTGCGCCGCCGTGTCCGTCAGCCGCGCCAGCTGGGCCGCTCGGCCGACCAGCGGGCGGCCCTGGGCACGGTGCGGGATCAGTTGGGGTTCGAGGTGGTCCACGCCAACCTCCGTCCGCGCCGGTCGATCCTCTCGCCAGTCAAGAGCCCTCGGCGGCCGGCTGGATACCGGCCGCGAATGACCGTGCATCTGCACGCCGCCGTCCAGCATGGTCCGTGCAGGTGGAAAGGACAACGCCGCCCCCGCCCGCTACCCGCCGAATCCACCCGATGACACCAGGTGATCATCCCCGCATCGTCCCAGTTCACCCGACCGGTACCCCACTGTGGCCCGCCCGACAGCCCGGTATGCCGGCGGTCCCCCAGCCGGAGGCGCTATCGTGTGGCCACGGGCCGTTAGCTCAATCGGTAGAGCTGCGGACTTTTAATCCGTAGGTTCTGGGTTCGAGCCCCAGGCGGCCCACTCGCTCTGGGCGGCGCGTGTCCATGGAAAGCATGGACCGTGTCGCTCGTTGTGTTTTGTGGGGGCACGGCCCCCACGCCCCCACGCCGGGGCTTCGCCCCGGACCCCGTCGCGGGTGGGCTACTCCTCATGGTCGAGGGTGGCCGTGACACCAGTCGACTACGGATAGTGATATAGCGGTTACGGGGTGTTTGAGGCGATGATGGCCATTGTGGGCGGACTCGGTTTGTTGGTCCTTTCGCGGGTGCTTGCCGACAAGCGGGTCGGCGCCAAGTGACGTGAGACAGTCTGCTTCGGGCAAGGGCTGCGCCGGATACGAAGTTGCCGAAGAGGACCAGGTCCTTGCCGGCTACTTGGAGGAGATCGGGCTCCTGTCGTTCGAACAGGTCGTGTCGCGGCGGCTGGTGGTAGCGCAGTGACGGCAGCCTCGTCGAGCGGGAGCGTCGGCGGATCTGGTCGGCCAGACCGATCCGCGGGGGAAGGCCGGGGCTGATGCGGGCGGAGCGGTTGGTGGCGTTGCTGTTCACGTTGTACAGCAAGCGGAGTGCGACGGTAGCGGAGTTGGCGGAGGCGCTGGATGTGTCGGAGCGGACGATGCATCGGGACATCGCGGCGTTGCGGAACGCGGGGGTTCCACTGTGGACGGAGACGGGGCGGCACGGCGGCGTGCGGCTGGTGGAGGGGTGGCGCACGCGGCTGGACGGCCTGACGTCGAGGGAAGCGGTGGCGATCTTCGCGATGGGGGTGCCGCAGGCGCTGGCGGAGTTGGGGTTGGGGACGGCGATGTCGGCGGCGCACGCGAAGCTGTTCGCGACGTTGCCGCCGGCGTTGCGGGAGCAGGCGCAGGGCATGGCGCAGCGGTTCCATCTGGACGCGCCGGGCTGGTTCCGGGCGGCGGACGACACGGAGCACCTGGCGGCGATCGCGAGGGCGGTGTGGGAGCAGCGGCGGCTGAGGATCGGCTACGGACGGCGGGACCGGGTGGTGCAGCGGACGCTGCGGCCGCTGGGCATCGTGCTCAAGGCGGGCGTCTGGTACCTGGTCGCGGAGGTCGACGGGGATGTCCGGACCTATCGGGTGGCCAGGATCGACGGGGTGGAGGAAACCGACGAGCGCTTCGAGCGGCCGGCGGACTTCGACCTGGTCGGCTGGTGGCAGCGTTCGTCGGCGCAGTTCGAGCAGTCGCTGCGGACGCAGTCGGTGCAGATCCGCCTGAGCCCGCTGGGGATGCGCGCCCTGCCGGCCGTCCTGGACGCCGACGCGGCGGTGAAGGCGTTGGAGCAGGCCGGCCCGCCGGATGAGGACGGCTGGACGCGGGTCACGGTGGAGTTGGAGGAGCCGACCATCGCGGCGACGCAGCTGATCGGGCTGGGCGATGAGGTGGAGGTGCTCGGCCCGCCGGCTACGAGGGCGGCCTTCGTGGCGATGGTGCGGCGGATGGCAGAGCGTCACCGATGACAAGGTCAGGCGGAGGCGCCGCGGACCTTGTGGCGTGGGGTGCAACGAATGCCGCACTGGTAGCCGGAAGCGGGGATGCCGTCGAATCCATGGAGCAGCGGTGGGGCGTGTTGCGGCAGCGGCATCACGGCGGGGCGGGCCGTGGGGCAGCGAAGGCGGCGATAGCGGCAGCAGGTGCAGCGAGGGCCGCCTTGGTGGCGGCCCTCGGCGCGGTGGCAACGCGGTTTTCGGCGCGGCAAGGCTTGCCTTGGCCGGCTGCGTGAGAGCAGTCGACGGAGGCAGCGTCGGTGGTGGGTGGCGGGGTCAGCGATAGCCGGTGGGGTCGGCGGGCTTGCCGGCGCCGGCGATCTCGACCATGTAGCGCCAGGCGTCGGGGCGGCTGCCGTCGGTGTCGGTGAGGTCGTAGATCTGGGCCAGCTGGCCACTGTTGAGGGTCTGGCCGGTGAAACGGGAGCGGGAGGGGTCGGCGGCGAGGGCGGCGACGCCGCGGCCGACGTAGGTGGGGGACTCGGAGATGCAGAAGTGGGGTTCCGTGGCGAGCGCGTCCCGCCACGTGGCCTCGGTGACGCCGTAGTGGTCGAGCATGGCCTCGGAGCGCAGGTAGCCGGGGGTGAGGGCGACGCAGGTGCAGTCGAAGGCCTTGGCCTCGAAGGCCTCGCCGATGGCCAGCTGGTGGGCGGCGGACTTGGCCAGGTAGAAGGCGAGGGTGGTGCCCTCGCGGTACTGGGCGTTGTACTCGGCGGTGCCGTCGGTCATCTCGACGACGAGCCCGCCGGGGCGACGAATGACCAGGGGCAGCAGGAAATGGCTGGTGATGAGGTGGGCGTCGATGCCGAGCCTGATCATGCGGAGGCTGTCGTCGATGGCGTGCTCCCACACGGGTTTGGCCCACTCCATCAGGGAATCCCCGCCCCACAGGCCGTCGACGAGGATGTCGAGTCGGCCCTGTTCGCGGTCGATGCGGGCAGCCAGCTCCTGGACCTGGGACGGTTCGAGGTGGTCGACCTGGACGGCGGCGCCGGAGCCCCCGGCGGCGGCGATGAGGTCGAGGGTGTCCTCGATGGCCTCGGCACGGTCCACTTCGGACCGTTGCGTCCGGGTGGTGCGGCCGGTCACGTACACATGGGCGCCGCGGCGGCCGAGTTCGACCGCGATGGCCCGGCTGGCGCCGCGGGTTCCGCCGGCGACCAGTGCCACCTTGCCGGTGAGATCGTTCATGACGACCACGGTGCCGACAAACCCTGTCAGGACATGGCAGGGTTCGGCGAAGTCGACTTGACATCACCATCTGCGCTGGTCAAAAGGGGTATGGACGCCCCGATGCCGATCTTGCCTGAGTGAGGTCGGGGCATTGGTCAGGGGCGATAACTACGATGGGTGCATGGCCGTCGCGGAGGGTGTGGTCGACCGTCTGGTGTATGTCGGGGCGGACGGCTACACGGTCGCGGTCCTCACCACCGGCGAACGCAGCGAGACCAAGATCGCCGGGACGGTGTTGCACGGCCTCCAGCCGGGCGAGACGGTCCGGGTGGACGGGGACTGGACCACCAGCGGCACGCTCAGGGTCGGCGAGTGCGAGCGGGTGCTGCCGGCGACGGTGCACGCGATCCGGCGCTACCTGGGCTCGGGCCTGGTCCGGGGCATCGGCCGCAAGCTGGCCGACGCCATCGTGGACACGTTCGGCGCGGACACCCTGGACGTGATCGACCGGGAGCCGAAGCGGCTGCTGGAGGTGCACCAGATCGGCCGCGAGCGGCTGGCGAAGATCATCGCGGCCTGGGCCGACCAGCGGGCGGTCCGCGAGGTGATGGTGTTTCTCCAGGGCGTGGGCGTCAGCCCGGCGCTGGCCGTGCGCATCCACCGCAAGCTGGGCGAGCACTCGCTCCAGGTGGTGCGGAGCGAGCCGTACCGGCTGGTCGAGGAGGTGTGGGGCATCGGCTTCGCCACGGCCGACACGATCGCCATGGCGGCCGGCATCCCGGAGCAGAGCCCGGAGCGCATGCAGGCGGCGGTGCTGCACACGTTGCTACAGGCCAGAACCATGGGCGGTCATTGTTTCCTGCCGGTGGCCGAGGTGCTCACGCACACGACGGCGATGGTGGCGCAGGACGAGGAGCTGATCCGCGCGGCGCTGCATGCGTTGCGGCGTAGGCGAAAGATCGTGCAGGAGCGGGTCGGCGGCCGGGACGTGGTGTTCCAGTCGCACCTGCATCAGCAGGAGACCATGTTGGCGGACAACGTGATCCGCCTGCTGCACACGCCGTCGTCGCTGCCGGGCAAGCCGAAGTTCGACGACGCCGAGCTGGACGACACGCAACGCCAGGCGCTGCGGATGGCGCTGACCAGCACCGTCTCGATCCTGACCGGTGGCCCGGGCTGCGGCAAGAGCTTCACCGTGCGACACATAGCGAAGACGGCCAAGGCCGCCGGCGCGAAGATCACGCTGGCCGCGCCGACAGGGCGGGCGGCGCGGCGGCTGTCGGAGCTGGCCGGGATGCCGGCGATGACGGTGCACCGGATGCTGGGCCGCGGGGTCGAGCCGGAGGACGACGACGGCGGCCTGTTCGACGTGAACGATCCGATGTCGGCGGACCTGATCGTCGTGGACGAGAGCTCGATGCTGGACATCGGCCTGGCCGACGCGCTGGTGGACAAGATCCCGGCCGGCGCGCACCTGCTGCTGGTCGGGGACGTTGACCAGCTGCCGAGTGTGGGGCCGGGCTCGGTGTTGCGGGATCTCCTTGACGTGCCGGACATTCCGCGCACGCACCTGAGCCGCGTGTACCGGCAGGGCGCGGGCAGCGGCATCACCGCGAACGCGACGAGCGTGCGGGACGGCGTGGTTCCGGTCAACAATCCGGAGTTCTGGTTCGTGCCGGCCGAGGACGCCAAGGACATCGCCGAGACGGTGGTGGACATCGCCACCCGCCGGCTGCCCGCCGCGTACGGCATCGAGCCGGGTCAGGTGCAGGTGTTGTGTCCGGGCCGGGCGCGGGAGGTCGGGGCGCTCCACATCGGACGGCTGCTCCAGGACGTGCTGAATCCGTATCGGGAGGGCGATCCGCAGTACTGGTCGGACGACCGGGCCTTCCGGGTCGGCGACCGGGTGATGCCGATCCGGAACAACTACGACAAGGGCAGGAACGGGGTGTTCAACGGCACCACCGGCACCGTGACCGCACTGTCCCTTGAGGACCGGCTGCTGGAGGTCACGCTGGAGGACGGTGAGGCCGTCGAGTACGACTTCGACGAGCTGGAGGAGCTCGCCCACGGCTATGCGATCACGGTGCACCGGTCGCAGGGCAGCGAGTATCCGTACGTGGTGGTGCCGCTCAGCACGAGCGCCGGTTTGTTGCTGCTGCGGCGGAATCTGCTCTACACCGCGATCACCCGGGCCAAGGCGATGGTGGTGCTGGTCGGGCAGCCCCGGGCGCTGCGGATGGCCGTCGAGCAGACCGGGGAACGCCGGAACACCGCGCTGACCTGGCGGTTCACCGGCGAAGACCTGGAGGCGGGAGTGCTGCCGCCGCTGCCGGACGACCACGGCCAGGTGCCGGCGTTCTGAGCAGCCTCCCCCAAGCCAGTCGTTCTGAGCAGCCCCCAAGCCAATCCAAGCACGGGGGGCTGACAGTTCGGCTGGCCGGCGGCGATGGTCGGCCGCGGCGGGCCGTTGTGTCGGGGTGCGCGGCTAGGCTGAATTCGGGGGCTGCTCAGCACAGTTGATCAGTCCACCAGCCACACTCTGTGTGCCGCCAGCCGGGACTCGCGGGGGATCAGGGCTACCAGGAAACGTTGGTGGCGCGGGGAAACAAGGGCGCTTCGGGACTGCTGGAAACCTGCGTTCAGTATGACGCTAAGCGGGACTGACCCGAAAATAGGCGCACCCACGGAGTAAACTCGCAGGTACTCGCGATGATCCCGCCCGGACCCCACCCCCTCCGAGCGCTCGTATGGATCTTGGGGCTTGGTTGAGCGCGCCTATTTTCCCGCATCGACAGCGGCCGTCACAGGCCCCCATTACTCGCGGGGTCAGAGGGTGGTTAGGCGGGTGCGGATGGCGGCGGCTTGGGTGTCGTCGGGTTCGGCGCGGGACTCGAGGATGGCGAGGGCCTGGTGGTAGGCCTGGCGGGCCTCGTCGGGGCGGCCGACGTCGGCGAGGAGGTGGGCGTAGGAGCTGAGGGCGGCGACCTCGGCGACGGAGTCGCCGGCCTGGCGGGCGGCGTTGGCGGCGGCGACGAAGTCGGTGAGGGCGGCGTCGTGGTCGCCGAGGGTGCGGCGGACCTCGGCGGAGCGGGTGAGCATCTGGGCGACGCCCTGGAGACTGCCGAGTTCGGTCATGAGCTCGGCGGCCTCGGTGAACACGTCCAGGGCGGCGCGGTGGTCCTCGAGGGCGTCCTGCATGTCGCCGAGCACGCCGAGCAGCAGGGCGCGGCCCTCGGAGTTGTCGGTCTCGGCGAACAGTTCGACGGCGGCCTCGGAGAAGTCCTTGGCCTGGGCGATCTCGCCGAGGTCGATGGCCAGCAGGGCGGAGCCGGCCAGCGACCAGGCCAGCCCGGGGCGGTCGCCGCAGCGTTCCCGCAGCTCCCGGCCCAGGGCGTAGTAGGAAGCGGCCCGGTCGCGGTCGCCCATGCGCCGGTAGCCCTCGGCGAGGTTGGTGGCGACCCAGCCGTGGGCGTAGTCGTTGCCGGCGGACGCCGACAGCGCGAGCTGGTGGCTGGCGATCCACACGCCCCACGGCTTGGCCAGCAGCAGGTAGCTCCACAGCTCCAGGGGAAGGTGCCAGGCGGCCTCGCGGTCGCCGTGCCGTAGGGCCAGCCGCAGCACGGGGAGCACGTTCGGCAGCTCGGCCCGGCACCAGGCGATGGCGTCTTGTTCGGACGTGAACGACGCCGGCTCCACGTCGGGCAGCAGGTCGGCGACCTGGAGCGGATTGTCCCGGTACGGCGCGAGAACCTTGCCGGCCCGCGAGTACCCGTGCAGGTACCAGCTGGCCAGCCGGGCGGCGGCGACCTGGGCCTCGGGGTCCCCAGCGGCCAGCTCGGCGGCGTAGTCGGCGACCAGGTCGTGGAACCGCCAGTGCCCGCGCCGGGGGTTGTGGATGAGGTGGGCGCCGGCGAGCCGATCGAGGAAGCGCCGGGCGGCGCCGACCCGGATCCCGGCCAGCGCGGCCGCGGCGGCGACGCTGAGGTACGGCCCCCGGTGCAGGCCCAGCAGCCGGAACATGCGGGCGCTGCCGGGATCGAGCCGCCCGTACGACCACGAGATGATGGTCCGCACCGGCATGGCGTCGGCGACGTCGAGGGCGTCCAGCCGCGAGTCGTCGAGCTCCTCGACCACGTCGGCGACCTCGGACAGCGCGACCCGCTCGGCGGCGATCCGCAGCGCCAGGGGCAGGTGCCCGCAGCGCCGGGCCAGGTCGGCCAGCAGGGCCGAGTCGACGGTCCCCCGGTTGCCGATGATGGTGGTGAGCAGCCGCACCGACTCGGCGGAGTCCATGGCGGACACGGTGACGCGGGCGGCCCCGGTGCGCATGGCCATGCCCGACAACCGGTCGCGGCTGGTGACGATCACCGCGCATTCGCCGGCCCCGGGCAGCAGGTGCAGCAGCTGGTCGGAGTCGGCGGCGTTGTCCAGCAGGAGCAGGGTCCTGGTCGGGGCGAGGGCGGAGCGCAGCAGGCTGGCCCGCTGCTCCAGCCGGGCCGGCAGGCTCTCGCTCTCCACGCCGAGCGAGGTCAGGAACTCCTCCAGCACGTCGCTGGGGTCGGCCGGGTCGCCGGAGGAGTGCCCGCGCAGGTCGGCGTAGAGCTGGCCGCCGGGGAAGTCGTGGGCGATGGCGTGGGCGAACCGCAGGGCCAGGGCGGTCTTGCCGGCGCCGGGCGGCCCGTCGATGGTGACCACGGTCGGGCCGCCGGTGTCGGCGAACTCCCGCACGGCGGCGGCCAGTGAGGACAGCTCATCGTCCCGGCCGACGAAGCGGGCCGGCGCGGCCGGCAGCTGGGCCGGGGAGCGCGGCAGGGCCCGGCGGGCCAGGGTGATCAGCTGCCCCTCGGCCCCGAGCGCGTTGTCGAGTGCACGTGCATGCTGCTCGGTCGGTTTGCGGCGGCCGTTCTCCAGCCGGGACAGCAGCGACTTGTCGTAGCGCACGATGTTGGCCAGGTCGGTCAACGACCAGCCCAGCGCCTCGCGACGGGTGCGCAGGGCGTGGCCGAAGCCCTCGCCGATCTGCTCCTGCGTCGCCATGTGCCCACTCTCCCGCATCCCGCGACTGCGCCCAACAGGTGCGATGTGGACGCTTTCGCGAGGAAGTTTGGCAAGATCGGTCCGTGGCAGCGAAACAGACCACCCGTGAGCTGCGTCGACGCAACCGTTCGGCGCTGCTGTCGCGGCTGTACCTCCAGGGCCGGGGCAGCCGGCTCGAGCTGGTCGACTCGTCCGGGCTGAGCTCGTCGACGGTGAGCAACGTGATCTCGGACCTGATCGCCGACGGGGTGGTCGAGGAGGCCGGCTCGGCCGAGTCCGAGGGCGGGCGGCCGCGCACGGTGTTGCAGGTCCGCCGGGACTACGGGCACGTGATCGGCGTGGACATCGGCGAGACGCACATCGAGGTGGGCTTGTTCGACTGCGCGCTGAACACGGTGGCCACGGCGACCTTCCCGATCGCCGGCAATCTGGAGCCGGCGCACGTGGCCGAGCTGATCCTGGCCGGCATCGCCGAGGTGAGCGCCAACCCGGTGTCGATCATGGGCATCGGCGTGGGCGTGCCGGGCGCGGTGGAGAGCGACGGCTTGGTGCACGCGCCGACCTTCGGCTGGAAGGGCGTGCCGCTGGCCAAGATGCTGGCCGACGGCGTGAGTGCCCCGCTGTACGTGGACAACTGCGCCCGCACGCTGGGCCAGGCCGAGATGTGGCGGGGCGCGGGGCGGGGCTCGACCCGGTCGGTGATCGCGCTGCTCGGTGTGGGGGTTGGGGCGGCGCTGGCCGTGGAATCCGACTCCTACCAGGGCTTTTCCAGCACGACCACGGAGTGGGGCCACACCGTGGTGCATGCCGGCGGGCTGCCGTGCCGGTGCGGGTCGCGGGGCTGTCTTGAGGCGTACATCGGGGCCGAGGGCATCCTGGACCGCTATCTGGCGCTGCCGGGCAGCGAGCCGTTCCTGGCGGTGGACACCGAGGCCCGGATGCGGGAGCTGGCCGATCGGGCCGAGCGGCCGGGGCCGGCGGCCGACACGCTGGCCACGACCGCCGAGTACCTGGGCATCGGCATCGCGAACCTGATCAACCTGGTGACGCCGGACTGCGTGGTGCTGTCAGGCTGGGTGAGCCTGTCCATCGGGCACGTCATTCTCGACGCCGTGCTGGACGCGACCCGGCGGCATTCGCTGAGCTATCTGCACAACCGCACCCGGATCGAGCTGGGCCAGCTGGGCCCGGAGGCGGTCGCGCTGGGCGCGGCCACGCTGCCGGTGATCCGGTTCCTGGCCAACGGCGGGTGAGCGCCGGCCGCTGATCCGGGGCGGTGGCCGGGCCCCGAAACAGAGTATTGACCCCCCGTTCATCCGCGACTTACCTTAAGACATGGATAAAGTCGCGGACGGTCGGCTGTACGTGGGTGGCTCCTTCTGCGCGGCCGAATCCGGCAGAACCGCGCCGGTGTTCGAGAAGGCCACGGGGGCCCAGATCGGCACGTACGCCCTGGGCACCGCCGTCGACGTGGACAAGGCCGTGGCCGCGGCCCGCGCGGCACAGCCGGCCTGGGCCGCGCTGGCCGGCGCCGAACGCGCCGCCTACCTGCGCAAGTTCGCCGACTATCTCCAGGCCAACTACGACGACCTGGTCGAGCAGAGCATCCGCGAGACCGGCGGCGTCCGCTACAAGGCCGAGGACGAGGTCGGCACCAGCATCCGGCAGCTGGCCATCTCGGCGGTGCAGGCCACGCAGACCGCGGGCGACATCCTCCAGCCGTACAAGGCGGGCAAGCTCTCGCTGTCCCGGGCGGTGCCGCTGGGCGTGGTCGGGCTGATCACGCCGTGGAACTACCCGATGAACCTGGCCATGCGGGCGGTCGCGCCGGCGCTGGCCTTCGGCAACACCGTGGTGCTCAAGCCGGCCGAGCTGACCCCGTTCATCGGCGGCCTCGCGCTGGCCCAGGCGGCCGACGCGGCCGGCTTCCCGCCCGGCGTGTTCAACGTCGTCACCGGCGACGGCCTGGACGCCGGCAAGCCGCTGGCCGAGCACCGCGGCCTGGACCTGATGGACTTCACCGGCTCCCGCGAGGTGGGCCTGGAGATCGCCGCCGCGGCCGCGGTCGACCTGCGCAACATCCGGCTGGAACTGGGCGGCAGCAACGCTTTTGTCGTGCTCGACGACGCCGACGTGGAGCTGGCCGCGTCCTGCGCGATGATCGCCTCCTACGAGTTTCAGGGCCAGACCTGCATCAGCGCCAGCCGGCACATCGTGCAGCGCGCGGTCGCCGACGCCTACCTGGAGGCCCTGGTCGCCCGGGCCTCGAAGCTGCGGGTCGGCGACCCGCTGGACCCGGCCACCGACCTGGGGCCGCTGATCAGCGAGCGGCAGCGGGACCGCGTGCACCAGAAGATCGTGCAGCCCTCGATCGACATGGGCGCGAAGGTGCTGACCGGGGCCGAGTACGACGGCCTGTTCTACCGGCCGACCGTGCTGACCGACGTGACGCCGGAGATGCCGGTGTTCAGCGAGGAGATCTTCGGCCCGGTCGTGCCGGTGACCGTCGTGGACACCGAGCAAGAGGCCATCGCCCTGACCAACGGCTATCCGATGCTGATGAACTCCGTGTTCTCCAAGGACATCGTGCGCGGCCTGGACGTGGCCGAGCAGCTCCAGGCCGGCGAGGTGCACGTGAACGACGCGCATGCCCGGCACGGCGCGGAGAACCAGATGCCCGGCTTCACCAAGCGCCAGTGGATCGGCGTGCAGCGGACCCCGCTGACCGTGCCGGACTGGACGGCCCGCCGGTGAGGAGAGCGCTGATCGTCCGAGGCGGCTGGGAGGGGCACAGCCCGGTCGAGGCGACGGAGATGTTCCGCCCGGGACTGACCGACGCCGGCTTCGAGGTGGAGATCGCCGAGGACCTGGACGTCTACACCGACGCCGAGAAACTGGCGGCCACCGACCTGATCGTGCAGTGCTGGTCGATGGGCACGCTGACGCCGGCCCAGTGCGACGGCCTGGTGACGGCGGTCCGCAACGGCACCGGCTTCGCCGGCTGGCACGGCGGCATCGTGGCCACCTTCCAGGACAGCCCGGAGTACCTGCGGATGGTCGGCGGCGTGTTCCTCCACCACCCGCCGGAGTTCCTGGACTACGAGGTGCGGGTCAGCCGGGAGCAGGCCCACCATCCGATCGTGGCCGGGCTGCCGGACTTCACCGTGCACACCGAGCAGTACTGGATGCTCAGCGATTCGCTGAACACGGTCCTGGCCACCACCGAGTTCGGGCCGCCGGACGGGCCCGCGACGATGCCGGTGGCCTGGACGCGCGACTGGGGCGCAGGAAGGATCTTCTTCTCCGCGATCGGGCACCGCACCGAGGATCTGTGGGATCCGGCGGTGTACACACTGACCCATCGCGGTCTGGTCTGGGCGAGCCGACAGGTAGTTCAGTGAGAGTGAGCGGAGACAGGGCTATGCGGAGTCAGTGGCGACTCGCCGGCGCGTTACTCGCCGGCGCTCTGCTTGTGACCGGCTGCGGCGGGGGCGGCGGCGACCAAGCCGCGGCCGACGGCAAGGTGAACCTGACGTTCTGGGACTGGGACCCCAACATCGACAAGGTGGTGGACATCTGGAACCAGGCCCACCCCGACATCCACGTCACGCTGTCCAATCCGGCCGGCGGCGACCAGCTGGTCAGCAAGATGATCACCGCGCACCAGGCCGGCAACGGCCCGGACATCGCCAAGGTGGAGTACCAGTCGCTGCCGGCCCTGGTGTCGCAGGGCATCGTCGCCGACATCACCCAGCACACCGGCGACACCGTCAAGGACTTCGACGACACCACGCTCAAGGCGACCCGCTTCGACGGCAAGGTGTACGGCGTGCCGCAGGACGTGGCCCCGCTGATGCTGTTCTACCGCACCGACATCTTCGACCAGTACGGCCTGAAGGTGCCCACCACCTGGGACGAGTTCAAGCAGGCGGCGGCCGACCTGCACGCCAAGGCCCCGCAGGTGGCGATGACCAACTTCGACGCCGCCGACCCGGGCTGGATCACCGGCCTGATGCAGCAGGGCGGGGCCGACTGGTGGTCCTCCGCCGACAACAAGACCTGGCAGGTGGCCATCAACAGCGCCGCCTCCAAGAAGGTCGCCGACTACTGGCAGGGCCTGGTCACCGCGGGCACGGTGGCCAAGAACCCGTCGTTCTCGCCGCAGTGGAACAAGCAGATGAACGAGGGCCAGCTCGCCACCTGGATCTCCGGCGCGTGGGCCCCGGCCCAGCTGGGCGGAATCGCCCCCAGCACCAAGGGAAAGTGGGCGGTGGGGCCGCTGCCGGCGTGGACCGCGGGTGACAGGACCACCGGCATCTGGGGCGGCTCGGCCACCACGGTGACCACCGACTCCAAGCACGCCGCCCAGGCCGCGCAGTTCGCGTCGTGGCTCAACACCGACGACAAGGCGGTGACCGCGCAGATCCAGAACATCAACGTCTACCCGGCGGCCACCTCCGGACGCTCGCTGCCGGTCCTGTCCTCGCCGCCGGCGTTCTTCCCCAACCAGGCCGACTTCTACGACCTGGTCAAGCAGGTGGCGCCGAGCTCGCGCAGCTTCTCCATGTGGGGCCCGGACGTGACGGTCACCTTCAGCGGCTACACCGACAAGTTCGGGGCGGCGTTGCAGAACAACACCTCGTTCGCCACGGCGCTGGACGACATCCAGAACGCGACCGTGGCCGACATGAAGAAGCTCGGCTTCACGGTCGGCTGATGGCCGCGCGCAACCGGGCCAAGCTGCCCTATCTGCTCGTCGCCCCGGCGGTCGCGCTGCTCACGCTGTTCGTGGTGGCGCCCGGCGTCTACGCCCTCGTGCTCAGCTTCCAGGCGCGCAAGGTCGTGGGCGGGCTGCTGGGCGGCGGCAGCAAACTGGTCTTCGTCGGGTTCGACAACTACGGCCTGGCGCTGGCCGATCCGGAGCTGTGGTCGAGCATCATGCGCATGGTGTTGGTGGCCCTGCTGTTCATTCCGGCCACCGTCGGCTTCGCGCTGCTGTTCGCCCTGCTGCTGGACGTGCCGCGGGTGAGGTTCGCCCGCAGCACCCGGCTGGCCATCTTCCTGCCGTACGCGGTGCCGGGCGTGATCGCCTCGCTGATGTGGGGCTTCATGTACCTGCCGGCGACCAGTCCCATCGGCGGCGACCACATCGACTTCTTCGGCTCCACCACGGTGTTCTTCTCGGTGGCCAACGTGGCGGTGTGGGGCTCGGTCGGCTTCAACATGATCGTCATCTTCACGGCGCTGCGGTCGCTGCCGTCCGAACTGTACGAGGCGGCCCGCATCGACGGCTGCTCGGAGCTGCGGATGGCGTTGCGCGTCAAGGTGCCGCTGGTGCTGCCGGCCATCGCGATGTGCACGCTGTTCACGGCGTTGGCCTCGTTGCAGTTGTTCAACGAGCCCAACACCTTGCGGCCGCTGTCCAACGCCGTCTCGTCCACCTGGGTGCCGCTGATGAAGATCTACGAGGACGCGTTCGTGGACTCGGACGTGAACAAGGCGGCCGCCACCTCGGTGCTGTTCGTGCTCGCCGCGCTGGCGGTGTCGTTCGTGGCCTCCCGGACCGTGTCGAGGGTGAACCGATGACTGCTCGCCCGCGGCTGCTGCCGACCGCCGCGCTCATCCTCGGCGCGATCTACTGCCTCGTGCCGACGCTGTGGATCCTGGTCGCGGCGACCAAGTCCAAGACGGACCTGTTCTCCACCGCCACCTACCTGCCCTCGTTCGGGGCGGGCATCTGGCAGAACATCGTGGACCTGTCCACCTACCAGGGCGGCATCTTCTGGCAGTGGATGCTCAACAGCTTCGGCTACGCCCTGATCGGCGGGGTGGCGGCGTCCCTGGTGTCGGCGGCCTGCGGCTATGCGATCGCGCTGTACGAGTTCCGTGGCCGCAAGGTCGTGTTCAACGTGATCCTGGCCTGCGTGCTGCTGCCGCAGATCGTGCTGGCCATCCCGCAGTACCTGCTGCTGTCCACTGTGGGCCTGACCGACAGCTATCTCGGGGTGCTGCTGCCGCAGCTGTTCAACCCGTACGGCATCTACCTGTGCCGGATCTACGCCCAGTCCTCGGTGCCGCAGTCGCTGCTGGAGGCCGGCCGGATCGACGGGGCATCGGAGTGGCGGCTGTTCCACACCGTGGGGCTGCGGCTGATGGGTCCGGGGCTGATCACCGTGTTCCTGTTGCAGTTCATCGCCATCTGGAACAACTTCCTGCTGCCGTTCGTGATGGTGAACTCCGACAGCAAGTTCCCGCTGACCGTCGGGCTCTACAGCCTGCTGCGGCACGGGGCGGCCGAGGCATCGCTGTACTCGCTGGTGATCACCGGCACACTGCTGTCGGTGCTGCCGGTGATCGCGCTGTTCCTGTCGTTGCAGCGGTACTGGCGGCTGGATCTGGTGACCGGCGCGCTCAAGTAGGTTGGCCGGGTGGAGTTCGACCAGCACCTGGCCGGGCTCGGCGAGACGGAGCTGGTCGCGCTGCTGGCGGCCCGCCCGGACGTGCTCGTCGAGCCGGCGCCGCGCGGCTTCGCCGAGCTGGCGCAGCGGCTGTCCAGCGCGTCGTCGCTGGTCGCCGTGCTGCGGACGCTGAACCGGGACCAGCTGGTGGCCGGCGAGGCGATCACCGCCGGCCGGCAGCACCAGCTGGACCGGCGGCTGTTCCCGGCGGTGTTGACCGAGCTCACGGCCCTGGGCCTGGTCTGGGGCACGGATCTGCGGCTGCCGCCGCTGCTGGCCCAGCACTGGTCGCAGGACGCCGGCCACGGCTCGGAGCTGACCGGCCGCCCCGAGCTGCCGTTGGCCCGAACGGACGCGGGGTCCGTGCGCCGAGCCGCCCAGGCCGCGGCGGCGGCGCTGCTCGACGGCGTCACATCGCTGCTGGACAAGGCAACCGCCCGGCCGATCACCGCGTTGAGGAAGGGTGGCATCGGTTCCAGGGAGCTGTCCCGGCTGGCCCGTGAGCTGTCGGCCGAGCCGGGACCGGTCGCGCTGTGGCTCGACCTGGCCGGCGCGGCCGGACTGCTGGGCGAGGTCGACGCGGGCTTCGCGCCCACCACGGACTACCCGGACTGGCGAGACGGCGACCCGGCCCGGCGGTGGTCGCAACTCGCCGTGGCCTGGCATTCGCGCGCCCAGGGCGGCCCGGTCCGCCGAGCCTTGCTGACGGCCGCCTCGGGCGGTTTCTCGGTACGAGCCGTTGCCGCGCGGATCGACTGGTTCTGCCCGTCCCGGGACGAGGACATCGCCGACGTGGTGCGGGAGGCGGAGCTGCTGGGCGTGGTCGCCGCCGACACGCTGACCGAGCTCGGCGATCACCTCATCGGCCGGTTCGACGACATCGACACCGTGCTGCCGGCGGTGCCGGCCGGCGTGATCCTGCAATCCGATCTCACGGCCGTCGTGTCCGGGGCGGTGCCGCCGGCGGTCGAGGCGGCGGCCGTGCGCGAATCCGGTGCGGTGTGGCGGTTTTCCGCGGCCAGCGTGCGGTCCGCCCTGGACGCCGGCTGGCAGGCCGAGGAACTGCTGCGGGAACTGGGCGACGTGCCGCAGCCGCTGGCGTACCTGATCAAGGACGTGGACCGGCGGCACGGGCACGTCCGGGTCCGCGACGTCCGGTGCTGTGTGGTCGCCGACGAGGCGACCGCCACCGAGATCGCGCATCGGCTGCCGGGCTTCACCGTGCTCGCGCCGACCGTGCTGTCCAGTTCGGACACTCCGGCGAACGTGCTGGAACTGCTACGAAAGGCCGGCTACGCGCCGACCCGTGAAGATCGTGTCGGCACAGTCGTGGTGGAACGGCCGAAGACCCATGTCGCGGCCAGGTTCGCGGCCCCGGCCAAGGCCACTCTCACCGCCGAGGAGCTGGCCGCCCGGCTGCGGGCCGATCCGCACGTGCCGGTCAAGCGCGGACCGACCTTCGAACGGCTGGCCGCGCGGAACAAGGTGTTGAGTCCGGTCGAACTGGCGCTGCTGGCCGACGCCGTCGACCGGGAGGGGGACGTGGTGATCGGATACCGGGACCGGCACGGCGGCCGCACGGTTCGCCGCATTCGTCCGGAGCAGCTGCTGGGCGGCTGGCTGGACTCGTGGTGCTACCTGCGCGAGGACGAGCGCCAGTTCGACGTGGCCAGCATCGAATCCGTCGAGGCCCATCGGTGAGCCGCGGCCGACTGGCGGCGCTGGTCGGGTGCGCCGTCCTGCTGACCGGCGTCCTTGTGCTGGCCGTCACACGGATCTTCGGCCTCGACGACGGCACCTTCCTGGCCGTGCCGATGGCCCTGCTGCCCTACGCCGCGCTGCTCACCGCCGGCCTGTTGGTGACGCTGCTCGCACTGCGCGGGCGGTGGCTGACCGTCGCGGCCGCCGCGCTGCTGGTGCTCCAGGTCGCCTGGATCGTGCCCCGCTTCGTGCCCGATCGGACACCGATTCCGGCCAACGCCGTGCACATCCGCGTCGGCACCGTCAACACCCATCGCGGCCAGGTCGACCCGCTGGCCCTGGTCTCGCTGGCCAAGGACGAGCACCTGGACGTGCTGGCGGCCGAGGAGCTGGACGCGCCGGCGATCAAGGCCCTCGACGCCGACGGCCTGAACCGCTCCATGCCCTACCGGGAGCTGCACCCGGAGAACGACACCTCGATCTTCTCCCGGCTGCCGATCACCCACGGCGGTCCGACCGACCTGCCGACCACCTGGCCGCAGACCCAGGTCACAGTGACCGTGTCCGGGCACGAGATCCCCGTGGTCGGCGTGCACACGTACTATCCTGTCGGAGGCCCGGGGCTCTGGGCCCAGGACATGTCGGCGCTGCGGGCCGTGGCCGGCCGGGACGTGATCGTGCTCGGCGACTTCAACGCCACTGTCGATCACTCGCCGCTGCGCTCGCTGCTGGCGGCCGGGCTGGTCGACACGCACGCCGAACTGGGCCGGGGCTGGGCGCCGACCTGGCCGGCGCAGTTCCCGCTGGTGCAGATCGACCACGTGCTGCACGGTCCCGGCCTGGCCGCGGTGTCGGCGAGCGAACACCTGCTGCCGGGCACGGACCACCGGGCGGTGGTGGCCGAGCTGGCGCTGACGGGCTGACCTGTCGGTCCCGGGGGCTACCCTCGGGCCCGAAGACGAAGGCACAACACGATCCGGGAGAAAGACCCTGTGACCGCTGAGACTCTTTACGGGGCCGACGACCTCACGCACCTGGAGGGTCTGGAGGCGGTCCGCAAGCGACCCGGCATGTACATCGGGTCGACCGACAGCCGCGGCATCAACCACCTGTTCACCGAGGTGGTCGACAACTCCACCGACGAGGGCATCGCCGGCTTCGCCACCCGCGTCGTGGTCACCCTGCACGCCGACGGCAGCGTGCAGGTCGACGACGACGGCCGCGGCATCCCGACCGGCGTGCACGCCAAGTCGGGCCTGTCCGGCGTCGAGCTGGTGCTGACCCGGCTGCACGCCGGCGGCAAGTTCGGCGGCTCCGGCTACAAGACCTCCGGCGGCCTGCACGGCGTCGGCGCCTCCGCGGTCAACGCCCTGTCGCACCGGTTCGACGTCACGGTGAAGCAGCAGGGCAAGGTGCACCAGATGTCCTTCGCGCACGGCGTGCCCGGCGTGTTCGACGGTCCGGGGCCGAAGGCCAAGTTCACCCAGCAGTCCGGTCTCCAGCTGGTCGGCAAGATGAAGCGCGGCGAGTCCAGCGGCACGTCCATCCGGTACTGGTACGACGCGCGCTACTTCGAGAACAACGCCGCGCTGGACCGCGAGGCCGTGAAGGCCAAGCTGCGCAACACCGCCTTCCTGGTGCCCGGCGTGACCTACGTGCTGCGCGACGCCACCGAGGGCGCCATCGCCGAGGAGTCGTTCCACTACCCCAACGGGCTGTCGGACATGGTGGAATTCCTGACGCCCTCGGGCGAGAAGGCGGTCTCCGGCACGCTGCTGGTCAACGGCGAGGGCACCTACTTCGAGAACGCCGCCGACGAGAACGGCGTGATGCGGTCCAAAGTGGAGCGTCGCGCCGAGGTCGAGGTGGCGCTGCGCTGGGGCACCGGCTACGAGCGCACCGTGGAGTGCTTCACCAACACCATCCGCAACATGCACGGCGGCACCCACCGGCGCGGCTTCGACCGGGCCGTCACCAAGGCCGTGCAGGACGCGATCTCCAAGACCCGCGGGCTGCTCAAGCCCAAGGAGGACATGCCGACGCTGGAGGACGTGCTGGAGGGCATGACCGCCGTCATCCACGTGCGCATCCCCGAGCCGCAGTTCACCTCGCAGACCAAGGACGAGCTGTCCACCGCCGGCATCACCAAGGTGATCCAGGGCGTTGTCGAGCGGCACGTCAAGGCGTGGACCGAGGACAAGCGGACCAAGACCGAGGCCAAGACCGTGCTGCAGAAGGTGGTCGACGCCGCGCGGGTGCGGCTGACCCAGAAGCAGCAGAAGGACGCCGCCCGGCGCAAGACCGCGCTGGAGGGCGCGGCCATGCCGCCCAAGCTGGTCGACTGCCGCACCACAGGTGTTTCGCGTAGCGAGCTGTTCCTCGTGGAGGGCGACTCGGCCCTCGGCTCGGCCAGAATGGCCCGAGTGTCGGAATACCAAGCACTTCTGCCCTTGCGGGGGAAGATTCTCAACGTGCAGAAGGCCAACCTGGCCGACACCCTGCGCAACGCCGAGATCGCGTCCATCGTGCAGGTGCTGGGGGCCGGCACCGGGCGCACCTTCGACCTGTCGGCGATGCGCTACGGCCGGGTGATCCTGATGGCCGACGCCGACGTCGACGGCTCGCACATCCGGACCCTGCTGATCACCCTGTTCGCCAAGTACATGCGGCCGGTGATCGAGGACGGCCGGCTGTACGCGGCCATGCCGCCGCTGCACAAGCTGACCACCAAGGGCCGCAACAGCGAGACCATCTTCACCTTCACCCAGCGGGAGATGGAGACCAAGCTGGCCGCCCTGGAGAAGGCCGGCAAGCAGGTCGTCACCCCGGTGCCCCGGTTCAAGGGCCTTGGCGAGATGGACGCCGACGAGCTGTGGCACACCACCATGAACCCGGCCACCCGCTCGGTGCGCCGGATCACCCTCAGCGACGTCGAGGCCGCCGAGCAGACGCTGGAACTGCTGATGGGCGAGAAGGTCGAACCCCGCCGCAACTGGCTGGTCGAATCGGCCGCCCGGGTCGACCAGTCCGCGATCGACATCTGACCGGTCCGCTTCCGGAGTAGGAGAACAGGCAAGACATGGCACGCCGCAGCAAGGGCTCCGTGACCAAGGTGGACCCGTCGGCCTTCGACCGCGCCGGCGCCACCGTGCTGGACACCCCGGTGACCACCGAGATCGAGGACTCGTACCTGGAGTACGCCTACTCGGTCATCCACTCCCGCGCCCTGCCCGACGCGCGCGACGGCTTGAAGCCGGTGCACCGCCGCATCCTGTATTCGATGCACGAGCAGGGTTACCGCCCCACCCACGCCTACGTGAAGTCCTCACGTGTGGTCGGCGACTGCTTCGTGCGTGGCACCCTCGTGTCGACGCCGACGGGCTTGCGCCGCATCGAGGACATCGAGCTCGGCGAGCAGGTGCTGGACGCGGCCGGGCGGGCGGTGCCGGTGACCGCGGTGTACGAGAACCCGGTGTCCGAGCTGGTGAAGATCACCTGGTCCAACGGGCACACCATGGTTGTGACGCCCGGCCAGCGCTTCCGCACCGTCTCGGACGACCTGACCATGGGCTGGACCGACGCCCGCGACCTGGCTGGCCGGCAGACCATCGGCTACGGGCGGCGGCGGACGGCGGAGACGCCGGCCGGTGGCGACGTCTACAGCTACGTGCTCGGTCTGATCGTCGCCGAGGGCTTCGCCGTCGACCGCGCCCGAACGGCGGACGGCCGCGTGCGCATCCATATGTGCGACGTCGAACCGATCGACGTGGCTCACGGCTGGGCCATCGAGGCCGGTCTGAACGTCTCGCGTGGCAAGCGGGTGGCCAAGAACCCCCGGCACAAGGACCAGCACGTCCTCACCTTCGCTCGGCACGAGGGTCTGCTCGAGGTCGCGACTCCGGTCAGCGACGGCAAGCACGTGCCGCCGGCCGTGTTCGAGAACCGGTCGCAGTGGGCCCCGTTCCTGGCTGGTCTGTTCGACGGCGACGGCTACGTGCGCAAGCGCAACCGCGAGATCGTCTACGTCAGCACCAGCGATCTGTTGGTGCGCCAGGTCTATTCGATGCTTGCCGACCTCGGGATCCATGGACACCACTGGTCGCGGGTGAGCACGAGCGGCCACAAGACGCTGTTCGGCCTGTCCATCTCCGGCAGCGACGCCGCTGCGCTGGCCCGTCTCCTGCTGACCTGGTCGAAGATCGGATACAAGCGCGACGACCTCTGGCGCGTCGTGGACATCGACTACCGCTACAGCGGGAAGCAGGGCAACGACCGCCTGCCCTACCGCCCGGTGATGGCCGAGTTCTCCAGGTATAGCAATTCCCTGACAGATCGTCTCTTCCCGCTCAGCCGGGCGGTGTCGGATGGCTGGCTGGACGAGCTCCGCCGGATCGGTTCGCCGCTGGCCGACCGACTCGACGCGCTGGCCGGTTTCTCTTTCCTCACGGTCGAATCCGTGGTGCCGGTGGACCCCGACACGACCTACGACATCCAGGTCGGGGCCGAGGAGCACACGTTCGTCGCCGAGGGCTTTGTCGTGCACAACTGCATGGGCAAGTACCACCCGCACGGTGACCTGGCCATTTACGACGCCATGGTCCGCATGGCCCAGGACTTCTCGCTCAACGCGCCGCTGATCGACGGGCACGGCAACTTCGGCTCCCCGGACGATGGACCGGCCGCCTCGAGGTACACCGAGGCGCGGATGTCCAACGAGGCCATGCTGCTGGTCGGGGAGCTGGGCGAGGAGACGGTCGACTTCCGGCCCAACTACGACGGTTCGCTGGAGGAGCCGTCGGTGCTGCCGGCGGCGTTCCCCAACCTGCTGGTCAACGGCACGTCCGGGATCGCGGTCGGCATGGCCACCAACATGATCCCGCACAACCTGGGCGAGGTCGTGGCGGCGGCCAGGTGGCTGATCAACCACCCGGACGCCTCGCTGGACAAGCTGATGGAGTTCGTGCCGGGGCCGGACCTGCCGACCGGCGGCATGCTGCTGGGCCTGGACGAGGTGCGCAAGGCCTACGAGACCGGCCGCGGCGTGGTCCGAATGCGGGCCAGGGCCGAGACCGGGCCGCTGGAGGGCTCGCGCGGCCGGCAGGCGATCACGGTGACCGAGCTGCCCTACGGCGTCGGCCCAGAGAAGATCATCGAGAAGATCACCGACGAGGTGACCAAGTCCAAGCGGCTGACCGGCATCGCCGACGTGAAGGACCTGACCGACCGGGAGAACGGCACCCGGCTGGTGATCGAGTGCAAGGTCGGCGTGAACCCGCAGGCGCTGCTGGCCGACCTGTACCGGCTGACGCCGCTTGAGCAGTCCTTCGGCATCAACAACCTGGTGCTGGTGGACGGCCAGCCGCAGACGCTGGGCCTCAAGGCGCTGCTGGAGGTGTTCCTCAAGCACCGCTACGAGGTCGTCACCCGGCGCACCCGCTACCGCAAGCGCAAGCGCGAGGAGCGGCTGCACCTGGTCGAGGGCCTGCTCAAGGCGTTGCTGGACATCGACAAGGTGATCCGGCTGATCCGCAACAGCGACAACGCCCAGGCCGCTCGCGACGGGCTGATGAAGCAGTTCAAGCTCTCGGAGATCCAGGCCTCGTACATCCTGGACACGCCGCTGCGCCGGCTGACCAAGTACGACAAGATCGAGCTGGAGTCGGAGCAGGAGAAGCTGACCGGCGAGATCGCCGAGCTGGCCAACATCCTGGACAACCCGGCCGTGCTGCGCAAGGTCGTGTCCACCGAGCTGGCCAAGGTGACCAAGGACCTCACCTGGGAGCGGCGGACCGCGCTGATCGACGGCGACCTCAAGGAGGTGCTGGCCGCGTCCAAGCCGGCCGGCCCGCTGGAGGTGGCCGACGACCCGTGCCAGGTCCTGTTGTCCGCCACCGGTTTGGTCGCCCGCACCGCCGCCGAGTCGGAGGAGGCCTCGGAGGCCCGCCGCCGCAACGGCCGGGCCCGCAACGACGCCGTGGCCGCCGTGGTGCACACCACCGCCCGTGGGCAGATCCTCGTGGTCACCAGCAAGGGGCGGGCGTTCAAGACCGATGTGCTGCCGCTGCCGGTGTTGCCCGAGCAGGTCGGCACCGTGTCGTTGAGCGGCGGCATGGCCGCCGCCGAGCTGGTGCCGCTGGACAAGGGCGAACGAGTCGTCACCATCGCGCCGCTGACCGACACGGAATCGCCCGGCCTGGCCGTCGGCACCCGGCAGGGCGTGGTGAAGGTGTGCGCCCCGGAGTGGCCGGTGCGGTCGGACGAGTTCGAGGTGATCACCCTCAAGGACGGCGACGAGATCGTCGGCGCCACCTGGCTGGGTGACGGCAGCGAGACCCTGGTGTTCGTCTCCTCCGACTCTTCCTTGCTGCGCTACGAGGCTTCGCTGGTTCGGCCGCAGGGCCTCAAGGGCGGCGGCATGGCCGGCGTCAAGCTGGCCGCCGGCGCGCACACCGTGTTCTTCGGGGCCGTGCGCACCGACGACGAGGAGCACGGCCAGCCGATGGTCGTCACCGCCACCGGCAACACCGTCAAGGTCACGCCGTTCGCCGAGTACCCGGCCAAGGGCCGCGCCACCGGCGGCGTGCGGACGCACCGCTTCCTCAAGGGCGAGACCGCTTTGCGCCTGGCCTGGGTCGGCCCGCGGCCGGCCGGCTCCACCGACACCGGATCCTCGGTGGAACTGCCCGAGGTGGACGTCCGCCGCGACGGCTCCGGGCATCCGCACCCGGGTCCGGACGTGATCGGGCACCTGGTCGAGCGGGGCTGAGTTGGTGGGGCGCGCCGGTTTTCGGCCGGCGCGCCCCTGTCACCCCTCCCCAGGGTCTAGGCGGCGACCCGCTCGTCCCAGTCGATCTCGTAGCGGTGCAGCCAGCCGAACATCTTCTCCGGCTTCATGAACAGCTTCATCGCCACCGGGGCCAGCAGGCTGGTGATCGCGTGGCCGACGCGGCCGTTCACCTTGTCCTGGTTGGTCCGCTCGCCGGCCTCGGCGACCTTCTCCACCCGGGTCCGGCGCAGCTTCTCGTAGGCCTGGAACGCTTGCGGCGCCGGCAGATCACGCAGGCAGCGGGCCAGCTGGACGGCGCTCTCGATGGCCATCGACGCGCCCTGGCCGGTGCTGTTGGACGGCACGTGCGCGGCGTCGCCGACCAGCACCATGCGGTCGCTGTGCCAGGTGCGCGCGCTGGGCATGATGTGCATCGCCCCGAGCACCAGCATGCCCTCCGGCGTGGCCGCCTTCAGGATGTCGTGGGCCGGGTAGTCGTCGCCGTAGAGCTCACGCATCCGGCGCAGCCATTCCGCCGCCCCGATGCGGCGGGCCTGGTCGCCGGTGATCGGCTCCGCGCTGGGCACATTGGTGAACCAGCCGGTGTCGCCATCGGCCGTGAGGGCGTAGCCGAGGAATCCTCGCTTGCCCTGGGCAAAGTAGAACTCGCCTTCGACCAGGTTGAAGTCGTTGCCCGGCACGGAGCCGCCGAAGCCGAGCAGGCCGGTGTAGCGCGGGCCCGGTCCGTCCGGGTCGATCACCTTGCGGACCGTGGAGTGGACGCCGTCCGCGCCGATCAGCACGTCGCCGGTGGCGGTGCTGCCGTCGGCGAAGTGCGCGACGACGCCGTCCGCGGTCTCGGTGGCGTCCACCAGCCGCCGGTTGTGGTGGATCTTGATGCCGGCTTCGGTCGCCCGCCGGGCCAGCATCCGGTAGAGGTCCGGGCGCAGCACCAGCTGGCTGGGGTTGTTCTCGTCCAGCTCCCCGAACGCGCCGAGCCGCTTGCCGCTGCCGTCGGTCATCACCATGCGCCGGTTGGGCCGGCCGACCCGGCGCAGGTCCTCGGCCAGGCCGACCAGGCCCAGCGCGGTGACGCCGTTCGGCGCGATCATGAGCCAGCCGCCGGCGTTGTCCGGGTTGTCGGCGTACGCCTCGAAGATCTCCGCCTCGACGCCGGCTCGGCGCAGCGCCAGCGCCGTCACCGGTCCGGTGACGCCACCCCCGATGATCAGTGCTTTCATGTTCTCCCCCTGAAGAATTCGTGCCACATGCGGTGGTAGTCGGGGCCGGCCAGCCGTTGGGCCAGGCTCGCGACGTAGCCGCGCTCCGCCTCGCGCATCGCGAGCCGGTACTCCTCCTCGATCAGGAACCACCAGTCCAGTCCCTGCTCGGTCGTCTGCCGGATGGTCTCGCCGATCTCCGCGACCTCGGCCGTCAGCGCCTCCAGCCGCCGCCCGAGCAGCTCGACCGTCTCCTCCGGCGGCAGCACGACCAGCAGCGACAGCGCCACCCCGAAGCTGGGGTACTCGTGCACCGGCGTCGCCACCAGCTCGCGCATCCAGTCGTACAGCTCGGTCCGCCCGGCGTCGGTGATCGCGTAGACCGTGCGCTCCGGGCGCTGGGTGTCGCGGACCGTCTCGTGCTCGGCGATGAAACCCGCCTTGGTCAACTGCTCCACGACCATGTAGAGCGATCCTCGGTTGTACTTGATGTCCCGGTCCTTGCCGTGCTCCTTGAGCCGCCGCCCCATCTCGTACGGGTGCAGCGGCTCCGCGAACAGCTCCGCCAGCACGGCCAGCGCCAGCGGATTGGACACCTTGCGTCGTTTCACCCGTCACTCCAAATGGTCAGTTCCAACTATCCATACCTGACTAGTCAGTGTCAACTATGTGTTCGGGGCCACGCCGGCGTCACCATCGCGACAACGTGGCCGCCCGGGCCGTCATGACCGCGTACACAACCCTGCCCACCTGCGGATTCGGGAGTGTTCTTGAGGTCGACGGACCGATCGAGTGGGAGGACACGATGACCCTCGCCGAGCTGATGCCCACGCTGGGTGAGTCGCTGCGCGGACACCTCGAGCCCGGGATCTGGCCGCGGTCCACCGCCCACGGCGTCGACGGCGACCTGCTGCTCGGCGGCGTGCCGCTCACCCAGCTCGCCGCCCGCTTCGGCACCCCCTGCTACCTGCTCGACGAGCTCACCGTCCGGCAGCACTGCCAGGAGTACCGGGCTGTGCTGCCCGACGTCGAGATCGCCTATGCCGGCAAGTCCATGACCAGTCGCGGCGTGCTGCGCTGGATCGCCGAGGAGGGCCTGTCGCTCGACGTCTGCTCGGCCGGCGAGCTCGCCGTCGCCCGCTCCGTCGACTTCCCCGCCGCCCGCATTCTCTTCCACGGCAACGTGAAGACCCCCGAGGACCTCAAGGCCGCCATCGCCTACGGCGTCGACCGGATTGTCGTCGACTCCCTCGACGAGATCGACCAACTCGGCGCCCTGGCCCGCTATCCCCAGAACGTGCTCATCCGCGTCACCCCCGGCGTCGACGGGCACACCCACAAGGCCATCGCCACCGGCGTCGAGGATCAGAAGTTCGGCTTCTCCCTGCGCTCCGGCGCCGCCCTGGAGGCCGTCGCCCGCGTCCTGGCCCAGCCCAGCCTCCGGCTCGTCGGTCTGCACTGCCACATCGGCTCCCAGGTGTCTCGGGTCGCCTCGTTCGAGGAGGCCGCTCGGCTCATGGTCGGGCTCATGGCCACCGTGCAGGCCCGCTTCGGTCTCAGCCTGGCCCAGCTCGACCTCGGCGGCGGCCATGCCGTGCCGTACCGCTGCGGTGATCCTTCCTTCGACCTCCAGGGCTACGCCGACCGGATCCGTCGAGCCGTCAACTTCGAGTGCTCCTCACACCGGCTTCCCCCTCCCCACCTCATCATCGAGCCCGGCCGGGCCATCGTCGGCTCCGCCGGCGTCACCCTCTACCGCGTCATCACCGTCAAACACGGCGCTTCCCGCACCTTCGTCGCTGTCGACGGCGGCATGAGCGACAACCCCCGGCCCTCCCTCTACGGCGCCCGCTACTCCGTCCGCCCCGTCGGCCGCCGCTTCTCCCCCCTCGGCCGCCCCGTCACCGTCGTCGGTCGCCACTGCGAAGCCGGCGACGTCCTCGCCGAGGACGTCGTCCTCCCCTCCGACATCCACCCCGGCGACCTCCTCGCCGTGCCGTGCACCGGCGCCTACCACCACTCCCTCGCGTCCAACTACAACCTCGTCGGCCGTCCCCCCGTCGTCTCCGTCCGCGACGGCGTCGCCCGCCTGCTCATCCGCCGCGAGACCGAGGACGACCTCCTCGCCCGCGACCTCGGCTGACCCGGTTTGTCCACAGCCCCCACCCGGTACGAGGCACTCTCCGGCTTCGAGGAGGCCAACACGACGGCGCCGACGACCTCGATCGAGCGAACTGTCTAGTCCGACCTTGACGCTTGCGTCTAGGTCGGACTAGACGTACCTTGGTGAAGCGGCGGGACGTAGTAAAAAAGATCGCGACGGAAGCGAAGCGGCAGGGCGTGGGCTGGCGGCTTGTCCGAGAAGGGGCGAATCACAGCGTCTTCGCACTCGATGACACCGTGATTCCGATCCCACGCCATACTGAGCTCGGCGAGAACTTCGCGGTCGAGATCTTCAAGGAATGCCAGGACGTGCTCGGGAGGGGTTGGTGGCGGAAGTGAAGACCTACCACGCCGAAGTGACTCGCGACGGCAAGTTCTGGCTCATCCGCATCCCCGAGATCGGGCGCTCGACACAGGCGCTGCACTACCGGGACGTGTCGACCATGGCATCGGAACTCATCGAGATCATGGAGGGGGTCGGCGGCGACGACTACGACCTCCATCTGAAGGTGAATCTGCCGAGTTCGGTGGAAGACCATCTGGCCCGGGCCGAGGTGCTGCGCGAAGAAGCGATCCGCAAGAACGCCGAAGCCGCACTGGAATCGCGGGCCGCGGTGCGGGAACTGCTGGCGGAGGGGCTTTCCCAGCGTGAGGCCGGCGAGGTTCTCGGACTGTCATTCCAACGGGTCAACCAGCTCGCCAACAGCTGAGGCGACGCCGTCGACTTCGAGTTGAGCGGGCGCGTCCCGCACAATGGGGGCATGCGTACTGCGGCGAGGACCCTGCGGATCGGCCCCCATACGGTCGACCCGCCGGTGGTGCTCGCGCCGATGGCGGGGATCACCAACACGGCGTTTCGGCAGCTGTGCCGGCAGTACGGGGCCGGGCTGTACGTCTGCGAGATGATCACCAGCCGGGCGTTGGTGGAGCGGGATGCCACGACGATGCACATGATCACGTTCCACCCGGACGAGCGGCCGCGGTCGTTGCAGCTGTACGGGGTGGATCCGGTGACCATGGGCAAGGCCGTGCAGATGATCGTGGACGAGGACCTGGCCGACCACGTCGACATGAACTTCGGGTGTCCGGTGCCGAAGGTGACGCGCAAGGGCGGGGGCGCGGCGCTGCCGTACAAGCGGCGGCTGTTCGGGGACATCGTGAGCGCGGCGGTGCGGGCGGCGGAGCCGGCGGGGATTCCGGTGACGGTGAAGTTCCGCATCGGCATCGACGAGGAGAACCTGACCTACCTGGACGCGGGCCGCATCGCGGAGGCGGAGGGGGCGCAAGCGGTTGCGCTGCACGCCCGGACGGCCTCGCAGCGGTACTCGGGCCGCGCGGACTGGTCGGCGATCGCCCGGCTCAAGGAGTCGGTGACGACGATCCCGGTGCTGGGCAACGGCGACATCTTCAAGGCCCAGGACGCCCTGGACATGGTGGCGGCGACGGGCTGCGACGGGGTGGTGGTTGGCCGGGGCTGCCTGGGCCGGCCATGGCTGTTCGGGGAGTTGCAGGCGGCGTTCCGAGGGGAGCCGCTGCCGAAGGGCCCGACGCTGGGCGAGGTGGCGAAGGTGCTGCGCCGCCACGCGGAGCTGCTGACGGAGCACTACGACGAGCACAAGGGCCTGCGCGACCTGCGCAAGCACATGGCCTGGTACCTGCACGGCTTCCCGGTGGGCTCGACGGTCCGCCGAGGGTTCGCGATGGTGTCGAGCATGCAGGAGCTGGACGACCTGATCGGCCAGCTGGACCACGAGGTGCCGTTCCCGGCCGACGCGGAGGGCCCCCGCGGCCGCCAGGGCTCGGCGGCGAAGGTGGTGCTGCCGGAGGGCTGGCTGGACGACCCTGAGGACGCGAGCGTGCCGGCGGGCGCCGAGATGATGCACTCGGGCGGCTGAGGAAGGGCCGGATCGGTCGGCAGGGTGGATGCGCCGGACGCGAGCGGCGGGCGAAGGAGCGGCCATGCGGAGGGGGCGGCTGGTGGCTGACGGCAGGCTGATCGCGCTCGCGGCGTTGGCGCTGACGGGGTGCTCGGTGGCGGGCACGGCGCAGCCGTCGCCGGATCCGGGGCTGGTGACGGCGTACTTCAACGACCTGGACACGGCGGCGGCGCAAGGAGTCCAGCAGGAGCAGAGCTACCTGAAGGCGACGCAGGTGCCGGCGTTCGCGGACCGGGTGTGCGACCTGAACGGGGTGACGATCACGATCACGCCGGCGCTGTCCACGCTGCGGACGGATCCGGACTGGTCGCCGCCGGGCTCGGACAAGCGGCCGAGTGGCCGGATCTATGTGGTGGCGGTGACGCTCACCATCCGTCAGGGCAACTCGGTGGTGGGCACGCAGATCGGCTCGCAGCGCGTGGTGATCGACGGCGGCCGGGCGTACAGCTTCGCCCCCTGTCCGGCCCAGTGACGGTACTCACATACGCCCATCCGTGTTACTGAGGGTCAGCGTTTCGGGCCACGGCTCGGTCAGCCAGTCGAGGGAAATGCGGCCCGGCCAGTGTGTCGGAGCTCAAGCCGCGCCGCCCCGGGGACGACACCACCTTCGTGAGGAGGTGAGCGCGGTGACCGCGTCATCACAGCCCGACGTCTCTGAGGAACCGGACGGCCAGCAGGCCGACGGCGGACTGGTGAACCTGCACGAGAAGCTCGCGGGACTGCTCGCCTCCCGCGGCCAGTGGCGCGAGGCCTACGACCACCTGCGGTCCGCGCTCGACCTGATCTACCAGGACGGCGACGGCCACGTCCCGGCGGTGCCGGAGCAGCTGCGCCGCGAGGTGGACCGGCTGCGCCGAGAGCACGCCGAGGCCCACGAGCAGAGCATCAGGGACAGCCTCACGGCCAGCTACAACCGGCGCTACCTGGACCAGCGGCTGGTGGCGATGCTGGCCGACCGGACCGGGGTGCTGGCGGTGGCGCTGGTCGACCTGGACTGGTTCAAGCAGGTGAACGACCGCTATGGGCACCTGGTGGGTGACCGGGTCCTCCAACAAGTCGTGGAACTTCTCCAGGTGGACCTGCCGGAGCCGGCGTTCTGCGCCCGCTACGGCGGCGAGGAGTTCGTGCTGGTGCTGCCGGACACCGAGCACGAGCGGGCGGTGGAGATCGCCGAGGCGGCCCGGGACCGGGTGGAGCGGCACGACTGGTCGGCGATGGCCCCGGGCCTGCGGGTCACGGTCAGCGCGGGCGTCGCGCACGAGGTGGGCGGCAACTGCGAGAACGGGGCCGAGCACCAGCTGTTGCAGGCGGACAGCCTGCTGTACTCGGCCAAGCAGTCGGGGCGCAACGCGGTCGCGTACCGCGAGAACGGTCGCGTGCGGCTGGCCGGCCCGGCATCGGCGCGGCGCGCGGTGGCCGATGTGCGGGTCGCCGAACACTACTGACAGCAATCACACCCAGCTCAAGTGCCCATTCGGCCTAATGCGGTGGGCGGTTTCGAGTACGAACCGTGTCAGAATTGCGGCTGCCTGTCGCTAGAACTAGCGGTCGTCCGTACTATCGCGTGCGCTGGGTGCCGCGCCGCGATGTGCAACCACTGTGGCCGCACTGACGTCAACTCGTGATGAACAGCCCGTATGGGCCGTGAGCCTGAAGGGAGCCTGGGTGCCCGACGATCCCCGCTTCGGCGGCACCGGTCCCGACGGCGCCGCGGATCCCGACGAGGAGCCGACCGGGCGCCGTGGCCGTCGACGCAGGTCGATGGAGGCCTCCGGCGGCCTGAGCGTGTCCGACCTGGTCCAGCGGCACACGGGCTCCCGACCGAATCTGCCTCGCCCGACGCCGCCCGCGGTCGAGCCGCCGCCGCCCGCGCAGCCGAGTGGCCGTCGCCGCGCGGCGCAGCCCGCGCCACCCGTTCCGCCTACCTCGCGAGCGGGCCGCTCCAACCCCGGAACGGGTCAACATTCCGGACAGCACCCGGTGGTGCCGCAGAACGACCAGCCGACCGGTCGCCGCGCGCTGCGCGAACCGGGTCCGGTGGCCGGCACGCGCCCCGGAGAGGGCACGGGCCGCCGCGCCGCCATCACGCCGCCCGGAGAGGCGACAGGCCGCCGCGCGGCCGTGCCGCCCCCGCCGCCGGACGAGGATGACGACGACGAGACCACCACCCTCCGCCGTGGCGATGCCACGGGCCGCCGCGCGGCCCCTGGAGAGGCCACTGGACGCCGTGCGGCCGCGCCGCCGCCTGGAGAGGCCACGGGGCGTCGTGCGGCCGTCACGCCGCCTGCTGAGGCCACGGGTCGCCGTGCCATGCTCACGCCTCCGCCCGGAGAGGCCACGGGTCGCCGCGCGGCCATCACGCCGCCGGGAGAGGCCACGGGTCGCAGGCCGGCCGTCACGCCCCCCGGTGAGGCCACCGGACGCCGCCCGATCCCGCCGGCCGGACCACGCCCCGGCGAGTCGAGCCTGTCCAACATGCGCCGGCCGATGCCGCCGGGCGGTCGCCCGCCCGTGCCGCCGCCGGGAGAGGCCACCGGACGCCGTCCGGTCGTGCCACCGCCCAACGGCGCCCCGCGCCCGGGTGAGTCCTCGGGACGCCGGCCCATGCCGCCACGTCCCGGCGACGCCACCGGCGCGCGCCCGGTCGTGGACCGCCCGGGCGAGAGCAGCGGCCCCCGGCCGGTGCTGCCGCCCAACGGCCGCCCGCCGGCCCCGCCGCGCCCGCCGTCCCAGGACAGGTCCCAGGACAGGTCCCAGGACAGGTCCCAGGACAGCCTGCGCACGCGTCTTGAGCCCGAGGTGGCCCCGGAGCAGGCGCCGGAGGAGCCGCTGATCGAGGCGGACCTCGACGAGCCGGAGGCCCCGCCGCAGCCGGAGCGCCGCGAGGACATCGAGCTGGCCGCGCTGACCACGGAGATGGAGCCGATCGGCGAGGAGGTGCAGCGCCGCCGCAAGGTGGACCAGACGCTGGCGCGCTTCTCCGCGGTGCACGACGAGATGGCCATCGAAGAGGCCAAGCGGCGCAACCGGCAGAAGAAGTACATGCCGTGGATCGACACCGAGGACGGGGTGCCGCCCGAGCCGCCGGCCTCGGCCGAGGAGCCGGTGGAGGACGATCCCGAGTTCGACATGGATCCGGCCGAGATCGAGCGGGCCCGCGAGAAGCGCCGCATGATCGGCCTGGTGATCAAGGTGGTTGCCATCGCCGCCGCCGCGATCGTGCTGATCGTCTGCGGCATCGCCTGGGGCTCGGTCAAGCAGTGGACCGGCGCGGACATCAAGCAGGTGGACGCGCTCGACCCCAACTCGCCGGCGATCCAGGCGGCCGACCAGCAGCGGGGCGCCGACAACTTCCTGCTGGCCGGCTCGGACATCGTGCTGGTCGCGCATGTGCCGGCCGACCGCAAGCGGATCGTGTTCGTGTCCTTCCCCAACGGCATGCAGCTCAGCCAGCCGCCGTGCGGCCCGGCCAGCCTGTCCGGGGCGCTGGCCGCGGGCGGCCCGCAATGCGTGACGCAGGACGTGCAGAAGATCTCCGGCCTGCTGATCAACCACTTCATGACGATGAGCTCGGACGGCCTCAAGGGCATCGTCGACGCCATCGGCAACGTCGAGCTGTGCGTGAAGCAGCCGCTGCAGGACGGCCAGCTGGGCACGATCATGTCCGGCGCCGGGCCGCAGCCGGTGGACGGCGACGCCGCGGCGAAGATCGTGAAGGCGCGCAACGTGTCCGGCGACCCGTCGCCCGACCTGGGCCAGATCCGGCGGCAGCAGCGGCTGATGGGCGCGCTGCTGCGGTCGGCGGTGCAGAACCAGGTGCTGCTCGACCCGACCAAGCTCAACGCCCTGCTGGGCGCGGTGTCCAAGAACGCCTCCGGCGACAACGTCGGCGTGGACCAGCTGGCCTCGCTGGCCCAGTCGGTGCAGGGCGTCGGCCCGGACCAGGTGGTGTTCACCAGCGTCCCGGTGGGTGGCACGCCCGAGGCCACGAAATCCTTGTTCACAGCGGTCATCAACGGCACGCCGCTGCCGTCGGAGGGCGCGACCGGCAGCGGTCCGCTGGTCGACCCGAAGTCGATGAAGATCCAGGTGGTCAACGGCAGCGGCAAGGGCGAGCTGCCCACGAACACCTCGGGGGCCTTGGGGCACTTGGGTTTCCAGGTCGTCTCGGTGGACAAGGCGGCGACCACGATCGACAAGACCACCGTCCGCTACGCCCCCGGCCGGGAGGCGCAGGCCCGCACGCTGGCCGCCGCGGTGCCGGGCTCCAAACTGGTCGAGGACTCGTCCCTGGCCGGCGCGGTGCAGCTGGTGACCGGACCCGAGTTCGACGGCACTGTCGTGACGCCGCAGGCCCAGCCGAACGGCCAGCAGGCCAGTGATGTGTCCACGATCAGCGGGGCCGACGCTTCCTGCCAGTGACGATGCGCGTTCGTCGCCCGTGGTTCACGTCCGGTTCATCCGACGATGCCGCCGGCGCGACCCCGGGCCCGTAGGCTGTCGGCCATGCGTGAGGCTTACCACGACCAGCTCGGCGAGCTCGCTGACCAGCTGGCGAGCATGTGCGGTTTGGTCGGCGACGCCATGGAGCAGGCGACCAAGGCGTTGCTGGACGCGGATCTCGGCATCGCCGAGCGAGTCATCAGCGGCGACGCGAAGATCGACGACGCGCGGGCCAAGTGCGAGGAGGACGCCTACGCGCTGCTGGCGTTGCAGGCCCCCGTCGCCACCGACCTGCGCACGGTGCTGTCGGTCATCCACGCAGCGGAAAGCCTGGAGCGAATGGGCGATCTCGCGCTGCACGTGGCCAAGGCCGCGCGCCGCCGGCACCCGGCGGCCGTGCTGCCCGACGAGGTTCGGGGCTACTTCGAGGAGATGGGCCGGATCGCGGTCGACCTGGCCCGCAAGGCCGAGCAGGTGATCCGCACCCAGGACGTCGACCTGGCCCGCCGCCTCGACGACGAGGACGACGCCATGGACGACCTGCACCGGCACCTGTTCTCGGTGATCATGGACAAGGACTGGGGCCACGGCGTGCCCTCGGCCGTGGACATCACCCTGCTTGGCCGCTTCTACGAGCGCTTCGGCGACCACGCCGTCTCGGTGGCCAAGCGCACCGTCTTCGTCGTCACCGGCCGCATGCCCGGCTACGCCAGCGCCGCCGACGACCTGTAGACGTCGAAAACCCCGATCGGCCCACCGGATTCCGGTGGGCCGATCGTCCATTTCGGACGGTCAGCTCAGCAGCAGCGGGTCGAAGTCGCGCCAGGCCGCGAGACGTTGCCCGGACAGGCGATCCTGCTTGAGGCGTGGGGCCTCGTCGAACGACAGGGTCGCCTTGTCGTCGGGCGTGATCGCCGGCCAGCGGGGCAGCGCGGGCGTGCCCGGGTCGCCGGTGCGGGCGAACGTGGCGAAGGAGTGGACCATGGTGTCGGCCACCTCCTGTGCCACGGCCGGATCCGCGCCGGGGGCAAGGACTTCCGGACGGATCCGACCGAACGTGAAGGGCACGTCGCTGGCGTGCGTCGCGCCGATAGGGCCGGCGCCCGCGTAGTCGAACGTGTACTGCCAGACCTTCGCGCCGGCCCGGACCAGGCCGTCGGCCAACCAGATCGACGGCAGCTGGGTGAACGCCCCGCACAGCACGTCCTGCCGGGGATCGCGCCCGGCCGACGTGGTCTGCGTGTAGACGGCCAGCAGTCGGTCCCAGGCGTCGTCGCCGTAGAAGTGGCGGATGACGTACTCCAACGGGTTCAGCACCTGCGGGCCGAGGTCGATGAAGTCCTTGTCGCAGGTGCCGATCAGCACGTCGACCTCGCCGGTCAGGCCCTCGAGCGGATGGCGGGGCAGCACGTCGCCGTCGACAACCGGGTGGTACGCCTGGGATTTGACCCCGGGCCGCACTCGCTTCGAGGCCTCGAGCAGGTCGGCCGCCGGCACCTCGGTGAGCTCGTCCGCGGTGACGCCGAGGTTGTCGAGCACGACCTCGGTGGTGCGCCCGAGGCCCTGGGGCATGGGAAGCCAGCCGGGGCTGCCGCTCTGCACGATCGCCCGCCGGAACAGGCCCCGGGCCGCCGGGGCGCCCAGCATGGCGCCGATGGAGCCGCCGCCCGCGGACTCGCCCATCACGGTGACGGCCGCGGGATCGCCGCCGAAGCCGGCGATGTTGTCCCGCACCCAGCGCAGCGCCTCGATCTGGTCGAGCAGGCCGCAGTTGCCCGATCCCGGCCGTTCGGGCTGGTGCAGGTAGCCGAAGGCGTTGACCCGGTAGTTGAAGGTGACGAACACGACGTCGTGCCGCCGGGCGTAGACGCTGCCGTCGTAGTGGCTGCCGGCGCCGCCGATGAATCCGCCGCCGTTGATCCAGACGATCACGGGCCGACGGCCCCGGGTCGACGGCGACCAGACGTTGAGGAACAGGCAGTCCTCGCGCTGGTCCGGCCCGGGCTGGGGGAAGCCGGGTATGGGCAGGGCCACCTGGATCGGCTCGGCGCCCAAGCGCGTCGCGTCGCGGACGCCGTCCCAGGGCCGAACCGGTCGGGGCGGCGCGAACCGGTGCTCGCCGACGGGCGCCTCGGCGTACCGGATTCCGCGCCAGACGGTGAGTTCGCCCTCGCGCACGCCGCGGACCAGGCCTTCCCGGGTCTGCGCCAGGGTGGCCTCGGGGGAAGTCGTCACGACCCCCGATCGTGGCCGAACCCCGGGCCGTCCACAACAGATCCACGCCGGGGCCGGCAATTGGGGAAGGCCCCGAATACACGTGCGGCGCTCAGCCGACAGTCGGCTGAGCGCCGCCGGTGGGGCACGATCAGCCGAAGCGGCCGGAGATGTAGTCCTCGGTGGCCCGCTGGCCGGGGTTGGAGAAGATCTTCTCGGTGTCGTCGATCTCGATCAGCCGCCCGGGCTGGCCGACGCCGGCCAGGTTGAAGAAGGCGGTCTGGTCGCTGACCCGGGCCGCCTGCTGCATGTTGTGGGTGACGATGACGATCGTGTAGTCCTTCTTCAGCTCGCCGATCAGGTCCTCGATGGCCAGCGTGGAGATCGGGTCCAGCGCGGAGCAGGGCTCGTCCATCAGCAGCACGTCGGGCTGCACGGCGATGGCGCGGGCGATGCACAGGCGCTGCTGCTGGCCGCCGGAGAGGCTGCCGCCGGGCTTGTCGAGACGGTCGGAGACCTCGGCCCAGAGGTTGGCCCCGCGCAGCGACCGCTCGGCCACCTCGTCGAGCTGCTTCTTGTTGCGCACGCCGCCCAGCCGCAGCCCGGCGACCACGTTGTCCCGAATGGACATGGTGGGGAACGGGTTGGGGCGCTGGAAGACCATGCCGATGGTGCGGCGCACCTCGACCGGGTCCACAGTGGACGCGTAGATGTCCTCGCCGTCCAGCAGCACCTTGCCCTCGACGCGGGCGCCGGGGGTGACCTCGTGCATCCGGTTGAGCGAGCGCAGCACGGTGGACTTGCCGCAACCCGAAGGCCCGATGAAGGCGGTCACGCTGCGCGGCGGCACCGCGAGCGCCACCCCGTCCACGGCCTGGAACTTGCCGTAGAAGATGTTCAGGTCCTTGACGTCGATCCGCTTGGCCATTTGTCAGCTCACTTCGTCTTGATGGCCGAGAACCGCGACACGAGGGCGGCCACGAGATTGAACAGCATGATCAGGATGATCAGGGTCAGCGCCGCGCCCCAGACCCGCAGCTGGCCGGCGGGGTTGGGGTTGTTCAGCTCGTTGAAGATCAGCAGCGGCAGCGAGGTCATGTTGCCGTCGAAGATGTTGAAGTTGATCGACTTCGAGTAGCCGACCAGCACCAGCACCGGCGCGGTCTCGCCCATCACCCTGGCCATCGCCAGCATCACGCCGGTGACCACGCCGGACAGCGCCGTGGGCAGCACGATCCGCATGATGGTCTTCCACTTGGGCACGCCCAGCGCGTACGAGGCCTCGCGCAGCTCCTGCGGCACCAGCCGCAGCATCTCCTCGGTGGACCGCACGACCACCGGCAGCATCAGCAGCACCAGGGCCAGCGACACGGCGAACGCGCTCTGCCCCAACCCGACGGTGCCGATCCACAGCGCGAAGATGAACAGCGCGGCCACGATCGACGGCACGCCGGAGAGGATGTCGACCATGAAGGTGGTGAGCCGGGCCAGCCGGCCCCGGCCGTACTCCACCAGGTAGATCGCGGCCAGCACGCCGACCGGCACCGCGATCACCGCGCACACCAGCGTCTGCAACAGCGTGCCGACGATCGCGTGGTACGCGCCGCCGGCGAACTCCTTGGGCAGCACGCCCTTGAGCGAGTGCGTCCACCAGTCCGAGGACAGCAGGGCCTGGTAGCCGCGCAGGACCACGGTGATCAGCAGCCACACCAGCGGCACCAGCGCGAGCAGGAAGGCCAGCGTGACCAGCACGGTGGCCACCATGTTCTTAGCCTTGCGGGCGCCGCTGACGGCCTGGAAGGCCGGCGGGCTGGCCGGACGGTCCAGAGTGGACTCGGTGGTGGTCATTTCGCCGCCTTTCCGCCGGCGATGGACCGGGCCACCGCGTTGACCACGAAGGTCAGGACGAACAGCACCAAGCCGGCCGCGATGTAGGCGCCGGTCGGCAGCGGCTGGCTGAACTCGGACGCGGCCGAGGCGATCTTGGACGCGAACGTGTAGCCGCCGTCGAACAGGCTCCCCGTCGCCGGCGTGGGCGAGGAGTGCAGGATGAGCAGCACGGCCACCGTCTCGCCGAGCGCGCGGCCGAGGCCGAGCATGGAGGCGGCGATGTAGCCGCTGCGGCCGAACGGGAGCACCGTGGTCCGGATGACCTCCCACTTGGTGGCCCCCAGGGCCAGCGCGCCCTCGATCTGCATCACCGGGGTCTGCCGGAACACCTCGCGGGTGACCGAGGTGATGATCGGCAGCAGCATCACCGCCAGCACCACGCCGACGGTGAAGATGGTGCCGGCGCCGGCCAGCGGGATGTTGCCCTTGGCGAACAGCGGGAACCAGCCGAAGGTGGCGTTGAGCCAGGTCTCGAACGGCTCCAGCGCCGGGCCGAGCACCAGGATGCCCCACAGGCCGTAGACGATCGACGGCACGGCCGCCAGCAGGTCCACGAGGTAGGCGAACGGCCGGCTCAGCCGGGCCGGCGCGTACTGGGTGAGGAACAGCGCGATGCCCAGCGAGACCGGCATGGCGATGACCAGCGCCACCAGCGAGGTCAGCACGGTCACGATGAGCAGGTCCCTGATGCCGAACATCAGGTTGTTCGGGTCGAGGGTGACGAATTGGGCGCTGACCAGGAAGTTGGCCTTGTCGGCCAGCAGCGACGGGACTGCCTTGATCAGCAGGAAGATCCCGATCAGCGCGATCGCGATCACGATCGCGAGGCCGGCGCCGGTGGTCAGCGTGCGAAAGATCGTGTCGCCGGGCCGGCGTACCGTCGCCGTCCGGACACCTGGTTGACCGCTGTCGGAGGTCATGGCACCAATCATGCGGCTACCGCCCCGATCGTCCAGAGCGGACTCTGGACGATCGGGGCGGATGCGCGTCGGTCGGGTCTCGCTCACTGCGGCACCTCGCTGGCGCTCGGTGTCCGCATTCGCGGACGCTCTGCGTTGAATGACTCGCTCGCAGGCTCGCTCATCGGGGTACGGCGGTCAGCTGATGGCGTCGATGGCGGTGGTGAGCTTGGCCTTCAGCGAGTCGGGCAGCGGGGCGTAGCCGTTGGTGGCCAGGTCGGTCTGGCCCTGGTTGATGGCGGTGGTCAGGAAGGCCTTGACCGCCTTGCCGGTGGCCGCGTCCGCGTACTTGGAGCAGACGATCTCGTAGGTGGCCAGCACGATCGGGTAGGCGCCCGCCGCGGTGGACTTGTGGATCGAGCTCAGGTCCAGCGACAGGTCGTTGCTGCCGGCGTTCTTGAAGGCGGCGCTGGCGATGGCCTTGCCGACGCTGTCGGCCGAGACCTTGACCGGGGTGCCGCCGGCCGTGGTGACGATGGAGGCGATGTTGAGCTTGTTGGCCTGCGCGAAGGACCACTCGACGTAAGCGATGCCGCCGTCGGTCTGGCCCAGCGAGGTGGCCACGGCCGGGTTGCCGGACGCGCCCGAGCCCACGCCGCCGTTGAAGGTCTTGCCGGCGCCCTTGGTCCAGCCGCCCGCGCTGGTCAGGTACTGCTGGAAGTTGTCGGTGGTGCCGGACTGGTCGGACCGGAAGACCACGCTGATGGCGGTGCTGGGCAGCGTCGCGCTCGGGTTGAGCTTCTTGATCGCGTCGTCGTTCCAGGTCTTGATCTCGCCGTCGAAGATCTTGGCCGTGGTGGCGGCGTCCAGGTTGAGGTCGGACACGCCCTTCACGTTGTAGACGACGGTGATCGGGCCGAAGACGGTCGGCAGGTCCCAGGCCGGGCTGCCGCACGCGGCGGCGGCCTTGTCCGGCTCGCCCTTCTTCGGGTCGAGGGCGGAGTCCGAGCCGGCGAAGTCGGTCTGCTTGCCGGTGAAGTCGGAGACGCCGGCGCCGGAGCCGTTGGCCGTGTAGTTGACGTCGTTGCCGTCGCAGGCGTCGTTGTAGGCCTTGACGAACAGGTCCATCGCGTTCTTCTGCGCGGTGGAGCCGCTGGCCTTCAGCGTCTTCTTGCCCGAGCAGTCGACCTTGGGGGCCGATGAGCTGGAGCCGGTGGTCGAAGTGCCGCCCGTCGCGCCGGTGTTGTTGTCGCTGCCACAGGCGGTGAGCAGGAGGGCGCCTGCCGCCATGATGCCCAGCGCGACGCCGTGCCGCTTCATGTTCACCTGGATCCTCCGTTTGGAGACTCGACTTCGAGCGCGACGGGTCCCGCCGCTCGTTTGCCGACCGTAAGGAGCGAGGGTGGACGACAGCCCTTGGCCAGGTGAACGGAAGATGAACAGGGCACACGAAGTGACGACGACTACTCCAACCGAGTGGTATCGCGACCCCAACGTGACCCGGTCGATGAGACTTCGTGACGCAGCGCAGCGTAACGCGGGATCAGCGCCCGTACTGCACGTCCGCGTCCCACACAGTGAATCCCAGCTTGCTGTAGACCGCCACCGCCGGCGCGTTGTCGGACTCGACATAGAGCATCACGCTGCGTAGCCCCGCCGCGCGCAGATGCTCCATCCCGATCACGGTCAGCGCCTTGCCCAGCCCGCCGCCCTGCGCGTCGGGATCCACGCCAACCACGTAAACCTCGCCGATCGCCTCCGGCGGGCCGTCGTGGACTTTCGTCCAGTGGAATCCGAGCAGCCGGTCCGATGCGTCCACGGCGAGGAAGAACCCGGCCGGGTCGAACCAGCTCTCCTGCTCGGTGGCCACCAGGTCCTCGACCGTGAGCGCGCCCTGCTCGGGATGCCAGGAGAAGGCCCGGTGGTTGACGGCGACCACCGCCGCCTCGTCGTGACCGGGCACGAAGGTCCGGATCCGCACGCCCTCACGCAGCTGGGGCTGCGGCACGTCGCCGGCCATCCAGCGCATCCGCCGCAGCTCACGGACCTTGTTCAGGCCCAGCTTGGCGGCGATGGCGGCGGCGGCCGGGTGGTCCCCGTGCGACCACAGCCGGGCCGACCGGTCCCCGGCCAGCGTCAGCAGGCGCTCGACCAGCTGCGTGCCCACGCCGCGGTTGCGGCCGGCCGGGTGCACCAGCGCCTCCCCGACCAGGTGGCCGAAGGAGTCGCCGACGGTGTCGAGATGGGCGTAGCCGACCAGCCGCCCGTTGTCCTCGGCCAGCACGTGCGTGCCCGGCCGGGAGACGAACGACGGCAGGTCACCGGCGCCGGTGCGCTCGTCGGCGAGGCGGGCCGCCTCGAAGATGCCGGCCACCCCGTCCACCTCGACCGCGGTCAGCCGGTCCCGCCCAGTCAGCTCTGCCACACCGACCGACGCTAGCGGTCAGCGGAACTGCTTGGCCAGCGCGGCGAAGGCGTCGGACTCCGAATCGTCGTGCGTGTCGTGGTCGACGCCGCCGGTGGTGCGGGCGCCGGGCCGGGACGGGCGGACGAACTTGTAGCCCACGTTGCGCACGGTGCCGATCATCAGCTCGTGCTCAGGGCCGAGCTTGGCCCGCAGGCGCCGCACGTGCACGTCGACCGTGCGGGTGCCGCCGAAGAAGTCGTAGCCCCAGACCTCCTGGAGCAGCTGGGCCCGGGTGAACACCCGGCCCGCGTGCTGGGCCAGGTACTTGAGCAGCTCGAACTCCTTGTACGTGAGCTCGAGCGGGCGGCCCTTGAGGCGGGCGGTGTAGGTGGCGTCGTCGATGACCAGCTCGCCGAGCTGGATCGCGCCGGCCGCGCCGGCCTGGTCGGGCTTGCGGCGGGAGCTGACCAGCCGGAGCCGGGCGTCCACCTCGGCCGGGCCGGCGGTGGGCAGCAGGATCTCGTCCACGCCCCAGTCGGAGGTGACGGCGACCAGGCCGCCCTCCGTGACAATGGCCACAACCGGCACCTCGACGCCGCTGCTGGACAGCAGCCGGCACAATGAGCGGGCCCCGGCCAGGTCGCCGCGGGCGTCGACCAGCACGGCGTCGTGCGGGCCGGCCTCGAGCAACGCCGAAACCTCCGGCACCAGCGGCCGCACCACGTGGGGCAGCAGGGACAGCGCCGGCAGCACCGACGTCGGGTCCGGGTCCCCGGTCAACAGCAGCAGATCGACACCCATGGGCAAGCCGCCTCCTCTCGCGCGCCGCGGCCTGGCCACCGGCGGGCGGGCTGATCGGCGTACGGTGGCCAGGCCCCGTTGCCTGCGGATGTCCGGGACAATACCGGTCGTGACCAGCCCCGAGGGTGGTCGAAACACGCGCGTCACACGAATTAACAAAGGTGGGGAGAATCGGCGATGACCACCACTACCCGACCGCGGCGCGGTCGCCGGTGGAAGATCCTGGTCGCGGTGCTGCTGGTGCTGGCCGCGATGCTGGTGGCGGCCGACTTCGCCTTCGCCGCCATCGGCGAGTACCAGGTGTCCAAGAAGATGCGCACCGAGCTGAAACTGACCGACGACCCGTCAGTGACCATCCATGGCTTCCCGTTCATGCTCCAGGCCGCCCGCGGCGACTACCAGGACATCGAGATCGAGGCCAACGGCATCCCGATCGGCGACACGCTGCGCGACCTCCAGGTCAAGGCCCACCTCTACGACGTGAAGGTGCCGCTGTCGGAGCTGGTGTCCGGCACCGCCCACTCGGTGCTGATCAACCAGGTCGAGGGCCAGGTCCAGATCAGCGCCGCCGACGTGAACCGGGCGTTCAACGCCACCGACGTGGGCCAGGCCCTGGGCGTGTCCAACCTGACCATCGGGCCCACCCCGCCCGACATGCTCTACGACACCCCGACCCCCACGCCGACGCCCACCCCCACGACCAGCCCGTACACCGACACCAGCATCGGGGTGCGGCTGTCGTTCAACATCACCGTGGCCGGCCATCCGCTGAAGATCAACGCCTACGGCCTGCTCGGCCTGTCCGGCACGAAGATCCAGGTGCAGCCGACCCGGCTGGAATTGGTGGACGGGGTCACGACGTTGAAGGTTCCGGACACCTTGCAGCAGCCGATCTTCGCCGCCCTGTCCACCGAGCTGGACCTGGGCAAGGCCCTGCCGTTCACGGTCGTGCCGACCAAGGTCGGCGTGGACAGCAACGCCTTCACGGTCAGCGGCAAGGCCACCAACGTCCAGTTGGGCAGCGGGAGGAGCGGGATCGGATGACCGGGCTGTGGGTGCTGCTCGCGGTGCTGGCCGCCGCCACCGTCGTGGGCTTGCTGCTGCGTGGGCGGGATGGGCGCGTGACGCGCCGCAAGCCGGCCGCCGACCTGCCGGCGCAGGTCCGGGACCTGATCGACCCCGCCGCCCCGGTCACCCTGGTCCAGCTCTCCACCACCTTCTGCGCCCCCTGCCGGCACGCCCGCGTCGTGCTGTCCGACCTGGCCGCCAAGACCGAGGGCGTCGAACACCGTGAGCTGGACCTGACCGACCTGCCCGAGGTCGCCTCCTCGCTCAAGGTGCTGCGCACTCCCACCACCGTCGCCTTCGCCCCGGACGGGGCCGAGCTGCTGCGGGTCGGCGGCGTGCCCAAGCGCGACGTCCTGGCCGAGGCCCTCCGCCCCCACCTGGCCTGACTCCAGCCAGCGGGTCCGGTCTCAGGCGGCGTTCACCGGCGAGGCCGGCGTCAAGGCCTGGGTGATGCGGCCGTAGTAGTCCCCGGTCACCCACTGGACGTTCGACGGCCGTTGGCCGTCACCGGCCACGAACTGCTTCAGCGCGGCATGCGCCTGGCTCAGCGGGATCGCGGTGAAACGATCGTGGTAGCGGGCGGTGTCGACGTCACTGGCCAGCCACGGGTCCTCCAACGGCGGCCGCGGGTTGTAGGACACCCACATCTGCGCGTCGGCCGAGTTGAGGAACCACAGCAGCGCCGCCACCCCGGCCTCCGGGTTGGCGCTCACCCGGAACATCTGAGCCGGGTGGTCCACGGAAGTGTCGTCGAAGGGCAGGTCCGCGAGCACCACGTCGCTGGGATGACGAGGGTCGGCCCGATAGACCAACTCGTGCAGGAGCGTCTCGATCTCGTCAGGCGTGCCGGCGTGCTTCCACCGACCGTCGTGCACCGCGCTGAGAATCATGCCCGCTGCCTCCCTTCGAGCTCTGAGGGTACCTGGGCGCCTCGAGTCCACACGGTGAGTGAGCTGCCTTCGGGCAGGACCACGGCCACCGCTTGCGGGCAGCCGAAGACCCCGCGGCAGATCCGATCGTTGTTGATCACGAGAGTGGCGTGGGTGAGACCGCGCTCGCGCATGATCATCGCCGCGTGGACCTCGACGTGACTGGCCGGCGGCGCCGCCGTCAGCCGCGGGTTGCGCACAGCCGGGGTCTTCAGGTGGACGCGCAGGTGGTCGTCCGCCTTGACGAACCACTCACTGTTCTCGCCGCTGACCAGTAGTTCGTCGAGCCGGTGACCGTCATCGTCCACCAGCATTCCGGTGGTGACGTGCGTGCGGGGATCCGTGGCTTCCGGATCGATGTCTCTGCCGACCTCCGCCGCCCATACGGCGTCACCTGACCAGGGAGGTCGGCCCGATCCCGACATCGATGGCACAACGTGACCAGATAGGCACGCAACGTCATCACACCGACCTGCCGCCTCGGAACCGGTCTCCGAATGCCTCGACGGCTCGGCCGTCCGAGCTTTATCGGTACAGTAGCCATTCCATCTGGTGGACGGCCCTCCCACGAACAGGGAACCGCGGGTACTCTCCGCCGTATGGCCCAGCTGCTGACCAAGCGACGCGCGGTGGATCTCTGCCGCGTGCGCAGCAGCCTGTGTCGGGCTTTCTGACCGGACGTCCCGGGCTCGGCCCCCCGACGTCCTGGTGGACCCGTTTTGTCCGCAGGTCAGGAGGTCCTTCCATGTCCGCACCCCAGATCGATCCCCGAGGTCCGCGCTTCGGCGCCTGGATCACGACGGTCGTGCTCGCGGTCGTGCTCGTCACCGGCTGGTGGCCGGTGCTGGCCCTGCAGACGATCGTCTTCGCCATCGGCGGCTTCCTCGGGCTGCAGTACGCCCCGTACGGCCTGCTCTACCGACGCTTCGTCGCGCCGCGGCTGGGCCCCACCGACGAGCGCGAGGACGCGGCCCCGCCGCAGTTCGCCCAGACCGTCGGCTTCGTCTTCGCCCTGGTCGGCACGATCGGCTACCTGGCCGGCCTGCCCGTCCTCGGCATCGTGGCGACCGCGCTGGCCCTGGTCGCCGCCTTCCTCAACGCGGCCTTCGGCTTCTGCCTTGGCTGCGAGATGTACCTGATCATCCGCCGGTTCGCGCCGGCCACCGGCAAGTGAGCACAACCAACCCCCAAACCGGCGAAGGAGCCGATCGATGAGTCGCGAGAACGTGCTGGTCTCGGCGCAGTGGGCCGAGGACAACCTCGAGACCCCCGGCGTGGTGTTCGTGGAGGTGGACGAGGACACCAGCGCCTACGACGGCGGCCACATCCCCGGCGCCGTCAAGGTCGACTGGAAGACCGACCTCCAGGACCCGGTGCGCCGGGACTTCGTGGACCGGGAGGGCTTCGAGAAGCTGCTGTCGGCCAAGGGCATCGGCAACGACAGCCAGGTCGTGCTCTACGGCGGCAACAACAACTGGTTCGCGGCCTACGCGTACTGGTACTTCAAGCTGTACGGCCACGACAAGGTGCAGCTGCTTGACGGCGGCCGCAAGAAGTGGGAGCTGGACGGCCGCCCGCTGGTCAAGGACGAGGTGACACGCCCGGCCACCGACTACAAGGCCCAGGAGCAGGACCTGTCGCTGCGGGCCTTCCGCGACGAGGCCGTGGCCGCGATCAACACCAAGAACCTGGTCGACGTGCGCTCCCCCGACGAGTTCAGCGGCAAGCTGCTCGCGCCGGCCCACCTGCCGCAGGAGCAGGCCCAGCGCGCCGGCCACATCCCCAGCGCGATCAACGTGCCGTGGAGCAAGGCCGCGAACGAGGACGGCACCTTCCGCTCCGACGACGAGCTGCGCCAGATCTACGGCGAGGCCGGCCTGGACGGCTCCAAGGCCACCATCGCCTACTGCCGCATCGGCGAGCGCTCCTCGCACACCTGGTTCGTGCTGCGCGAGCTGCTCGGCCACGAGGACGTGAAGAACTACGACGGCTCCTGGACCGAATACGGCTCGCTGGTCGGCGTGCCGGTCGCGCTCGGCAGTGAATGAGAGGGACTGACATGACCGCAGCAGGGTGTGGGGCTCCGGAGCAGGGCGCGGCGCTGCCGGCCAACGTCGACCCGGGCAAGGAGGTCGTGCTGTCCGGCACGGTCTCCGCGGGCGGCCAGCCGGTCGGCGGGGCGTTCGTCCGGCTGCTGGACTCGACCGGCGAGTTCACCGCCGAGGTCGTCTCCTCCGAGCAGGGTGACTTCCGTTTCTTCGCCGCCCCGGGCGAGTGGACGGTGCGCGCGCTGCACCGCACCGGCACCGGCGAGGCGCAGGTGACGGCCGAGGGCCCGGGCCTGCACCAGCTCCAGGTCGCGGTGGCCTGAAACACGGCTCTCCGGAGGCCCCAGTCACTGCTGGCTGGGGCCTCCGGCCTTATTCTGAACACGTGGAACTCTTCTTCACGCTCCTGATGGTGCTGGTGTGCATCGCCATCGGCTGGTTCTCGGTGTACGTGGTGTACCGCCTGCTGCAGGACCACCGCTGAGCCATGACCAAGCCTGAGTTCGGCAGCGGTGACGCCGCGGTCCGCGCCGCCGAGCAGCGCGCGGAGTCGACGCGCGACCGCAATCTGCCGCAGTTCGACGACCTGCCGGTTCCCGGCGACACCGCCAACCTGCGCCTGGGCCCGAACCTGAACGACGCCTGCCTGGCGCTGCTGCCGCTGGTCGGCGTGTGGCGCGGCGAGGGGCAGATCGTCTACCCGACGATCGACGGCCCGTTCCGCTTCGGCCAGCAGATCACCTTCGCCCACGACGGCCGGCCGTTCCTCACCTACGAGGCCCGGTCCTGGCTGCTGGACGAGCACGGCAAGGTGATCCGGCCGGCGGCCCGCGAGTCGGGCTTCTGGCGGCCGCAGGCCGACGACACCATCGAGGTGCTGCTCACGCACGCCACCGGTGTCGTCGAGATCTACTACGGCACGCCGCTGTCGCAGACCTCGTGGGAGTTGGCCACCGACATCGTGATGCGCACCTCCACGGCCAAGGAGGTCACCGCGGCCAAGCGCCTGTACGGGTTGGTCAACAACGGCGACTTGGCCTACGTGGAGGAGCGGGCGATGGTGGGCGAGCCGCTCCAGCCGCACGTCTCGGCCCAGCTGATACGCGTCGTCGGCTGACGCGTGCGGCTGCGGCGGTGTGGCCGGCACGCGATGCTGGTGGAGCTGGACTCGCTGGCCGAGGTGGAGGCCCTGCACGGGGCGCTGCTGGTCGCCGACCTGCCCGAGGTCGTCGAGCTCGTGCCGGCGGCCACGACCGTGCTGGTCGAGGTGCGCCCCGGTTCCGACGGGCTGGCTCGCGTCCGTGCCCTCGTCGAGGCGGCCGACCTGTCGCATCCGCCGGATCGCACGCCACGCCAGGTCCGGCTGCCGATCTCCTATGACGGCCCCGATCTGGCGCTGGTCGCCGAGACCGCCGGCCTCAGCGTGGACGAGGTCGTCGCGCTGCACAGCGGCGCCGAGTACACGGTGGCGTTCTGTGGCTTCGCGCCCGGCTTCGGCTACCTGGTCGGGCTGCCGGAACCGTTGCGGCAGGCCAGGTTGGACAATCCGCGGACTCGCGTTCCGGCCGGATCCGTTGGCATCGCCGGGGAATTCACCGGCGCGTACCCGACGGCATCGCCCGGCGGCTGGCGGCTGATCGGCCGCACCACCGCAATTCTCTTCGACGCCAAGCGTTGCGAGCCGGCGCTGCTGGCCCCGGGTGATCACGTCCGGTTCGAGGTGGCCCGGTGAGCCGCTCGCTGACCGTGGTGAAGGTCGGCCCACAGACGCTGATCCAGGACCTGGGGCGGCCGGGCAACGCGCACCTGGGCGTGCCGCCGTCGGGCGCGCTGGACGTGCCGGCGTTCACGCTGGCCAACCGACTGGTCGGCAATCCCGAGTCGGCGGCCGGGATCGAGGCCCTGCTGGGCCGAATCACGTTGCGCGCCAACTGTTCCTGCACAGTCGCGGTGACCGGCGCGCAGGTGCTGGCCTCGGTCGACGGCTACCTCGTCGACACGTACGCCCCGGTGCACCTCCAGCCCGGCGACTCGTTGGCGCTCGGTGCGCCGATCAACGGACTTCGTTGCTACGTGGCGATTTCCGGCGGCGTCGAGGCACCGGCGCAGATGTCCAGCCGGGCCACCGACATTCTCTCCGGCATCGGGCCGGATCCGTTGCGGGCCAACGATGTCCTCCCGCTCGGCGAGCCGCTCGGCCTGCCGGTCGGGGCCGACGTGCTGTCGCCTCCGGTCGTGCCGGCCGAGTTGGTGGTGCCCGTGCTGCTGGGCCCGCGCGAGGACTGGTTCGACGACCCGGCCGGGCAGCTGGCGGCCGGCCGGTGGACGGTTTCCCAGCAGAGCAACCGGGTCGGGCTGCGATTGGACGGCGACGCGCTGCGCCGGGCCGCCGCCTTCGAGTCCCGCGAGCTGCCCAGCGAGGGCGTGGTGACCGGATCGGTCCAGGTGCCGGCCAACGGCCGACCGGTGCTCTTTCTGGCCGATCACCCGGTCACCGGCGGCTATCCGGTGATCGGCGTGGTGGCCGAGCGGTCGTTGCCCCTGCTGGCCCAGGCCCGCCCGGGAACACCCGTTCGGCTGCACCCGCTCCGTTGACGCAGTGGTCTAGGCCACTTTACTGTTCAGAACGGGCCGCCACCCGGACCGTAGGAGCACCATGCGCAAGCTTGCACTGCTCTCGGCAATCCTGTTGACGTTGGGAGCGGCGGTCGCCCTGGCCCCTCAAGCCGCCGCGACCACCGGCCTGACCGCCACGTTCACCGCGGCGGCGGGCGGCGGCAAGTACGTCGTGGCCAACTCGACGGCCGCGGCGATCACCGGCTGGTCGATCAGCTTCGACCTGCCCGCCGGCGTCACCGCGAGCAGCCCGCAGAACGGCACCCTCACCCAGACCGGCACCCACGTGTCGGCCACCCCGGCGTACTACATCAACACCGTTGCCGCCCATGGCAACACCGAGCCGTACAGCCTGTCGTTCTCGCTCAGCTCGGCCGCCTCCCCGGCCAACTGCCTGCTCAACGGCGTCGCCTGCGACGGGTCGGGCGGAACGACCCCGCCGCCGGTGACAGCCGCGGTGACGGCGCAGTACTCACAGTCCGGCTCGACCGGGAAGTTCGTGGTAGCCAACAACTCCGCCACCGATCTGCCCTCGTGGTCGCTGGCCTTCGACCTGCCCGGCGGCACCACCGTCAGCAACGGCCAGAACGGCACCGTGACCCAGACCGGCACCCATGTGGTGGCGACACCGGCGTACTACAACACCGTGGTGAAGGCTCATGCCACCACCGAGCCGTACAGCCTGACCTTCACGGTCAGCGGCTCCGGGAGTCCACAGAACTGCCGGGTCAACGACAGCAAGTGCGACGGAACCGCCGACGCCCCACCGGGTGCGCCGACCAACCTGCGCTCGACGGCCAAGACCACCAAGACCGTGTTGCTGGCGTGGAATGCCGCCACACCAGGCGATCTGCCCATCGCCGGCTACGACGTCTACAACGGGTCCGCGCTGGCCGTGTCGGTCACCGGCGCCACCGCGTCGATCACTGGCCTGACGCCGAAGACCTCGTACACCTTCACCGTCAAGGCCAAGGACACGCATGGCACCGCATCGGTGGCCAGCGCGCCAGTCACCGTGACGACCAACGACCCCTCGGCCGACACGCAACCTCCCACCGCACCAACGAATCTGGCCGTGACGGGCAAGGATTCCGTGACGGTGTCGCTGAGTTGGTCGGCGTCCACCGACAACACCGGCGTGGTGTCCTACGACGTGTTCAACGGATCCGCTGTCGCCACAACGGTGACCGGCACGACCGCGACCGTCGCCGGCCTCAGCCCGTCCACCCAGTACACGTTCACGGTCAAGGCCCGTGACGGCTACGACAACGTGTCCGCGGCCAGCAATGCCGTCACCGCAACGACTTCCGACGTGATCGGCAACGGCTACGCCAAGGTCGGCTACTTCGTGCAGTGGGGCATCTACGGCCGCCAGTACTTCGTGAAGAACCTGGTCACCACCGGCGCGGCGACCAAGCTGACGCATCTGCTGTACGCGTTCGAGAACATCGACCCGGTGAATCTGACCTGCCTGTCCGGAGTCACCCGCGGCACCACCGCCGATCCCGAGGACCCCAACCAGGGTGACGGGGCCGGCGACGCCGACGCCGACTACGGCCGGCCGTTCTCGGCGGCCCAGGCTGTCAACGGCGTTGCCGACGACGGTTTCGCGCCGCTGCGCGGAAACCTCAACCAGCTCAAGGAACTCAAGGCGCTGTACCCCAACCTGAAGCTGCTGGTGTCGATCGGCGGCTGGACGTACTCGAAGTACTTCTCCGACGTGGCCAAGACCGACGCGTCGCGGAAGAAGTTCGTGGCCTCCTGCATCGACACCTGGATCAAGGGCAACCTGCCGGTCACCGGCGGCGCGGGCGGCGCCGGTGTGGCCGCCGGCATCTTCGACGGCATCGACCTGGACTGGGAGTGGCCCGGCGACGCCAACGGCCACCCCGGCAACCACTACAGCGCGTCCGACAAGGCCAACCTGACCGCCCTGCTGGCCGAGTTCCGCACCGAACTGGACGCCCTCGGCGCCACCAACGGCAAGCGGTACCAGCTGACCGCGTTCACCCCGGCCGACCCGACCAAGGTCAGCGAGGGCTGGGACCTGCCGCAGACCGCGAAGTCCCTGGACATCTTCAACGTGCAGGGCTACGACTTCCACGGCTCCGGCAGCGACAACTCGTGGGAGCCCAACCGCACCGGCGACCAGGCCAACCTGTACCCGGCGTCGAACGACCCGTACTCGTTCCACTTCAGCGTGGACGGGGCCGTGCAGACCTATCTGGGCGCGGGGGTGAGTCCGCGCAAGATAACCGTGGGCATCCCGTTCTACGGCCGAGGTTGGCAGGGCGTCACCGACGGCGGCGCCCATGGCGAATGGCAGGCGGCCAACGGGGCCGCGCCGGGGCAGTTCGCCGAGGAGGCCGGCACCCGGGGCTACAGCAACCTGATCGGTGCGGTGCCGGGAATGACCGTCTACCACAACACTCAGGCCGTGGCCACGTACGGCTATGACGGCAACCAGTGGTGGACGTTCGACGACACATGGGCCATCAGCCAGAAGATGGCCTACATCAAGAGCAAAGGCCTGCTGGGCGCGATGATCTGGGAGATGTCCGGCGACACCGGAGCCCTGATGTCCGCCGTCGACACCGGCCTGAAGTAATCGTCATGAAGGGCCCCATCCTGACGTTCAACGTCAGGATGGGGCCCTTCATGACATCGAAATCAGTACTCGGACTCGTACAGGGCGGTGAGTTCGCGCTGGAGGGCGCTGGAGTCCTTGAGCTGCTTGCCGTCCAGGGTGTGGATGCGGGTCACGCAGCGCACGCTGGAGATCAGGAACAGGCCCTCGGCGTCGGTCAGGTCGGCCGACGGGATCGGCTCGATCTTCACCGACCAGCCGGCCCGCTCGGCCGCCCGGAACAGGGCCGCCTGGGTGGTGCCGGGCAGGATGCCGATGGTCGGGGGCGGCGTGACCAGCGTGTGGTCGCGGACCAGGACCAGGGTCGAGGTCGGGCCCTCCAGCACCGAGCCGTCGGCCGCCGTGAAGATCACGTCGTCCGCGCCCTCGCGGGCGGCGTAGCGGACCGCCGCCATGTTCACCGCGTACGACAGCGACTTGGCCCCCAGCAGCAGCCAGGGGGCGCGCTGGGGCAGGCCCGGCTCGAAGCCCCGCTCCAGCGTGATCGCCGCGATGCCCTCGGTGCGCTGCTTGAGCACCTTCTCGGAGATCGGCATGCCCATCGCGAAGGCCGTCGGCGTGCCGTCGCCGAACTCGTTGCCGCGGGTCAGCACCAGCTTCAGGGCCATGTCCCTGCCGCCGGTCCAGTTGTTGATGACGGCGTCGACCGCCCGCTCCCAGCCGGCCCGGTCCGGCTCCGGCAGTTCGAGCATCGCCGCCGAGCGGTCCAGCCGGTCCAGGTGCGGACCGAGCTCCCTCGGCTTGCCGTCGATGACTAGGATCGTCTCGAACACACCGTCGCCGCGGAGCAGTCCCAGGTCGTCCACCCGCAACAGCGGGGCTTCGGGGTCCGCGGTCGTTCCGTCCAGAAAGGCCAGCACGCGCATGGGCCGAGCCTACTCACGGGTTGGCGTCCTATTCTGGGGGTGTGGAAACCGTGAGCCCCGAGGAGGCCGCGCGGCTGCGCCGCACGCTGCACGAGCGCGGGCTGCGGATGACCCCTCAGCGTCAGCTGGTGCTGGACGCCGTCCGCGAGCTGGAGCACGCCACGCCGGAGCAGATCTGCCAGCGGGTGCAGCGCGTGACGCCGACCGTGAACATCACCACCGTCTACCGGACCCTGGAGCTGCTGGAGAAGCTGAACCTGGTCCGGCACACCCATCTCGGCCACGGCGCGCCGTCCTACTCCGTCGACGAGCACGAGCACGTGCACCTGGTCTGCCACAGCTGCGGCCGGGTCGACGAGGTGCCGTGCTCGCTGCTGGACGGTCTGGCCGATCGGCTCGACCAGGACCGTGGCTTCCGGCTGGACGCCAGCCATCTCGCGCTGTCCGGCACCTGCCGGGAGTGCGTCGAACAGGAGAACTCGTGACCGAGCTTGCGAGGGCGCGATTCAGCGCAGTGACCTGGGTCGCAGACCCGCCTAGCGCCAGCGAGGTGGGACTGTGACCATCGTCGAGGCCCCCGCCGGCTCGCCCGACGCCGGCGTGCCGTGGCACTACGGCGACCCCTTCGCCGAGCAGCGCGCCGCCGCCCGCTCCGCCGCCGTGGTCGACCGCTCCAACCGTGAGGTCATCGCCGTGCCCGGCGAGGACCGGCTGGCCTGGCTGCACAACCTGACCAGCCAGCACGTGCTCAACCTGCGCGACGGGGAGACCACCGAGCTGCTGGTGCTGGACGTGCAGGGCCGGGTCGAGCACCACGCCGTGCTCACCGACTTCGACGGCACCGCCTGGCTCGACGTCGAGCCCGGCGCCGGCAAGGCGCTGCTGGCCTACCTGGAGTCGATGAAGTTCTGGTCCAAGGTCGAGCCCCGGGACGCCACGTCCGAGATCGCCGTTCTGTCCGTTCTCGGGCCCGACACCTCTCGCCTGGTCACCTTCGGCGGTCTGGTCCGTCCCATGCCGTGGGGCGCCGACCTGCTCGTTCCCCGGGCCTCGAGGGACGCCGAGTTCACCCGTCTGGTTGACGCCGGGGCCCGCCCCGCCGGCTCCCTGGCCTTCGAGGCTTTGCGGGTGGAGCTGCTCCGCCCCCGCCTCGGCGTCGACACCGACGAGCGCACCATCCCGCACGAGGCCCGGTGGATCGGCACCGCCGTGCACCTCAACAAGGGCTGCTACCGGGGGCAGGAGACCGTGTCCAAGGTCGAGAACGTCGGCCGCCCGCCCCGGCGGATGCTGCTGCTGCACCTCGACGGCTCCCTGGACGCCCTGCCCGAGACCGGCGACCCCGTGCTGCTGGACGGCAAGGCCGTCGGCCGCATCGGCTCCGCCGTACGGCACCACGAGCTCGGCCCCATCGCCCTGGCCCTGATCAAGCGCTCGGTTCCCCTGGACGCCGCCCTGGTCACCGGCCCCGCCGAGGAGCCCATCGCCGCCTCCATCGACCCCGACTCCGTGCCCCCGGACAACGCCGCCCTCGGCCGCGAAGCCGTCCGCAACCTGGGCCGCTGATTTCTCCAACCCCGTCGGCAACCCGCGACCGCTGACCTATCCGAAGCCGTCCGCGACCTGCGACCGCTGACTTGTCCACAGCCCCCGAGTTATCCACATCTGGATCTTCGCCCGCCCCGCCGCCCCCACCGCTGAGTAGGCTGGCAGCGGGGGACGCCCCCTTGGGTTGGGTGGGCAACGGGGTTGGGTGGGCAACGGGGTTGGGTGGGCAACCGGGCTGGGTCAGGTTCCGGCTAGGTCTGGTCCGCGCTGGCCAGGGGGCGATTCCGCGAGAGTGGCCGTCAAATTTCCGTGGTGTGGGGGTTTCCCCGGGAAATCTTCCGTCTGCCGTGGCTGACGTGCGAGGATCGGGCCATGTCAGCGTCGACTCCGCGCCCCGGGGCGCACGGCACTCTGATCACGGTCGCCCCCACGGGGGCCGAGCACGCCAAGGCGGATGTGCCGAATCTGCCGGTGACCCTGGATGAGCTGGTCAGCACGGCCAAGGACTGCGAGCGGGTGGGCGCGTCCATGATCCACGTGCACATCCGCGGCGCGGACACGAGGCCGACGCTGGACCTGGGGCTGCTCAAGGAGACGGTGGCGGCGCTGCGGGCGGAGACGGAGCTGGTGGTCCAGCTCTCGACCGGCGGCGCGGTGACCGACCCGGAGGAGAACCGGCTGCGGGTGCTGGAGGCGGGCCCGGACTCGGCGTCCTGCACGATGGGCACGGTCAACTTCGGCGACGACGTGTTCATGAACCGCTGGGAGTTCATCGTCGAGCTGCACAAGCGGATGCAGGACCGGGGCATCGTGCCGGAGTACGAGATCTTCGACCTGGGCCAGCTGGCCAGTCTGCGGCGGCTGCTGGACCAGCACGGCCTGCCGGCGGGCGGACACGTGCACGTGGACCTGGTGATGGGGGTGCCGGGCGGCATGCCGGGCGACACGGAGACGCTCGCGGCGGCGCTGCGGGCGATCCCGGACGGCGCGACGTTCTCGGCCACCGGGATCGGGCGCTCCTCCATACCGGTGATGTTCGCGGCCCTTTCGGCGGGCGGGCATCTGCGCGTCGGGATGGAGGACACGGTCTCCTACGCCCGGGGCGAGCGGGTCCGTGACAACGCCCAGCTGGTGGCCAGGGCCAGTGGCCTCGCCCGGATAGCCCAGCGGCCGCCGTTGGCCGCGGACGGGGTCCGCAAGCTACTCGGAGTGCAACGGTCCGGTTGAAACCGACTCTCAGGTGTTGGCGGGTGATGGCAGTGTGCTTCAGGATGGCGGTGTGATCGAGGTCCGTCCTGGCGGGCGGCGGCGCATCGACCGGGTGCTCGCGCCGGACTACACGGCCGGTGTCGAACAGCGCCCGCTCGATGAGGTCCGCGCGCTGCGCGACGAGGCGGCGCAGGAGGAGACCGACCTGTCCTACCTGCGCCGGCTTCTGCATGCCCGCATCGACATCGTGAAGGCGGAACAGCAGCGCAGAGTCGAGGGCGGCGGCGCCTCCGTGGTGGATCGGCTGGTCTCGATCCTGTCCGAGAACGCCGTGGGCCCGGCCACCGGGCTCGGCCGCTACCAGACGCTGGAGCCGTCCCGGGCCGAGGCGCACCGCCGGCACGTGGAGGCCCTGGTCTCCGACGTCGACCTGTCGGACGTGGCCTCGCTGTCGGACGACAAGCTGGTCCAGGCCGGCCAGGCCTTCGTGGCCGAGGAGGCCTCGGTGTCGGCGCGGCGGCGCGAGGTGCAGATCGTGATGGACAAGCTGAACGACGAGATCGCCGGCCGCTACCGCAGCGGCAGCGCCTCGGTGGACGAGCTGCTGGCCAACGAGCGGACCCGCCGCGAGGCGGAATAGCTAGCCGAGGCGCTCCTTGCCGGCCAGTTCGCCCCAGAAGTCGCGCAGCTGCTCGTAGCGGGAGGCGACCTCTTCGGCGTCGCCGGACTCCATGGCGTCGACGATGGCGTGCACGTCCTGGGCCGAGGTGTCCTCCAGCAGCTCCTCGTCGTCCAATAGCTGGACCAGGCCGCCGTAGTCGAGCTCGACGGCCGAGTGCGGGTGGAAGTGCTCCAGCCAGCGGCCGGTGTCCTTGAGCACGCGGGCCGGGCCGTTCTCGCCGAGCGACTCCCGGACCACGGAGTGGGCCCTGGCCACCCGGCGGCGGGCGTCGGCCATGGCGATCCGCCACGCGACCTGCCGCTCCCCGTCCTCGCGGGGCGCGAGGATGATGTGCCGGCTGTCCGGATCGACCAGGGAGAACCACGGCAGCGGCACCGTCCACGTGGTGGACACCACATGCACCGCCCCGCCGGCCAGCTCGGCCATCACCGCGCCGGCCCGGGTCCGGGCGATGTCGGCCGGGATGGTCAGGGCAGCCGCCTTCAGCACGCCCGAAGAGGTGCTCAGGAAGCCCACCAGGGCCGCCGCGGAGCGGGCGCGCATGTCCAGGGGGCAGATGAGGGGGCCGGGGCCCACGGTGGCGCTCTCACTGGTCGGGACCTCGGCCGGGTCCAGCACCAGCACGTCGAGCGGGGCGTTGGGGGCCGGGCGGCCGTCGGACAGCTCGCCCGGCAGCAGCCGCGGCGGCGTCGCCAACTGTGACCGGAGCCACAGTTCTCGTTCCCGGTCTCCGGCCTCCGCCCTGGTCAGGGGGCCTTCGTCGACGGCCTTGCGCAGCCTGGCGGCCAACGCAGCGTCGAAGGCCGACAACGGTTCGTACACTCGGAGGTAAGCGGAGAACGGGCGGGGCACACCCGAATCGTGCCACGATCGGCGGCCCGACCGGGCGTCGGCGAGGTGTCGTGCGGTCCACAAGCAAGCCGCGTCGCATCGAACCCCATCGACACGGTACGGTAGTTACCAGGAACCAGTTGTCGTGACGAGTGGGGCCGCCGATTCCCCCGGCCGCCCCCGTCCCTGTGCGAGGGGGTCGAGCCATGGGGCGCGGCCGAGCGAAGGCCAAGCAAACGAAGGTGGCCCGAGAGCTCAAGTACAGCTCCCACAACACGGACTTCGATGCCCTTCAGCGTGAGCTGTCGGGCTCGGGACAGTCCCACGTGGGTCCGCCGGACGAAGAGCAAACGGAAGACCCGTACGACGATTACGACGACGACTACCGTCGTTGACGCGTCTGCGACGTGGTGAGGGTTGAGCTGCCGGTCACCGGCGGCTCAGCCCTCCCTTTTGCCTACCCAGCGGCCCGGTAGTCACCGATCCGGCAGGACCAGTGACCCGGGTCGTACGGGCATAGCCACATCGCCACATCGCGGACCTCCGGCGTCAACGGATGCTCGTGACCGGGGCACGGCGGCAGCGGCCGGCCGTACTCCTCCACGAACGCGTCCTGGATTCGCTCGGCCAGGTCCCGCTTCACCTGCTCCACGCTGGACCTCAGCATGCGCACCGGCAGCCCGAAGGCCGCGCGCCGGACGTGGTCGAACCACACCGTGAAGGTCAGCAGCGGCCGCTCCGCCGGGTCCGCCACCTCTATCCGCAGCTGCGGGTGCAGCTCCGGCAGCACCGCCGTCACGTCGTTGACGATCTGCGCCACCACTCGCCGGAAGCCGTCCGGGAAGTGGGCCGGGCACAACACCGGGACACGCGCAGCAACCATCGTCATCGACGATAGCCGTAGTTGATCAGAGTCGCCGGACGATCGGCCCGTGGCGGACATACGCAACGCCTTCTAGGGCATGGTCGTCCAGGAATCGACCCGTGCACCCGTTTGGGTGATAGCCGGCCTGAATCCACACAGGCGGATCGACATGAACCCGGCGGCTGCGCCCGGGGGGAGCCGGGCGCGGCCGCCGGTCAGTGACCCAGGTACCGGACCTGCTTGGCCTTGGCCTCGTCCAGCTCCGCCCGAGCCGCTAGGACCTCTGCCCTGTGGGAGGTCTGGGGGACGCCGACCTCCCACCAGGCTCCGGCCTCAGTCCACGACGACGGGTGGGTTTTGACCGTGACCACGGCGACCTTGCCCTCCGAGGCGGCTGAGCGAGCCGCGGCGTACTGGGCGGCGAAGGAAACCCCGTCGGCTTCGAAGACCGCACAACCCAGGGCGGCGGCGTGGGCGGCGAAGTTGACGCGGGGTGGGACGGGTAGGTCTGAGCGGCAGTCGGCGTACATGTTGTTGTAGCCGGCGGCGCCTTGGCCGGTTTGGAGGCGGTGGATGACGGCGTAGCCGTCGTTGTCGCAGACGACGGCGACGAAGCCGTGGCCGGCGAAGGCGGCGCTGAAGAGCTCCGAGTTGAGCATGAGGTAGGAGCCGTCGCCGAGCAGGGTGGTGACGATGCCGGCGGGATGGGCCATGGCAGCGCCCCAGGCGCCGGCGATCTCGTAGCCCATGCACGAGAAGCCGTACTCGACGTCCATGGTGGCGGGACCAGAAGCCCGCCACCCGCCGATGAGCTCGCCGGGGAGGCCGCCGGAGGCGGTCATGACGTAGTCCGACGGCCCGGACTGGTCGTTGACGAGCCCGACGACCTGGGCGTAGGTGAGCTCCGGGGAAGGCGAGCGGAGCTTGTCGATGTGGGAGTCCCACACGGCACGGGCAGAAGCGGCCCGGGCGGTCCAAGTGGCGGGGGCGGACCAGGAGTCGAGGAGGGGTTCGAGGTCGGCGAGACCGGCGAGGGCGTCGCCGACGACGGCCACAGCGCCGTGTTTGACGGCGTCGAAGGGGGCGGCGTTGAGGGCCACCAGACGAACCGCCGGGGAGAACACGGTCCACGAGGCGGTGGTGAAGTCCTGGAGACGGGTGCCGACGGCGAAAACCACATCGGCTTCGGCGGCGAGCTCGTTGCCGGAGCTGGAGCCGGTGATGCCGAGGGGACCGGCGTGCAGGGGGTGGTCGTGGGCGATCAAGGTGCGGCCGGCGGTGGTCTCCACGACCGGCAGCCCGAAGCGTTCGGCGAAAGCGATGGCCGCGGCACCGGCGCCGGAGTACCGGACGCCTCCGCCGAGCACCAACAACGGCCGGGAAGCGCCGCGCAGCACGGAGGCGGCCTCGGACAGGGAACGCAGATCGGCGCGGGGGCGCTGGATGCGGTGCACGACGGGCGCGAACAGCGACTCGGGGAAGTCGAAGGCCTCGGCCTGCACGTCCTGGGGCAGCGCCAAGGTGACCGGACCGCAGTCGGCGGGATCGGTGAGCACACGAGCGACCTGCGGCAACGCGGCCAGCAGCTGCTCGGGACGGGTGATGCGGTCGAAGTAGCGGCTGACAGCGCGGAAGGCGTCGTTGACGCTGGCGGTGCCGTCGTGGAACGGCTCGATCTGCTGGAGCACGGGATCGGGCGCGCGGCTGGTGAAAGTGTCGCCGGGCAGCAGAAGCAGCGGCAGCCGGTTGGCGTGGGCGACGCCGGCGGCGGTGACGAGGTTCAGCGCGCCGGGGCCGATGGAGGTGGTGGCGACGCCGACCTGCCGGCGGTGCGTGGCCTTGGCGTAGCCGACGGCGGCCAGAGCCATGCCCTGCTCGTTGTGCCCGCGCCACACCGGAATCTCCGACCGGTGCTCCTCGAGGGCGGTGCCGAGCCCGAGCACGTTGCCGTGCCCGAAGATGGCGAACACGCCGGGGAACAGCGGGGCCTCGGCGCCGTCGAACAGCTCGGTGCGCTGGGCGATCAGCCAGCGGACCAGGGCCTGGGCGGTGGTCATCCTCATCGCACACGTCCCTTCGCAGACGTCACCGGGCAGCGCGGGTCCAGCGGCGTCGTGGCCCAGGTGTCACGGATCCAACCGTGCGCCGGGTCGTCACAGAACGCCATCGAACGGTCCTCGGCCGGGCCGGCCAGGACGTTCAGGTAGTACATGGGATAGCCGGGGGCGGCCACGCACGGGCCGTGATAGCCGCGTGGGATAAGGAAAACGTCGCCGTCACGAATGGCCACGTCCTCGTCGATCGAGCCGTCGGCGGTGTAGGTGCGGTGCAGGCCGAAGCCCTCGCGCGAGGTGTTCACGCCGTCGCGGCCGGCGATGCGGAAGTAGTAGATCTCCTCGTTGACGACCTCGCACGGCGTCGAATCCCTTTGGGTCGCCTCGTCGTGCTTGTGCGGCGGGTACGAGGACCAGTTGCCGTCGGGGGTGATCAGCTCGCAGGCGTTGAGCTTGTCGGCGTGGTCCCACACGCCGGGCACGCCGAAGTTGGTGACCTGCCGGGTGGCGTTGCCGGCCCCGCGGGTCTCGACCGGGACGTCCTCGGCCGGCCCGTACCTGGGTTCCAGACGCCGGGTGCAGCGGGCCATCGGCAGGGCGACCTCGACACCGTCCCGAGTGGACAGTGTGACAGTGGCGTCCCGTGGCACGTAGGCGAAGTCGGTGACTCGGGAGAACACGGAGTCCCGGCCGTCGAGCTCGAAGCGCTGGCCGTCGACCTCGACGACGCAGCCGCCGGCCAACGGCAGCACGAACGCCTCGAACTCGCCGGTCTCGATCACACGCGAGGTTCCGGGGTGCAGGAGCAGCACCCGAAGACCCGTGTAGGCCCAGCCGGCGTCGGAAGGCGCGAGCCGGACCGGGTCTTCACCGTCCGACAAGGTCCCGAGTGGACGGTGCAGAGTCATCGGGCGGCCTCCAGAACCTTGGCTGCGGCTTGCACGGCGGCGGCGACGTCGCCGTCGGGCGGGTAGAGCAGGGCACGGCCGACAACCAGGCCACGCACCACGGGATGCGACAGGGCATTGCCCCACGCGGCGAGATCGTCGGCGGGGTTGCCAGACGGCACGCCGCCGAGCACGACCACCGGCAGCGTGGTGGTGTCCAGCACGTGTACCTCGCCGGGGGCGGGCAGCTTCAGCCAGGTGTAGGCCGAGGTGACGCCGAGCGCCGAGGCCACGGTGATGGCCCGCGCCAGCGACTGGGCGTCCTTCTGCAGCACCAACTTGCCCGAGGAGTCCCGGGTGTAGGGCAGCGGCTCGACCATGGCCATCAGCCCCTGGCCGGCCAGGTCGGTGACGGCGTCGGCGCAGCCCTGGAGCGTGGGAATGGTGCCGGCGTCGGAATCCACGATGCGCAGCAGCATCTTGCCGCCGTCCAGTCGGTTGTCCGAAATGGACTGACCGTCGTAGCCGGTGAAGCGGTCGTCGATCTCCCAGTCGGCGCCGGCCAGGCCGCCGCGGTTCATCGAGCCGATGACGATCTTGTCGTGCAGGGCGTCGAGCAGCAGCAGCTCCTCGACGATGTCCGGGGTGGCCAGCAGGCCGTCCACGGCCGGGTTGGCCAGCGCGGTGAGCAGCCGGTCCAGCAGCTCGCGGCGGTCGGACATGGCCAGCGGGTCGCCGCCGACACCCAGCGCCCCTCGTGCCGGGTGATCGGCGGCGATCAGGAACAGCGTGCCCTTGCCGGACAACAGAGTGGGCCGACGCCGCCGGGTGGCGTAGGCGATCGCCACCGCCTGCGGGTCGGTCGCCCGGGTGTGCAGCAGGCCGGCCCACTGCGTGTCAGTCAACACGGGAAAGCAACTCCTCGATCTCGCCGGCGTCGGGCATGGCATCGGCGCAGGCCAGCCGGGCGGCCACGATCGCGCCGGCCGCGTTGGCCTGCCGGGCGATGGTCACCGGATCCCAGCCGGCCAGCAGGCCGTTGATCACCGAGCCGCCGAACGCGTCGCCGGCCCCCAGCCCGCAGACCACCTCGACCCGTTGCGGCGTCACGGTTTCACGCCCCGAGGGGGTGGCCACGAGCACGCCGTCGGCCCCCTTCTTCACCAGGGCCAGGGAGATCCCCCGGGCCAGCAGCCGGTCGGCGGCCTCGTCGGGGTCGGCGGTGCCGACCGCCACCTCGACCTCGGCCCGGTTGCCCACGGCCACCGTGACGTGGTCGAGCATCCAGCCGATCTCGGCCCGGGCGGTGTCCACATCGGACCAGAACATCGGCCGGTAGTCCAGGTCCAGCACGGTGTGCCCGCGCCGGGCCCGCCGCTCCAGGATCTTGCGCTGGGTGGAGCGGGCCGGCTCGGTGCACACGCCGGTGCCGGTGACCCACAGCAGCGGCACGGCTTCCACGACGTCCCAAGGAACATCGTCCTCGGTGAGCGTGAGGTCGGGCGCGATCGGCAGGCGGTAGAACAGCAGCGGCGGATCGGCCGGCGGGTTCAGCTCGCAGAACACCACCGGCGTCAGCAGATCCGGCGCGGTGCCGACGAACTCCGGCGAGACACCGAAGCCCGCCAACGCTTTCCGCACGTAGTCGCCGAAGCCGTCCGGGCCGACCTTGGTCAGCACGGCCGTGCGCCGGCCCAGCCGGGCGGCGGCCACCGCGACATTGGTGGCCGTGCCGCCCAGGGACTTCGCGAAGGTGCTCACGTCGGCGAGCGGCACGCCGCTCTGCTCCGGGTACAGGTCGACCCCGACCCGGCCGATCGTGAGCGCCTCCAGCTCGGTGCTCCCGGCATGGATACTCACTGCGCCGCACCGCGCAGTTCGTGTTGCAGCGCCTCGAGTTCCGCCCCACCGGCCATCTGCCGGGTCAGCTCCTCGATGCTGATGTCCTTCTTGTCGAAGGATCCGAGGCTGCGGCCCCGCTTCAACAACAGGAAGCGGTTGCCCACGGGGTAGGCGTGGTGCGGGTTGTGCGTGATCAGCACGACGCCGAGGCCGCGGTCGCGGGCCTGGGCGACGTACTTGAGCACCACACCGGCCTGCTTCACGCCCAGCGCCGCGGTCGGCTCGTCCAGGATGAGCACCTTGGCGCCGAAGTGCACCGCGCGGGCGATGGCCACGCACTGCCGCTCGCCGCCGGACAACGTGCCGACCGGCTGCTCCACGTCCCGCAGGTCGATGCCCATGTCGGCCAGCGCCCAGCGGGTCTCGTCCCGGCCCTTGCGCCGGTCGAGCATGCGGAACGGCCCGAACCCCTTCGTCGGCTCGGAGCCGAGGAAGAAGTTGCGCCACACCGACATCAGCGGCACCACGGCCAGGTCCTGGTACACCGTGGCGATGCCGCGGTCCAGGGCCTCGCGCGGGGAGGCCAGCTTGACCGGCTCGCCCTCGAACAGGAACTGGCCGGAGTCGTGCTGGTGCAGCCCGGCCAGGATCTTGATCAGGGTGGACTTGCCGGCGCCGTTGTCGCCGAGCACGCAGGTGACCTCGCCGGCGTTGACCACAGTGGACACATCGCGCAGGGCGATGACGCTGCCGTACGTCTTGCCGACGTCGCGGACCTCCAGCAGTGAGCTCATCGCCGCACCCTTTCCGCCCTGGCCCGGAAGCCGTTGTTCACCAGCACCGCGGCCAGCAGCATGATGCCCAGGAACAGCTTGAACCAGTCGCTGTTCCAGTGCGCGTACACGATGCCCTGGTTGGCCATGCCGAAGATCAGCGCGCCGATGGCCGCCCCGATCGCCGAGCCGAAGCCGCCGGTCAGCAGGCAGCCGCCGATGACCGCCGCGATGATGTACTGGAACTCCAGGCCGATGCCCTGGTTGGCCTGCACGGTGGTGAAGCGCAGGATGTTGATGGTGCCGACCAGCCAGGCCGCGCCCGAGGTCATCATGAACAGCAGGATCTTGCTGCGGGCCACCGGCACGCCGACCGCCCGGGAGCTGGGGGCGGAGCCGCCGACGGCGAAGATCCAGTTGCCGAAGCGGGTCCGCACCAGCAGCCAGGACGCCAGCAGCGTCACCGCGATCCACCACACGATGGAGATCGGGAAGGACGCGGCGCCGACGGTGAACGTGGAGGCGAACAGGTAGCCGACCGACTCGTAGCCCGGCACGGACGCGATGCCCGACACCTGGACGGTGCCGGTCACCAGCGTCGTGACGCCGAGATTGAGGCCCTGCAAGGCGAAGAAGGTGCCCAGCGTGACGATGAAGCTGGGCAGCCTGGTCCGCATCACCAGCCAGCCGTTGAACGCGCCGACCGCGAGCGAGAACACCAGCGAGACCAGGACGGCCAGCCAGACGTTCACGCCCAGTTTCACCGCCAGCATCGCCGTGACCAGCGAGCTGGACGCGGTCATCACGCCGGCGGACAGGTCGAACTCGCCACCGATCATGAGCAGCGCCACCGCCACCGCGACGATGCCCAGGGTGGCCGAGGTGTCCAGCCACGTCGAGATCCCGGCCGGCGTGACGAACTGGCTGGTGATCACCGAGAAGAACACGAACACCACGAGCGCGCCGATCAGCGCGCCGATCTCCGGCCGGACGGCCAGTCGGGTGAGCAGGCTGGGACTGGCGACGCGCTCGTCGGTCGTCAGCGTGCCCGAGAAATCACTCATCGGGTGCCCCTGGCCGCGTACTGCGCCACCTTGTCCACATTGGACTTGTCGACGAAGCCCGGACCGGTCAGCACCGGCTGGCCGCCGCCCACGGTGTTGGCGTTGTCGTGGTAGAGCTTGAGCATCACGATCGGCAGGTAGCCCTGCTCGTACTGCTGCTGGTCGACCGCGAAGGAGATCTGGCCGGCCTTGATCGCGCTGACCACGTCCGAGTTGAGGTCGAAGGTGGCGATGGTGGCCTTGGAGCTGGTCTCCTTGGCCGCGTTCACCGCGGACAGCGCGATCTGCGGGTTGAGCGTGAGCACCGCGTCGATCGAGGAGTCGGTCTGCAGCGCGCCCTTGATCTTGGCCTCGACGTCGGTCGGGTTGTTGATGTCCACCTGGAGGTTGGTGGTCTTGCCGAAGCCCTGCTTGGCGCCGTCGCAGCGCTGGGCAAGGCCCACGTTGCCGGCCTCGTGGATCACGCACAGCAGGTTGGTCTTGCCGGACGCCTTGAGCTTGGCCCCGGCCTGCTGGCCGGCGATGCCCTCGTCCTGGCCGACGTGCGCGATGGCGCCGAAGGCGGCGCTCTGCGACTGGCCGGAGTTGATGGTGATGACCGGGATGCCGGCCTTGACCGCGGCCGTCACCGAGGTCTTGAGCGCGTCCGGGTTGGCCATGGACACCACCAGGCCGTCCACGTGCTGAGCGACCGCGTTGTCGATCAACTTCGACTGCGCCCCAGGATCGCCGTCGGAGTTGTAGGTGACGTTGACGCCCAGCTGCTTGCCGGCGTCCTCGGCGCCGTTCTTGACCACGTTCCAGAACGAGTCGCCGGCCGAGCCGTGCGTGACCACCGCGACGTTCATCGGGCCGCCGCTGGTCGTCGAGCCGTTGGCGGGGGCGCTCCCACCGCTCGACGAGGAGGCGGGCCCGGCGCAGGCGGCGAGCACGACCGCGCTCGCCGCGGCCGCCATGCCAAGCAGGATCCTCTTGGACTTCTTGGACAACATTGTCGCTCCTGGGGAAGTGCGGTCGCCGGTTACAGGTCCCGGACGACCGTGTCGAGGTAAGCGATGCTCCGAGCGGTGTCACGCAGGGGTTGGCTGTCTCCCTCGGTGCCATCCTCGGGAAGGGCGGTGTCCTGCTCCAGGACGTGCCACCCGTCGTAACCCGCCTCGTGAAGGAAGCGCACGATCGCGCCGACCTCCACGTCACCGTCGCCTAACGGCACGTACATGCCCTGGGCGACCGCGTCGGCGTAGCCGAGCCGCCCCGACCGAACCTCGTCGGCGAGCGCGGCGCGGACATCCTTGAGGTGCACGTGGCTGATCCGGGCGGCGTGGCGCTTGGCCAGCTCGACCGGGTCCGTGCCACCGATCAGCAGGTGCCCGGTGTCCAGGCACAGCGGCAGGTCCGAGTCGGCGAGGAAGCGCTCGACCTCGGGCCCGCGTTCGACGTGCGTGCCCACGTGCGGGTGCAGCACCGTGTCCAGGCCGTGCCGGGCGGCGACATCCCGGATCGCGGCGCAGGTGGAGATCAGGGTCGCCCACTGCTCGTCGGTCAGCTGTGGACGTTCGTCATAGCCGTCCAGGCCGGTGGCCGCGGCCAGCACCAGGACCTCGGCCCCGCCGGCGGCCAGCACCTCGGCCGAGTGCTCGGCTTCGCTCAGAGTCTGCTCGGTGCGCTCGTCGTCGTGCAGGACAACGGCGAGGAAACCGCCGACCAGCGTAAGTTCGTGCTCGGCCAACGTGTTCTTGAGAACAGCGGGGTCCTCGGGCAGGTAGGCCGGCGGACCGAGCTCGGTCGCCGTCAGCCCCAGCTCGCTCATCTGCGACAACACGGTCCGCGGTGGCAGCATCCGGCCCCAGCCCGGCACCTCGCAGACACCCCAGGAGATCGGCGCCCCGGCGACCTTGATCACGCTCACGCGTCCACCTCCGACAGCAGACGGACCGGGTTGCCCGAGCGGCGAGAAGCCTCGCACGCCTCGGCCAGACGCAGGCTGACCAGGCTGTCCCGAACCGGGGAGGGATTGTCGGCACGACCGGCCACCACGTCGACGAACACCGCCATCTCATTGAGGTACGCGTTGCGGAATCGTTCCGGGAAGCCCGGGTAGGCGTCAATGCCGACCTTGGGCCCATCCGCTTCGAGCGAGGTCAGCGGCGTACGAGGGTCTAGACCAACGGTGAGGGAGTCGCGGCTGCCGAGGACCTCGATGCGGTGGTCGTAGCCGAGCGGGTCGTGCCGGCCGCCGGCGATCAGGGCGTGCGCGCCGCCGGCGAACTTGAGTGTGATGACGGCGTTGTCCACGTCGTCGGCGTCGGCGAAGGCCTGGTCGACCAGCACCGAGCCGGAGGCGTAGACCTCGACCACCGGCTCGCCGACCAGCCACGGCACGGCGTCCAGGTCGTGCACGAACAGGTCGCGGAAGATGCCGCCGGAGGCCGGCAGGTAGCCGAAGTCCGGGGGTTGGGCGTCGTTGCCCAGGGCTCGGACCAGGTACACCTTGCCCACCTCACCCGCACGCAGCCGCCGGTGCAACTCGACGATGGCCGGGTCGAAGCGGCGCTGGAAGCCGACCAGCACGGTCGCGCCGGCCGTCTCCACCTCGTCGACCAGGGCCTGCATGGTGGCCAGGTCGCCGGCGATGGGCTTCTCGCACAGCACCGGGACGCCGGCGCCGATGGAGCGGCGCAGCATCTCCGGGTGGGTGTTGGTCGGGGTGGCCAGCAGCACGCCGTCCGTGGTCAGCAGCGTGTCGAGGTCGTCGACATGGCTGACGCCTGAGCCCAGCTGGCCGGCGGCCTGTTCGGCGCGACCCGGAACCGGATCGAACAGGACGACCTCGTCCACCTGGTCCAGGGAGGCGAGGTTGGCGGCGTGCATGGCGCCGATCCGCCCGACGCCGGCAACTCCGATGCGCATGTGCGGGTTCCCCTCCGTTAGAGCGCTCTATTGGTTGGAGCGCTCCAACCCTGTAGGGTGCGTCACACCGATGTCAAGGGGCGGTTTCACCCTTGTGACCTTGGATCGGTCAAGCCGGGAGGTGCGATGGGCCGTCCGACCATGGAGGACGTGGCCGCGCGGGCCGGGGTGTCGCGCGCGCTGGTCTCGCTGGTCATGCGCGGGTCGCCCAAGGTCAGCGAGCAGCGGCGCAGCGCGGTGCTGCGGGCGGCCGAGGAGCTGGGCTACTCGCCGCACCTGATGGCCCGGTCGCTGGCCAGCGCCACGTCCACGGTGCTCGGGGCGATGGTGTCCGACCTGAACAACGCCTTCTTCGCCGAGGTGGTGGACGGCTTCGACGCCGCCGTCACCGAGCTGGGCTTCGACCTCATCATCAACACCGGCGGCCGCAGCCCGACCCGGGAGCGCCGGGCCGTGGACAACCTGCTGTCCTTCCGGCCGGCCGGCATCGCGCTGCTCGGCCCGGTCGTGCCGGCCTCCACCATCGCCAAAGCGGCCGAGCAGTCCCCACTGGTGCTGGTCTCCCGAGCCTCTCGACTGTCCACTGTGGACACGATAAACGACGACGGCGAGGTGGGTTCCGGGCTGGCCGTGGACCACCTGGTCGAGCTCGGCCACCACCACATCGCCCACCTGGACGGCGGCGGCGGTTCGCAGGCTTCCTTACGTCGCAAGGGCTATGTCGCCGCGATGCAGCGGCACGGCCTGGAGCCTCTGGTGGTGGCCAGCGAGTACACCGACACCGCCGGCGCCCGGGCGGTGCGGGGCCTGATCGCCGAGGGCGGCCCGATGCCGACCGCGATCGTGGCCGCCAACGACTACAACGCCGTCGGGGCCATCTCCGCCCTGGAGGACGCCGGACTGCGCGTGCCCCAGGATGTTTCGGTCGTCGGCTACGACAACACGTCGCTGGCCGCGCTGCGGCACGTCTCACTGACCACTGTGGACCAACCCCGGCACGAGATGGGCCGACTGGCCGCGCAGGCCCTGATCGACCGCGTGCGCGGCGCCAGGACCGAGGCCCTGCACCGGCTCCTACACCCGTCACTCGTGGTCCGCGCGACCACCGCGAGCAGGAGGAATTCGACGTGAGCGTGACACCGCACTGGATCGACGGGGCCCGCACCACCGGCTCATCGACCCGCACCGGTGACGTTTTCCGGCCCAGCACCGGCGAAGTGGCCCGGCAGGTGGCGCTGGCCGACCAGGCCGACGTGGACCTGGCCGTGTCCTCGGCGGTGAAGGCCGCGCAGTCGTGGTCGGACTCGTCGCTGGCCACCCGCAGCAAGGTGCTGTTCGCGTTCCGGCAGCTGGTGCACGAGCACGCCGACGAGCTGGCCGAGATCATCAGCTCCGAGCACGGCAAGGTCGTCTCCGACGCCGCCGGCGAGGTGCAGCGCGGGCTGGAGGTCGTGGAATTCGCCTGCGGCATCCCGCATCTGCTCAAGGGCGAGCACTCCGAGCAGGTCTCCCGGGGCGTGGACGCGTACTCGGTGCGGGAGCCGCTCGGTGTGGTCGCCGGCATCACGCCGTTCAACTTTCCCGTGATGGTCCCGATGTGGATGTTCCCGGTGGCCATTGCCGCCGGAAACGCCTTTGTGCTCAAGCCTTCCGACCGCGATCCGTCGGCTTCGGTCCGGTTGGCCGAGTTGTTCGGCGAGGCCGGCCTGCCCGACGGCGTGCTCAACGTCGTGCAGGGCGACGCCACCGCCGTGAACGCGCTGCTCGACCACCCCGACGTGGCCGGGGTTTCCTTCGTCGGCTCCACGCCGATCGCCAAGCACGTCTACTCCCGGGCCACCGCCAACGGCAAGCGCGTGCAGGCCCTGGGCGGGGCCAAGAACCACATGGTGGTGCTGCCCGACGCCGACATCGACGTGGCCGCCGACGCCGCCGTGTCGGCCGGCTACGGCAGCGCCGGCGAGCGGTGCATGGCCATTTCCGTGGTCGTCGCCGTCGGCGATGTGGCCGACCGCCTGGTCGAGGCGATCGCCGCCCGCACCCGTGACCTGGTCACCGGCCCCGGCGACGACACGTCGTCGCAGATGGGTCCGCTGGTCACCGGCGTCCACCGGGACCGGGTCGTGTCCTATGTGGACGCCGGCGTGACCGAGGGGGCCACCCTCGTGGTCGACGGCCGTGGCCACGCCCCCGCCGGCTTCGAGAACGGCTTCTGGGTCGCGCCAACGCTGTTCGACCACGTCACCCCGGAGATGTCGATCTACCGCGACGAGATCTTCGGCCCCGTGCTGTCGGTGGTCCGCGTCGAGACCTTCGAGGACGCCGTCCGGCTGGTCAACAACAACCCCTACGGCAACGGCACCGCCGTCTACACCGGCGACGGCCTCGCCGCCCGCGAGTACCAGCGCCGGGTGCACGTCGGCATGGTCGGCATCAACGTGCCCATCCCGGTGCCGATGGCCTACTACTCCTTCGGCGGCTGGAAGGACTCCCTGTTCGGCGACACCCACGTGCACGGGGCCGAGGGCGTCCGCTTCTACACCCGGGCCAAGGCCGTCACCGCCCGCTGGCCCCGCCAGTCCGGCATCGACCTGGGCTTCCCCACCCACGGCTGAGTGGAGCGGCGGACCGGGGTCGTGCGACGATTCGCCGCATGAGCCCGGTCAGCCGTAACCGCAAGCCCAAGCGCAAGGGGCAGCAGCGTCCCCGCCCGCAGTCCCCGGTCCAGGCGGCGGTGACCGCCGCGAACGACCTGTTGGGCATGAAGTCGCTGTACGAGGCGCAGCTGTGGGCGGCCGGGCTGGTCGGCGGGTTCTGGCGGGCGGCGTGGCGGCAGGACGGCGACCCGGACGAGACCATGGACCGCTCGGTCGAGCGGCTGGTGGAGGCGCTGGTGGAGCGGCGCAGCCCGGCGACGCTGGCGGCGCTGCTGGCCCTGGGCTCGGTGGGCTTCGACGAGGAGCGGGACTTCTTCCTGGACGCGGCGACGGAGCTGACCGCCGAAGGCGTGTCGCCGCCGGACTGGTACCGGCAGGAGCAGCCGGAGCTGGTGGACGCCTGGTCGGTGGCGGACCTGTTCGGCGACATCGAGCTGATCACCCTGGGCTACTCGGACATCGTCATCGGCGTGCTGGTGGACCACGCCTCGGCGCTGCACATCGTGCAGATCGCGGTGGTGGAGCGGTCGGAGACCGACGCCCAGGCGCTGGCCCGGGAGCTGGGCGTGAACATCGACCCGAAGCCGAAGCCGGTGCGGCTGACGCCGGTGCAGGCCCTGGAGCGGATCGACGGGCCGCTGGGCCTGTTCCTGGTGGACGGCCCGGAGGCGCACAGCGAGATGCTGGAGCTGCCCGACGACACCAATCCGGCGATGGAGTTCGCGCTGCTACAGGCCCGCATCGCCGGCCTGTCCGACGACCTGCCGGAGATCGAGGACTTCGAGCCGGCGGTGGACGAGTTCCTGGCCTCGCGGCCGTTCGAGGACGTGGAGCTGGCCCGGTCGTGGGCGGTGCTGGCGGCCAGCTCGGCCTCGTCCAACGGGCGGCGGGTCCGGCAGATCGGCCCGGCCTCGCTGGACTACCTGCTCAGCGTGAGCGTGCCGGCCAACATCGAGATCTCCGACGAGGACCTGGCCCGGCTGCCGGAGATCATCACCGCCTGGGTGCGCTTCACCGCCTCGCCCGAGCAGCGCGAGGTGTGGGACGAGCGGCTGCCGGAGCTGCTGGAGCGCTTCGCCGAGGCCTACCACGACCCGGAGCTGGTGGAGTTCCGGGCCGAGAGCGACGAGCTGGTGGCGCTGCGGGACATCGAGGAGGCCCTGGAGGCCGACTACGACGACCTGCTGCCGGTGCCCGGGGACGTCGACGAGATGGCGCACGTGCTCAAGATCGTGGTGGGTGACCGGGAGAAGCTGGTCGAGGTGGAGTCGGCGGCGGAGCTGGACGAGCTCAGCGACTACATCCAGGAGGTGTTCGGCCTGGAGGCCGACCCGGCCTGGGACTTCGTCACCGTGTCGGGCGAACTGATCGGCCCGGAGTCGGAGGTGATGGTCGCCGAGATCGGCATCGAGGGCCTCGGCTTCGGCTACGCGGTCGGCGCGCTGGACACCGTGCAGGCCCGTATCGACGTGCTGCGGGTGGAGCCCAAGTCCGGCGAGTACCCGCGAGTCAGTTGATCTTCTGCCGGAACCGTGCGTCCGGTATGCCGGTGAGCGTGACTCGCCGGGGTTGTCAGTCGTCGGTGGTGGTGCGGCGGTTGCGTTTGGTCTCGCTGCGCTGGTGCTTGGCCGCCAGGCGTCGCTCCTTGGCCCCACGAGAGGGCTTGGTGGGGCGTCGCTTGGGAGGCGGCGGGGCGGCGGCGGCGCGCAGGGTCGCCGCCAGGCGTTCCCGGGCGGCGTTGCGGTTGGCCAGCTGCGAGCGGTACTCGCTGGCGGCGATGGTGAGCACGCCGTCGACCAGCCGGCTGGCCAGCCGGGCCAGCAGGCGCGGGCGCAGGTGGTCGGGGATGGACGGGGACGCCGCCACGTCGAAGGACAGCTCCACCCGGCTGTCGGTGGTGTTCACGCCCTGGCCTCCCGGTCCGGAGGACCGGGAGAACCGTTCGCGCAGTTCCGCGCCGGCGATCACCAGCGACGGCGTCACCTGGAGTTCGTCGGCCATGGTCCCCAGGTTACGGGGACCGTCCACCGAAAAACCCGGTCAGAACCGGGGGTGGTCGCCCCGCAGCACGGTCCGCTCGCCGGTGGCCGGGCCGATCTCGCCGAGCACCCAGGCCGGCACGTGGCGGGCGGTGAGCACGGCCAGCGCCCGGTCGGCGTCCTCGGGCGAGACCACGGCGACCATGCCGACGCCCATGTTGAACGCCTTCTCCATCTCGTCCCGCTCGACCCGGCCGCGCTGGGCGATCAGGGCGAACACCGGGGCCGGGGTCCAGGTGCCGCGGTCAAGGGTGGCGGTCAGGCCGTCCGGGATGACCCGGGCCAGGTTGGACACCAGGCCGCCGCCGGTGATGTGCGCGAACGTGCGCACGTCGGCCTCGGCGGCCAGGGCCAGGCAGTCCTTGGCGTAGATCTTGGTCGGCTCCAGCAGCTCCTCGCCCAGGGTCCGGCCGAACTCCTCGACGTGCCCGTCCAGCGGCATCCGGGCGATGTCCAGCAGCACGTGCCGGGCCAGCGAGTAGCCGTTGGAGTGCAGGCCGGTGGAGCCCATGGCGATCACCACGTCGCCGTCGCGCACCCGCTCCGGACCGAGGATGTTGTCCGCCTCGACCACGCCGACGCCGGTGGCCGACACGTCGTACGCGCCGTCGGACATCAGCCCCGGGTGCTCGGCGGTCTCGCCGCCGAGCAGCGCGCAGCCGGCCTGCACGCAGCCCTCGGCGATGCCCTTGACGATGGCCGCGACCTTCTCCGGCACGACCTTGCCGATGGCGATGTAGTCCTGCAACAGCACCGGCTCGGCCCCGCACACCACCAGGTCGTCCACCACCATGGCGACCAGGTCGACGCCGATGGTGTCGTGCACGTCCATCGCCTGGGCCACCGCGATCTTGGTGCCGACGCCGTCGGTGGAGGCGGCCAGCACCGGCTCCTTCCACCGGTCCAGCTTCAGCTTGAACAGACCGGCGAAGCCGCCGATGCCGCCCAGCACCTCGGGCCGGTTGGCCTTGGCGGCCCACGGCTTGAACTGCTCGACCGCCTCCTCGCCCGCGGCGATGCTGACGCCGGCCGCCGCGTAGGTGGCCTTCGGGCTGTTGGTCTCCGTGCTCACGGTCGAGAAGCTCCGTTACTGGTCAGAGGGATCAGGTCCGCGCCCCGATCAGGGTCGTCGGAGTGCGTCTTCGGCACCGTACCCGTTGACGAGCACGGGTGCGGCGGAGCCCGAGACGGCCTTCTCCTCGATGCCCTCCAACAGGTGTTTGCCGATCATCGTCTCCTCGGGCAGCGGGATCGGGTAGTCGCCGTCGAAGCAGGCGCTGCACAGCCGGGACTTGGGCTGTTCGCTGGCCGCCACCAGGGACTCCAGCGACACGTAGCCCAGCGAGTCGGCCCCGATGGAGCGGCGGATGCCGTCGAAGTCCAGGCCGTTGGCCACCAGCTCGGCCCGGGAGGCGAAGTCGATGCCGTAGAAGCAGGGCCAGCGCACGGGCGGCGAGGCGATCCGCACGTGCACCTCGATCGCGCCGGCCTCGCGCAGCATGCGGACCAGGGCCCGCTGGGTGTTGCCGCGCACGATGGAGTCGTCCACCACGACCAGCCGCTTGCCGCGGATCACGTCCCGCAGCGGGTTGAGCTTGAGTCGGATGCCCAGCTGCCGGATGGTCTGCGATGGCTGGATGAACGTCCGGCCGACGTAGGCGTTCTTGACCAGGCCGGAGCCGTACGGGATGCCCGACGCCTGGGCGTAGCCGATGGCGGCCGGGGTGCCGGACTCGGGCACCGGGATGACCAGGTCGGCGTCGACGGGGTGCTCGGCGGCCAGCCGGCGGCCGATGTCGACCCGGGTGGCGTGCACGGAGCGGCCGCTGATGGTGGTGTCCGGGCGGGCCAGGTAGACGTACTCGAAGATGCAGCCCTTGGGCTCGGGGTTGGCGAAGCGAGCCGACCTCAGCCCGTCGGCGTCGATGGCCAGCAGCTCGCCCGGCTCGACCTCGCGGACGAAGGAGGCGCCGACGATGTCCAGCGCCGCGGTCTCGCTGGCCACGACCCAGCCGCGCTCCAGCCGGCCCAGCACCAGCGGCCGCACGCCCTGCGGGTCGCGGGCCGCGTACAGGGTGTGCTCGTCCGACCACACGAGGCAGAACGCGCCGCGCAGGGTGGGCAGTAACTCCATCGCCGCCTGCTCCAGGCCCTTGTCGGCGGCGGTCGCCGCGAGCAGGCCGGACATCAGGTCGGAGTCGGTGGTGGCGCCGCCGCGCATGTCCACGCCCATCTCCTTGGCCCGGGCCAGGAGTTCGGCGGTGTTGACCAGGTTGCCGTTGTGCCCGAGGGACATGCCGCTGCCGGTGGCGGTGGTGCGGAACACCGGCTGCGCGTTCTCCCACGTGGTGGAGCCGGTGGTGGAGTAGCGGCAGTGGCCGACGGCCAGGTAGCCGTGCAGCGAGGACAGGATCTGCTCGTCGAAGACCTGGCTGACCAGGCCGAGATCCTTGAACACCACGATCTGCTTGCCGTCGGCGACCGAGATGCCGGCCGCCTCCTGACCGCGGTGCTGGAGGGCGTAGAGCCCGTAGTAGGTGAGCTTGGCCACGTCTTCACCCGGAGCCCAGACGCCGAAGACGCCGCACTCCTCACGGGGTTCGCGCTCGGGTTCGTCGGACACGGAATCGGGCACTGACCGGTGGGTGGGCACCGAGAACTCCCTAGGGACGGCGTCGGACCGACCTCAGTGTATGTGGCGAAACGGCCAACGCAGGGTGTCCGTGACCAGCGGGAGTGGCACAACCCACACCCTCAGCTGTGACAGTCGTCGATTCTGGTGACCGCGTCGGAGCTGTCGATGGCCACGTCCTGCTGGTGCACGTGGCAGAGCAGAAGATCACCCACGCGGATGCCGGCCGGCAGGTTCCAGGCCTCGATGCTGATCGAGTCGACGTTGGTCAGCGGGGCGTCGGCCGGGTCGGCCGGCTGCTGTTCGAGCAGCGCGCAGGTGGGATGGTTGTCGCGCGGGGCGCAGAGCTGGGCGACGGTGAAGTCGAGGTTGCCGTCCCATTCGCGCGGGGTGACGCCGTAGACGAACGCGGTGGCCACGCCGACGAGTCCGAGGCACGCCAGAACCCCGGTCGCGATCAGCGCGAGCCTGCGCATCGCCGTCACCGGGTCACGATCCGGACAAATCGTCCGAGATCGTTCGTACGTGCGAAAACGGACACATAAGGATCGTACTTGCCCGCCCACCCGATGGTAAAGGGGCGGTCACGAACGCGCACGCAGCAAGGGCAGCAGCCCGGACAGGTCGGCCCGGCTGCCCGAAGCCGACACCCGATCGCCGGCCACGGCATCACCCCAGGTCAGCCGGCCGGTGGCCAGTTCGAGCCAGGTCCGGGCGTCCATCTCGACGACGTTGGGCGGCGTGCCGCGGGTGTGGCGAATTCCTTCGACACACTGCACGGCCGCGAATGGCGGCACCCGCACCTCGACGCTCCTGCCGGGGGCGTCCTGGGCCAGCGTCCGCAGGCTCAGCCGCACCGCGGCGGCGAGTTTCGGCCGGTCAGGGGCGTCTTCGGCGCCGTCGAGCCAGGGCAGCACCGCCTCGACGGCGGCCATCAGGTCACGCGGATCCACGGTGGACGGCACGGTCCAACCGTAGCGTTACGACCGTTTGGAGCATTGCGGGTAAACGTTCCTTAAGGAAACCTTCTTTACTATTCCGCCGCCGCCCCCAGAACTCCCGTGAGGAGGCGGTCCATGCTCCGCAAGAGCCAGGTCCCCTGGCTTGTCACCGCGCTCGGCCTGGCGCTCGTGCTGCCGGCCGGCGTGTCCGACGCCAGCGCCCAGCCCAGAACCGCGGCGCCGACCGTCCCGGGTCAGACGGTCACGGTGCCCGGCTGGAAGCTCCAGACGAGCAAGACCGCGACCCAGGGCGGGGCCACGCTGTCCGCGCCGAGCTACGACGACAGCGCCTGGACCACGGTGCCGGCCCGGTCGACCGTGCTGGGCGGGTTGATCTCGGCCGGCAAGTACGGCGACCTCAACTACTCGACGAACCTGAAGAACGTCACCAAATCCGACTTCTCGGCGCCGTGGTGGTACCGCCAGACCTTCAGCGCCACCCCGGCCGCCGGCAAGCACACCTTCCTGCGGCTGGACAACGGGATCATCGGCGGTTCGGAGATCTGGCTCAACGGCGCCAAGATCGGCACCACTGACACCGGGGCCTACCCGGCCCACGAGTTCGACGTCACCGGCGTGCTCAAGTCCGGCGCCAACGCGCTGGCGATCAAGGCCTCGCCGGCCGATCCGAAGAAGCAGCTGTCCATCTCCTGGGTGGACTGGACGCAGCTGCCGCCGGACAACAACATGGGCATCTGGCGGGACGTCCAGCTGGCCGAGTCCGGCGCGGTGACGGTCCGCAACACCCGCGTGGTGACCTCGGTGGCCGGGGACCTCAAGAGCGCCGATCTCACCATCAAGGCGGAGATCACCAACAACACCAACGCTTCCGTCACCACGACGGTCGCCGGCACGGTGGACTCGACGCCGTTCAGCCAGCAGGTGACGTTGACCGCCAACCAGACCAAGACCGTCAGCATCGCCCAGCACCTGGCCAATCCCAGGGTGTGGTGGCCCTACGAGATGGGCGACCAGCCGCTGTACCACCTGGCGCTCAACGCCTCCGTGGACGGCCAGGTCTCCGACAGCGCCGCCACCGACTTCGGCGTGCGCGACGTGAAGTCGTCGATCAAGGACGGCGGCATGGCGTTCACCGTGAACGGCAAGCCGTTCCTGGTGCGCGGCGGCGGCTGGTCCTCGGATCTGTTCCTGCGCTACGACAGCCGCAAGCTGGGCGACCAGCTGGACTACGTCAAGGACCTCGGTCTGAACACGGTCCGGCTGGAGGGCAAGGAGGAGAACGACGAGTTCTACGAGCTCGCCGACAAGCTGGGCATCATGGTGATGCCGGGCTGGGAGTGCTGCTCGTACTGGCAGAGCTACAGCAGCTGGAAGGACGCCGACCACACGGTGGCCAAGGCCTCGGCCGTCACCGAGGGCCTGCGGCTGCGCAACCACCCCAGCGTGCTGGGCTTCTACATCGGCAGTGACACCGCGCCGCCGGCCGCGGTGGAGAAGGACTACCTGGACGGGCTGAAGGTCTCCGACTGGCAGGCCCCGATCATCTCCTCGGCGGCCACGGCCTCCAGCCCGGTCACCGGGGCGTCGGGCAACAAGATGGACGGCCCGTACTGGTGGATCCCGCCGAACTACTGGTACGGCAGCCAGCTCGGCGGGGCCTTCGGCTTCGCCTCCGAGGTCGGCCCCGGCCCGACCATCCCCGACGCCGACGCGCTCAGGAAGTATCTGTCCCCACAGGAGCTTTCCGACCTGTGGCAGAACGGGTCCAAGGCGCAGTACCACCTTTCGCCCAGCGGCGACTTCTCCAAGCTGGGCTCGTTCCTGACCGCGCTGGGCAAGCGCTACGGCGCGCCCAAGAGCCTGGACGACTTCACGGTCAAGGCCCAGCTGACCAACTACGAGGTCAACCGGGCCCAGTTCGAGGCGTTCGGGCGCAACCAGTCCAAGTCCGGCAAGCCGGCCACTGGCGTCATCTACTGGATGCTGAACAACCCGTGGCCCACGCTGTTCTGGCACCTGTACGACTACTCGATGCAGCCGTCGGGCTCCTACTTCGGGGCCAAGACGGGGTTGCGGCCGCTGCACGTCCAGTACTCCTACGACGACCGCTCGGTGGCGCTGGTGAACACCGGGCTCTCGGCGCAGTCGGGCCTGTCCGTGCAGACGACGATCTTCAACGCCGACGGCACGGTGAAGTCCGACACCACGCAGTCGGCCGTCACCGCCAAGGCCAACGGCTCGACCACGCTGGACAAGGTGGCCACGCCGAGCGGGCTGTCGGCGACGTACTTCGTGCGCCTGCTGCTCAAGGACTCCAGCGGCGCCGTGGTGGACCGCAACGTGTACTGGTTGTCCACCAAGGCGGACACGCTGAACTACGACAACTCCACCTGGTACGACACGCCGCAGAGCGGCTACGCCGACCTGACCGGGCTACAGAACCTGGGCACGGGCAAGGTCGACGTCGCCGCGTCGACGACAACGAGCGGCGACCGCTCGACCACGTCGGTGAAGCTGACCAACAGCGGCGGCAAGGTGGCGTTCTTCCTGCGGGCGACCATCCGCAAGGGGGCGTCCGGCGACGAGCTGGCGCCGATCACGTGGAGTGATGACTATGTCACGATCTGGCCCGGCGAGTCGGTGACCCTCAAGGCCGACTACCGGACCGCCGACCTGGGCGGCGCGACGCCGAACGTGCAGGTCGCCGGCGTGAATGTGGCAGCAAGGACGGTGCCGGCCGGCCCGAGGTAGGCCCATGGGTGGGCTTTCCCGCCGAGTTCGGGGGCCGGGAAAGCTCACCCATGTTAGTTACAAAGAGTGGTTCGGGGAGCCCTCGTTGTTATGAGAAGGTGAAGTGCCCGAACGGCACTTTCGAGGGGCTCGACTACCTTGTCCACTGAGAACACACACCTGCTGACGATCACGCAGGAGATGCGCGAGCACGCGAAGTCCAACCCGAACACCTGGCTGCACATCCTGGACCCGGCGTTCCGGCCCGGCGACGACGTGCCGCCGTGGGGCGTCGTCGGCTCGTTCCGGGTCGACGCTCACGGCGACGTCGACGAGCGTTTCGAACCCAACCCGAACTGGCGGCCCTCGCCGGTCTCGGCCGGCATGCCCACGCCGGAAACGCAGCTGGAGCGGGCCATGCAGCAGGCCCGCACCGGCTACGAGCCCGAGGAGTCGGTGCTCAACGGCGTGCTGAACTCGACGCTGCTGGTGTACGCCAAGGGGCCGCAAGACCGGGAGCTGCAAGGCTTCCAGGACCAGGTGACCGGCCAGATCCTGGTGGCCGCCTGCACATCGCGCCGGTTCGTGCCCGAGCAGTGGCCGCACGCGCGGGCCATGGCCGGCGCCGACCTGGTGGCCAGGCTGGCCGGCTGCCCGCTGCTGATCAATCCGGGCAGCAAGCCCGGGGCGCTGATCCCGGCCGAGGCGCTGCTGGCCGCCGCGGGGGTGCGCCAGGGCTAGGGGGTGTCCCGTGGATCAAGACCGCGACAGCCGCGCCGACGCGCCCCCTGACGACACCGCGGAAACGCCCGAATACAACCCGGTATGAGGGCGTTTCCGCAGCGCCGCCAGGAACCACCTCGATCCCGACTCTCATCGCCCAGATCCACGGGACACCCCCTAGGCTCGGTCGGGTGGCGAACACGATGAGGGCCGCGACCGTCACCCCGGGCCGGCCCGACGACCTGCGCGTGTCCGACTGGCCGGAGCCCGTGGCCGGGCCCGGGGAGCTGCTCGTCGAGGGCCTGCTCGTCGGGCTGTGCCACACCGACCTGGAGATCATCAGCGGCCGCATCGACTCGCTGCCGCCGGGGCAGGACCGGATGGTGCTGTTCCACGAGTCGCTGGGCCGGGTGCTGGCTGCCCCGGCCGGCAGCGGCTTCGCCGCCGGCGACCTGGTGGCCGGTGTGGTCCGGCGGCCGGATCCGCTGCCGTGCCCGCCCTGTGCCGCCGGCCGCTCCGACTTCTGCCAGAACGGCCGCTACACCGAGCGCGGCGTCACCGGCCTGGACGGCTTCGGCTCGCAGCGCTGGGCCGTGCCGGCCGAGTACGCCGTGCGGCTGGCGCCCGAGGTCGGCGACTGCGGCGTGCTGGCCGAGCCGACCTCCATCGTGGCCAAGGCCTGGGACCAGGTCGACATCGTCGGCGGTCGCACTTTCCATACCCCGCAACGGGTTCTGATCACCGGCGCCGGCCCGATCGGCCTGCTGGCCGCGCTGCTGGGCGTGCAGCGGGGTCTTGAGGTGCACGTGCTCGACCGCATCGAGGCCGGCGTGAAGCCCGAGCTGGTGCGGTCCCTTGGCGCGACCTACCACCTCGGCCTGGACACCGTTCCCGTGGTGGACGCGGTCATCGAGTGCACCGGCGTCGGCCCACTGATGTTCGACTCGGTTCTGAAGCTGGGCCGCAACGCCGTGGCCGTGCTGGTCGGACTGTCCACTTCGGACGCCGCAGTGCCGCTGTCGCCGGGAAACCTCAACGACACCTTGGTTTTCGGCAACGCCTCGGTGGTCGGCAGCGTCAACTCCGCCCCCACCCACTTCCGCACCGCCGCCGAGGCCCTGGCCAAGGCCGACCAGGACTGGCTGCGCCGCCTGATCACCCGCCGCGTCCCCCTCTCCCGCTGGCCGACCGCCCTGGAGCCCGGCGACGACATCAAGGTGACCGTCGATCTCCGCGCCTGACCCACCCCCAAGATCAACGCTCATTTCATGACGTTCAACGTCAGGAAGGGCCCCTTCATGACGTTCAACGTCAGTATGGGGCCCTTCATGACACAAAGCGGGGGCTAGAAGAGGGCTTCGATCTGGTGGGGCGGGCCGGGGCGGGCGAAGAGCCAGCCCTGGCCGGCGTCGCAGCCGATCTTGCGCAGGCGTTCGGCCTGGGAAGGGGTCTCCACGCCCTCGGCGGTCACGGTCAGGCCGAGCGCGTGGGCCAGCGAGACCAGGGTGCTGACGATCTTGGCGTCGACCGGGTCGGCGCCGTCGGCGGCCCGCATGCCCTCCATGAACGAGCCGGCGATCTTGAGCTCGTGCACCGGAAGGTGCTTGAGGTAGGCCAGGTTGGAGTACCCGGTGCCGAAGTCGTCGATGGCGATGCGCACGCCCATGCCGGACAGCTGCCGCAGCGCCTCAAGGGGCTCGTCGGCGGTGCCCATGATGGCGCTCTCGGTCAGCTCCAGCTGCAACAGGTGCGGCGGCAGCGCGAACTCCTCGAGAATGGACTTCACGTCGTTGACCAGCGCCGGGTCCCGGGACTGGCGCACGGCCAGGTTGACGCTGACGAACGGGGTGGCCTCGCCGAAGGCGTCCAGCCAGCGCCGGGCCTGCTGGCAGGCCTTGCGCAGCACCCAGCGACCCAGCGGCACGATCAGGCCGGTCTCCTCGGCCAGCTCGATGAACCGGTCCGGGGCCAGCCGCCCGAATTCGGGGTGCTGCCAGCGAACCAGCGCCTCGACGCCGAGAACCTTGCTGTCCTCCAAGCGAACCAGCGGCTGGTAGTCGACGTAGAACTCGTCGCGCTCCAGCGCCGCCGGCATGGTCGCGGACAGCGTGAACCGGGCCACCTCGCGGGCGTTGCGCTCCGGGTCGTACATCGCCCAGCGGCCCTTGCCGTCGGCCTTGGCCCAGTACAGCGTGATGTCGGCGTCGCGCATCAGGTCGGCCGATGTGGTGCCGTTGATCTCCCGCTCGACCAGGCCGATGCTGGCCGACACCGACAGCTCGTGCCCGTCGATGCGGATCGGCCCGGTCAGCGAGTCCAGCACCCGGTCGGCGATGTCCACAATGGACTGGGTGCCGGTCGAGCCCTCGATCAGGATGACGAACTCGTCGCCGCCCATCCTGGCCACCAGCCGGCCGTCGCCGGCCACCGACTCGTCCAGCCGGTTGGCCACCGAGACCAGCAGCTGGTCGCCGATGTCGTGGCCAAGGCTGTCGTTGATCACCTTGAAGCCGTCGAGGTCCAGGTAGCACAGGCCGATCCGGGTGCCGGCCGTGCCGCCGTCGAAGGCCTTGCTCAGCCGCTCCAGGAACAGCGCCCGGTTGGGCAGCGTGGTCAGCGGGTCGTGCAAGGCCTGGTAGCGCAGGCGGTTCTGCAGCAGGTGCCGGTCGGTGACGTCCTCGACAATGGCCACCTGGTAGGCCGGCTGCCCGTCGTCGTCGCGGACCAGGGAGATGGTCAGATGCGTCCACACCGCCTCGCCGTCGCGGCGGTTGAAGCGCTTCTCCACGCGGAAGTGGTCCCGCTCGCCGTGCAGCAGCTGCTGGTAGAAGCCCCAGACGCTCTCGGCGTCGGCCGGGTGCATGAGCGAGCGCAGGTTGCGCTGGCGCAGCTCCGATGCCGGGTAGCCGAGCATGTCCTGAAGCGACTGGTTGACTTCGAGGATGTTGCCGTCGGTGTCGGAGATGCCCATGCCGATGGCCGCCTCGGCGAACACCGCGCGAAACCGGGCCTCGCTGGCCCGCAGCGCCGCCTCGGCGTGGTCGCGGGCGTCCAGCACGGCCTCGCGGATCGCCTCCTGCTCGTCCAAGGTCCGCTCCCGCAGGCTCTGCGCGTACCCGGCGGACAGCGCGCCCTGCAACGCGGCGATGCGCGAGCGCAGATGCGGCTCGGCGTCGCGGCCCAGCTCGGTGAGCAGCTCGTCGCCCATCAGCTGCACGGTGCGGTCCAGCGTCTCCGTGCCGGTGAAATGGGCCTCCACCAGACGGATGCCGACCTCGTGGGCGGCCGAGGTGCGGAAGGTGTCGGCCAGCAGGGCCTCCACCAGCAGCTCGGTCAGGCCGCGCAGGTGGTCGACGACCTCGGCCTTGGTCATCGGCACGTAGCTGGTGCCGATGATCGCCGATGCCCACGACTGCGCGAAGGCCTCCATGCCGGCGGCGACGGGCTCAGTCACGGCCGACCGCGCCCGCGGTATGTCCTGCCTGGTCCATCCCGTCATGGTTTGCGTCCCACCGCCACGTGGACCGCGCTGCGCTCCGGATGCTCATCGAGGTCCTCCACCACCGCCTCCGGACGCCACAACGACACGTCCACCACTCCAGGTTCCGCCAGTTCGAAGCCGGCTAACAACTCGGTCACCTCCGCCGCGCTCCTGGGGTGGAAATCGATGGTGTGGTCCCGATAGAGCTGCTCGGTGCGCTGGTACTCCTCGTCACCGCCGTCCACGGAGAAGTTGGTGAGCACGATGTGGCTGCCCGACACCACTCGGTCCCGGTAGCGGGCGATGATCGCCGGCAGGTCGACGTCGTAGCCGACGAAGTCGAGCACGCCGACCAGCAGCAGGCCCACCGGCCGGGAGAAGTCGAGCAGCCGGCGGGTTTCCGGGTGGTCCAGGATCGCGTCGGGGTCGCACATGTCGCCGACCACCACGGCGCTGTCGGCCGCGTCCAGCAGCCGCTTGCCGTGCGCCTCCACCGCCGGGTCGATGTCCACGTGCACCACGCGGCTGGACGGGTCCAGCCGGCGGGCCACCTCGGCCGAGCCGCCGGGCGTGGGCAGACCGGAGCCGAGGTCGATGAACTGGGTGACGCCCTGCTCGACGACGTGGCCCATGGCCCGGGCCAGGAACCGCCGGTGCAGGTGCATCATCCGCGGCAGCTCGGGCATCAGCTTCGCGGCGGCGTCGGCCAGCACCCGGTCGACGGCGAAGTTGTGCGCGCCACCGAGGTAGTAGTCAAAGATCCTGGCCACGCTCGCGCTGCGCAGGTCGATCTCCGGGCGCTCCACGCGGCCACCTCTCGTCCCTGGCGTCTGCCCACCCGAGTAGGACCGGTGGCGAGCATACGACCGGGCCGGCCGGGCGTCTAACGTCACGTTTTCTCCCTGCGGCCGGACGACACCCGGTGCCAGGCGGGGTAAACCCCTTCACTGTGAAAACCGGGTGTCACGGGTTCCTCCCCCCATACGCCGCGGCGGCAGCGCTCCAGTGGACCACTCGTTCGGCGGACATGGTGTCAGCTTGAGGCGAATCACACAGGCTGGAGGCGGCCCGATGGGGCAACCATGTCCAACAGCACGCCGGCGGCTGCACCGAGCGACGCCGGCGTGACGATCGCGGTGTCCCAGGTGGGCGCCGGGCCGTCCAGCGGCACGAACCGGGCCCGGGAGCCCTTGTGCACGAAGTTGGCCGGCAGGATGGCCACGCCAAGGCCGTTGGCGACCAGGTCCAGCAGCGAGTGCACGTCGTTGACCTCCAGGGCGACGTGCCGGTCCACGCGGCCGGCGGCCAGCAGCCGGTCCACGGTGTCCCGGGTGCCCCAGTCCGGGTGGTAGTCGACGAACGGCAGGCCGTCCAGTTCCCGCAGGTCCACGCGGTCGCGGTCGGCGAAGGGATGGTCCGGGCCGCAGGCCAGCATCATCGGGATGGTGTCCAGCGGGGTCACCATCACCTCGTCCGGGATGCGCGGCGGCCGGGTCACGAAGGCGACGTCCAGCCGGCCGGCCCGGACCTGCTCGACCAGGGCGCCGGAGCTGTCGTGCCGGAGCTGGATGTCGACGCCGGGATGGGCCCTGCTGAATCGAGCAAGAATCCCGGGCAGGTCCACCGTGCACAGGCACTGGATGGTGCCGACGGCCAGCCGGCCGCGCAGCAGGCCCTGCACCGCGGCGACGGCGTCCTTGGCCGCGGCCACGTTGGTCAGCGCCCGGCGGGCCTCGACCAGCAGCGCGCGGCCGGCCTCGGTCAGCTCCACCTGCCGGGTGCTGCGCAGGAACAGGGTCGCGCCCAGCTCCCGCTCCAGCGTGCGGATGGACGCCGACAGGCCCGACTGGGCCACGTGCAGGCGTTGGGCGGCGCGCGTGAAGTGGCACTCCTCGGCGACCGCGACGAAGTACTCGAGCTGGCGCAGTTCCACGATTGAGCATCCCCGATGATCGGGCGGATCACTTTCTTCTGTTGGACAGCTTAATACGGTGTCAGCAGGCTGGAGTCGGGTCAACAACCGACGAAAGGACCACGATGCAGACTCGCCGCATCGGCGACGCCCAGGTCAGCGCGATCGGGCTCGGCGGCATGCCGATGTCCATCGAGGGGCGGCCGGACGAGGCGCGCAGCATCGCCACCGTGCACGCCGCGCTGGACGCCGGCATCACCTTCTTCGACACCGCCGACGCGTACTCGCTCGGCGGCCCCGAGGTCGGGCACAACGAGACGCTGATCGCGAAGGGCGTCGCCAGCTGGGGTGGCGACACCTCCGACGTGCTGATCGCCACCAAGGGCGGGCACCTGCGCCCCGGCGACGGCAGCTGGACGCTGGACGGCCGCCCCGAGTACCTCAAGCAGGCCGCCGAGGCCTCGCTCAAGCGCCTGGGCGTGGACGTCATCGGCCTCTACCAGTTCCACCGGCCCGACCCCCGGGTCGACTACGCCGACTCGGTCGGCGCGATCCGGGACCTGCTGGACGCCGGCAAGATCCGCTACGCCGGCATCTCCAACGCGAACCCGGAGCAGATCAAGCTGGCCGACGAGATCCTCGGCGGCCGGCTCGTCTCCGTGCAGAACCAGTTCTCGCCGGCCTTCCGGTCCAGCGAGCCCGAGCTGGACCTGTGCGACGAGATGGGCATCGCCTTCCTGCCGTGGAGCCCCTTCGGCGGCATCACCCGGGCCGCCGAGCTGGGCAGCCGGTTCGCCCCGTTCGCCGAACTGGCCGCGGACAAGGGCGTCAGCCCGCACGTGCTGACGCTGGCCTGGATGCTGGCCAAGTCGCCGGTGGTCGTGCCGATCCCCGGCGCCAGCCGGCCGGCGAGCATCCAGGACTCGGCCACCGCCGTGGACGTGAAGCTGACGGCCGAGGAGATCGCCCGGCTCGACGCCGCCTAATAGGCGTAGCCGGTGAACGAGAGGGCGACCGGCTCGGCACCGGCGTTGCGCACGAAGTCGTAGGCGCCGGCCTCGGCCGGCGCCGCGTCGGCCGGTCGCCACTCCACAAAGGACACGTCGTCGAAGTCGACCCCCTGCCCGGCGACGGAGCCGGCCCGGCTGGCCGCCAGCCCCAGGCGCAGCAGGACCATGTTGCCGCCCTGGCCCAGGTCCTGCGGCTTGAGGTCGATCGACACGTCGTGCCACTGGCCGTCCGAGGGCACCTGTACCGGCCGGTTCACGTCCCGCAGCGGCGTGGACTCCGGGTCCTCGGTCGGATCCGAGTCGTCGAAGTGGTACGGCGTGAGGCGGACCAGCGGGGTCGCGCCGCCGGTCACCCGGACCCGGGCCCTGAGCGTGTAGGTCGGATCCGGGTCGATCGGCGTGCCGTCGGCCGCCTCCTCCCGGTGCAGCGGCAGCGGGATCCGGGCCACCGGCCGGTCAAGCCGCTCGTCCCCGCCCGCGCCCTGGACGTGCAGGTAGCCGGCGTCGCCCAGGGCCCCGTTGCCGACGACGTCGTTGCTCCAGTGGGTGTCGCCGTCGGGCTTGCCGTCCACGGTGTCGTCCTCGAAGCCGCCCCAGCCGAACAGGTCCCGTCCGACGTCGACGTTCGGCGTCGGCTGCCGGGGATCGATCAGGCCGTCGAAGCCGATCCTGGTGACGGCGTGCGGGGCCGCGGTGACCTTGACCGGCGTCGCCGGCGGTGGTTCGGCGGTGATCAGCGCCGTGCCGTGGTCGGCGTGGAACTGCGCCGGTTTGGTGTCGGGATCCGCGGGCGTGGGCACGGTCAGCACGCCGCCGGGGCCGCGCTGGGTCTGCACCGGCCGCCGGCTGGCCGCCGACACGCCGAGCACCGTGCGCTTCGCGGCCGTGCCGGTGGCCAACTCCGGCTTGTAGCCGTCGATCTCCACCGGCGCCAGGCGGGCCTCCACCAGCTGGTCGCCGTCCCAGACCGTGCGCAGGAAGGCCGAGGAGAAGGTGGACGCGAAGTCCTGGTCGAACACGAAGTTGCCCATGCTGTAGGCGATCAGGTGGCCCTTGTACCACTCGAAACCCTGCAACACGTGCGGATGGTGGCAGATCACGATGTCCGCGCCGGCGTCGATGGCCGCGCGCGCCATCGCCCGGGTGTCCTTGGCGCTGGCGGTCTGGAACTGGAAACCGGTGTGCATCTCCACGATCGTCAGCGGCGACTGGCCGGCCACGTCCCGGATCTGTGCCGGGGACGCGGTGTCGTCCCACCGGGCCGCGCCGCCGTGGCCGCGGCGGGCCACCCAGTCCTGGATCTCCGGGTAGATCCTGGTCAGCGAGTCCCAGGCGGCGGCCTGATCGGCCTTGGGCAGCTTCTCGTAGGCGGCCCAGGCCTGGCCGATGGTCCGGTCCTGGGTCGGCACGCGGCCGTAGCCCCAGGACCTCGGCTGGTACTGCCAGGCGTCCTCGTCGCTGGTCGGCCGGCCGGCCTTGGGGTAGGAGTCGTTGACGTACGAGCCGTCCACGCTGGTGTAGGCCAGGATGGCCACGCCGGTGCCGTGCACCTCGGTCCGGAACGGCTTCTCCGGCTCGTCGCCGACGGTCGTGCCGACCACCGGGAAACCGGCGTCGGTGAGCGCTTTCTCGGTGTCGGCGACGCCGCTGTCGAGGAAGTCTCGGGTGTGGTTGTTGGCCAGCAGCGGGACCGTGACGCCCAGCGCCTTCAGGCCGTCGACACTGGCCGGCGGGGACTCCAGGATGAACCGCTTCTTGGGGTAGGCCTGGCTGGCCGCCGCCGAGCTCACCACGGTTTCCAGGTTCACGGTGCTCAGGTCGGCCAGCCGGAAGGCCGGGGCGATCGAGTCCACGACGGCCTTGGCGCCGGTGGCGGCGTCGTTGGCCGGGATCAGCGAGTCGCTCTGGTAGCGCCGGCCGAACATCACGTCGCCGGCCGAGTTCACCGCGAAGCGCTTGCCGCCGTGGTCGTCCAGCAGCCGCACGTCGACCGTCTTGCCGGCGTCCTCCAGGCCCAGGACCACGGGTTCGGCGATGTGGCCGGGGGCTTCGGCGACGGTCATGGCGGGACCGTTGGCCAGTGACACCGTCCGCGGATCGCCCAGCGGCCGGCCGTTCTCGTCCACGGCGCGCACGGTCACCGTGGCGGCGGCGACCACGCCCTGGGCCGGGCAGCGCCACAGGCAGCCGCCGAGCAGATCCGGCACGAAGGCCACACCGCCCACGACCAGCGCGGTGATCAGGAACAGGCTCAGGCGCTTGGTCACGGGACACGCTCCCAATTTGTTAGGAAACTTTCCTAAGAATGGGAGCGGGCCGCGCGTTCGTCAAGACACCGCTCAGCGGTGCTGGCCGTGGTCGAAGCCGGCCGACTCGGGGCCGTGCAGCGGCCGCTCCAGCCGTTCCAGCAGCGGCAGCGCCCGCCGCAGGTCGTCGAGCAGCAGCTCGGCCAGGTCCCGGCTGAAGCCGTTGCGCACCACGATCCGCAGCGCCGACAGGTCCGTGCGGTCGGCCGGGAAGGTGTAGGCCGGCACCAGCCAGCCGGCCTGCCGCAGCGCCGCCGACACGTCGAACACCGAGTACCGGGTCACCTCCTCGGCCAGCGTGAAGGCGAACACCGGCAACTGGTCGCCCTGGGTCAGCAGCCGGAACGGGCCGAGCTTGCCGATCTCGCCGGCCAGCCAGGTCGCCACCTCGCGGCAGGCCAGCTGCACCCGCTGGTAGCCCTCGAAGCCCAGCCGCAGGAAGTTGTAGTACTGGGCGATCACCTGCGAACCGGGACGGGAGAAGTTCAGCGCGAACGTCGGCATGTCGCCACCCAGGTAGTTGACCCGGAACACCAGGTCCTCGGGCAGCGCGTCGGCGTCCCGCCAGACCGCCCAGCCCACGCCCGGATACACCAGCCCGAACTTGTGCCCGGAGGTGTTGATCGAGGCCACCCGGGGCAGCCGGAAGTCCCACACCAGGTCGGGATCGCAGAACGGGGCGATCATCGCGCCGGACGCGCCGTCCACGTGCACCGGGATGTCGTGGCCGGTCCGCTGCTGGAACTCGTCGAGAGCGGCGCAGATCTGCGCCACCGGCTCGTACGATCCGTCGAAAGTGGACCCCAGGATCGCCACCACGCCGATGGTGTTCTCGTCGCAGCGGGCCACCGCCTCGGCCGCCGACAGCGTGAACCGGTCGCCCTCCATGGGCGCCAGCCGGGCCTCGACGTCCCAGAAGTTCGCAAACTTTTCCCAACATATCTGAACATTGACGCCCATGACGATGTTGGGACGATCGGTCGGCTGGCCCGCCGCGCGCCGTTTGTGCTGCCACCGCCGTTTCATGGCCAGGCCGGCCAGCATGCAGGCCTCGCTGGAGCCCGTGGTGGAACAGCCCACCGCCCGGGCCGGATCCTCGGCGTGCCAGAGATCGGCGAGCATCCGCACGCAGCGCGCCTCCAGGTCGGCGGTGCGCGGGTACTCGTCCTTGTCGATCATGTTCTTGTCGAACGTCTCGGCCATCAGCCGCGTCGCCTGCGGCTCCATCCAGGTCGACACGAACGTGGCGAGGTTGAGCCGGGCGTTGCCGTCAAGCATCAGCTCGTCGTGCACCACCTGGTAGGCCAGCTCGGGATCGATGCCCTCGGCCGGCAGCACATCGCGCGGAATGCGCACCGGCTCGCGGGTGAACACGGGATTGACCGAGACGTCGGAGTGCCGGCCCCTGCTGTCGGCCGGATGCCTGAGACCCATGCCGGACAACGCTAGTCCCGGACACGCGGGGCCGCCCAGCGCGACATGTTAGGCCATTCGGCCTAGTGTGATAGTTCGTTCGGTCCCCAACGGGGAAGGAAGACGCCCATGGAGTCGAGAACACGAACAGTTGTGCGGGCGTTGCTGGCGGCCGCGCTCGTCCCGGCGATGCTCGCCACCCCGACGCCCGCGTCCGCTCAACCGCTGGCCCATCCCGAAGACGACTACGCCGGCTCGCAGATCGCCAGGCACGAGGGCACCGCCTCCACGCCGCTGCTGGAGGTCAAGGCCAACGACGACGCCATGGGGCTGGACGTGTCCAGCTATCAGCCCACTGTGGACTGGGCCGCCGTCGCCCGCGCCGGCGCGAGCTTCGCCTACGCCAAGGCGACCGAGGGCGTCACGTACACCAACCCGGCCTTCGGCCAGCAGTACAACGGCTCCTACGCCGCCGGGCTGGCCCACGGGGCGTACCACTTCGCGCTGCCCGACGTCTCCGACGGGGCCACCCAGGCCAACTTCCTGGTCGACCACGGCGGGGCCTGGTCCCGTGACGGCCGCACGCTGCCGCCGGCGCTGGACGTCGAGTACAACCCCTACGGGGACACGTGTTACAAGCTCACGCCGGACCAGATGACCGCGTGGGTCAAGGCCTTCAGCGACCAGATCTGGTACCGCACCCATGTCGCGCCGGTGATCTACACCAGCTACACGTGGTGGACGAAATGCACCGGCAACACCACCGCCTTCCGCGCGAATCCGCTGTGGATCCCGCGCTACGGCACGGATGTGGGCACGCTGCCGGGCGGCTGGACCGCCCAGGCCATCTGGCAGTTCGCCGACAAGGGCGTGTTCCCAGGCGATCAGAACCGGTTCAACGGCAACGGGGACCGGCTGCGAGCGCTCACGCTCGGCTAGTGTCGTGAGTTCTTAACCGGAAGCATGGCGCCGGGGTTGACACATGGCGCAGACTAGCGATTGACGGCGTGGCGACAACGCTGTCAGGCCAACGAGTTCACTCCGACGACGTAATACCGCTACTCCGTATACGTGAGAAAATCACCGTCAATCTGGCGCAACTGTTAATGCTCGTTCACACTTCACGTTACGTGGAAGTCCCACGTGATCCGCTTCCCTGCGAGCAGATCGAGAGGTTCCACCATGAACACTCGGTTACTCCCGGCGGGCCGCGGCCGCCGGCTCACGGCCCTGGCCGCCGCTTTCCTGCTGTCCGTGACCTTCGGCGCCACCACCCCTGCCGGCGCCGCCACCACGGGCGGAAATCCCCCCGACTCCGTGCAGGACGCCCAGCACAACCACACCATGGGCTCCCAGGTCGCCCGGCACCTCGGCCATCGCACCGCCACCGTGCCGGTCTCCTTCGGACCGCTCGCCGCCGTGTACGGCATGGACGTCAGCTCGTACCAGGGCAACGTCGACTGGACGACCGCCTGGAACAACGGCGGCCGGTTCGCCTACATCAAGGCCACCGAGGGCACCTACTACCAGAACGCCTACTTCGCCCAGCAGTACAACGGTTCCTACAACGTCGGCATGATCCGCGGCGCCTACCACTTCGCCACGCCCAACACCACCAACGGAACCACCCAGGCCAACTACTTCGTCGACCACGGCGGCGGCTGGTCCGCCGACGGCAAGACCCTGCCCGGCGCCCTCGACATCGAGTGGAACCCCAGCGGCGCCGAGTGCTACGGCCTGTCCCAGGCCGGGATGGTCCAGTGGATCCTCGACTTCAGCAACACCTACCACGCCCGCACGGGCGCCTGGCCGGTCATCTACACCGCCCAGCTCTGGTGGCAGGACTGCACCGGCAACCGCGGCGACTTCACCTCCACCAACCCCCTGTGGGTGGCCAGGTACGCCACCAGCGTCGGCGCCCTGCCCTACGCCTGGACCTTCTACACCTTCTGGCAGTACGCCGACTCCGGCACCTTCCCCGGTGACCAGGACGTCTTCAACGGCTCCTACGACCGCCTCCAGGCCCTCGCCCTCGGCTGACCCCAGCCGTTCCCCAGCCCAGTGGCGCCGAGGGAAAACCTTGGCGCCACTGGGAGTTCTCAGCGACCGTCGAGCAGCGGGCGGGCCGGGTCCCAGGTGTCGCCGGTGGCGGCGTCGCGGCGGCGGCGGGCGATGCCGGACAGGGCCTCCAGGACGACGCGGTTGCCCAGGGCGGCGGTGATCTCGGCGTGGTCGTAGGGCGGCGAGACCTCGACGATCTCCACGCCCACCACGGGAAGCTGGTAGCAGAGGCGGCGGACGGCGTCGAGCAGCTGGCGGGCGGACAGGCCGCCGGGCTCGGGGGTGCCGGTGCCGGGGGCGTGGCCGGGATCGCAGACGTCGACGTCGACCGACAGGTACACGCCGTCGCAGTCGTCGACGGCGATGGCGGAGGCCTCCGTGAGGCACTCGTCGAGGCCGCGGGTGACGATCTCGGTCATCTCGTACGAGCGCATATGCTGCCCGGCCATCCAGTCCAGGGTCTCCGGCTCCGGCCAGTAGCCGCGCAGGCCGAGCTGGAGGAACCGGTCGCCGCGGATGGCCCCGCACTCCAGCAGCCGGCGCATGGGCTGGCCGTGGCCGTAGAGGTGGCCAAACTCGATGTCGCCGGTGTCGGCGTGCGCGTCGAAGTGGATCATCGAGACGCGGCCGAAGCCGAAGTGCCTGGCCACGCCGCGGGCGTCGGGCAGCGCGATGCTGTGATCGCCGCCCAGCACCACCGGGATGGCGCCGGAGGCGGTGATGGTGTGCACCGCCTCCTCGATGGCGGCGTGGCTGCCCATCTCGTCGCCGGCGTACATCTCGACATCGCCGGCGTCGAGCACCCGAAGGTCCCTCAGGGCGTCCACCCGCAGGGCCAGGCTCGGACGGGAACCGTTGTGCCCCAGGTAATCCGTGGTGCGAATGGCCTGCGGTCCGAAACGCGTGCCGGGCCGGTGTGACGTGCCGCCGTCGTAGGGAGCGCCCACGATGACAACATCGGCCTCCGCGAAGGAGGCCGGCTCGGCGAGATCACAGCGATCCACGCCGAGAAACGTCACATCCGGCCCGTACATCGCCCCATAGCGCATGGGGCTGAACGTAAATCAGTCGAACAACGCCGGCAAGGTGCCTTCCCAGGCCTCGCGCAGCTCGTCCAGGCCGTACGTCGCCACGCCCTGGATCTCCAGCTCGCCCGACTCCTGGTCCACCACACCGATCCGCGTCCACGGCAGCTCCCGCGCCGTGCACATCTCGGTGAAGCGCAGCTCCTCGCTGCGCGGCACCGCGACCACAACCCGGCCCGAGGACTCGGAGAACAGCTGCACGAACGGGTCCACGCCCTCGGGCAGGATGATCCGCGCGCCGGTCTCGCCGATCAGGCAGGACTCGACGATCGCCTGCGCCAGACCGCCGTCGGACAGGTCATGCGCGGCCGACAGCATGCCGTCCCGGGAACCCGCCACCAGCACCTCGGCCAGCAGCCGCTCGCGCTCCAGGTCCACCTGCGGCGGCCGGCCGCCGATGTGGCGGTGCTCGACATGGGCCCACTCGGAGCCGCCGAACTCGTCCCGGGTGTCGCCCAGCAGCAGCAGGGTCTCGCCCGGCTCGGCGCCGAAACCGGTCGGGATGCGCCGGGTGACGTCGTCGATCACGCCCAGCACGCCGACCACCGGCGTGGGCAGGATCGCCGTGCTGCCGGTCTGGTTGTAGAAGCTGACGTTGCCGCCGGTGACCGGGATGCCCAGCACCGCGCAGGCGTCGGCCAGGCCCTTGATGGCCTGCTCGAACTGCCACATCACGGCCGGGTCCTCGGGCGAGCCGAAGTTCAGGCAGTCGGTGACCGCCAACGGTGTCGCCCCGGTGGACGCGATGTTGCGATAGGCCTCGGCCAGCGCCAGCTGCGCGCCCTGGTACGGGTCGAGCTTGCAGAACCGGCCGTTGCAGTCGGTGGCCAGGGCCACGCCGCGGTTGGTCTGCTCGTCGACCCGGACCATGCCGGAGTCCGACGGCTGGGCCAGCACGGTGTTGCCGCGCACGTAGCGGTCGTACTGCTCGGTGACCCAGCGCTTGGAGGCCAGGTTGGGCGAGGAGATCATGCGCAGCAGCAGGGCCCGCAGGTCCTCGGCCGTCACCGGCCGGGCCAGCGACTCGGGACCGTTGGCCTGCAACGCGTCCTGGTCGGCCGGCCGCTCGATCGGGCGGTGGTAGACCGGGCCCTCGTGGGCCACCGTGCGCGGCGGCACGTCCACCACGACCTGGTCGTGCCAGGTGATGACCAGGCGGTCCCCGTCGGTCACCTCGCCGACCTCGGTGGCGATGACGTCCCACTTGCGGCAGACCGCCATGAAGGCGTCCACATCGGACGGCTTCACCACGGCCATCATGCGTTCCTGGGACTCAGACGACAGCACCTCGGCCGGCGTCATTCCCTTGGCCCGCAACGGAACCCGGTCCAGCCAGACGTGCATGCCGCCGTCGCCGGCGCTGGCCAGCTCGCTGGTCGCGCAGGACAGGCCGGCGCCGCCGAGGTCCTGGATGCCGACCACGATGCCCTCGCGGTAGAGCTCGAGGCAGCACTCGATGAGCACCTTCTCGGTGAACGGGTCGCCCACCTGCACACTCGGCAGCTTCTTGCGGCCGGCGCCGCCCTCGTCGCCGGAGAACGAGTCGCTGGCCAGCACCGACACGCCGCCGATGCCGTCCAGGCCGGTGCGCGCGCCGAACAGGATGACCTTGTTGCCGGTGCCCGAGGCGTGGGCCAGGTGCAGGTCCTCCACCCGCAGCGCGCCGATGCAGCCGGCGTTGAGCAGCGGGTTGCCGGCGTACGACGCGTCGAACACCAGCTCGCCGCCGATGTTGGGCAGGCCCAGGCAGTTGCCGTAGCCGCCGACCCCGGCGACCACGCCGTGCAGCACGCGGCGGGTGTCCGGGGCGTCGGCCGGGCCGAAGCGCAGCGGGTCCACCACCGCGATCGGGCGGGCGCCCATGGCCATGATGTCGCGGACGATGCCGCCGACGCCGGTGGCCGCGCCCTGGTAGGGCTCCACGTAGGACGGGTGGTTGTGGCTCTCCACCTTGAAGGTGACCGCCCAGCCGTCGCCGATGTCGACCACGCCGGCGTTCTCGCCGATGCCGGCCAGCATCTTGGCCCGCATCTCGTCGGTGGTGGTCTTGCCGAAGTAGGCCAGGTGGATCTTGGAGGACTTGTACGAGCAGTGCTCGCTCCACATCACCGAGTACATGGCCAGCTCGGCGTCCGTGGGCCGGCGGCCGAGGATGTCGCGGATGCGCTGGTACTCGTCGTCCTTCAGGCCCAGCTCGCGGTAGGGCTGCGCGTGCTCCGGCGTCGCCGCCGCGTGCTCGACGGTGTCGATCAGGTGCTCAGTGGTTGTCACGCTGCCACCAGGGTGTCGAGAGCGGACAGGAACAGGCCGAGGCCGTCGTCCGACGGGCCGGTCAGCGCGTCGATCGCGTGCTCAGGGTGCGGCATCAGGCCCACCACCCGGCCGTTGGCGCTGGTGATGCCGGCGATGTCGTTGAGCGCGCCGTTCGGGTTGCCGCCCACGTAGCGGAAGGCCACCCGGCCCTCGCCCTCCAGCTCGTCGATGACGTGCCGGTCGGCCACGTAGCAGCCCTCGCCCGACTTCAGCGGGATCAGGATCTCCGCCCCCGGCTCGAACCGCGAGGTCCAGGCCGAGGTGGTGTTCTCCACCTTCAGCCACTGGTCGCGGCAGACGAAGTGCAGGCCCTTGTTGCGGATCAGCACGCCCGGCAGCAGGCCCGCCTCGCACAGGATCTGGAAGCCGTTGCAGATGCCCAGCACCGGCAGGCCCTTGCCGGCCGCCGCCACCACCTCGGTCATCACCGGCGCGAACCGGGCGATCGCCCCCGCGCGCAGGTAGTCGCCGTAGGAGAAGCCCCCCGGCACCACCACCGCGTCCACGCCCTTGAGGTCGGCGTCCGCGTGCCACAGCGGCACCGACCGCGCGCCCGACCGGTCCACCGCCCGGGCCGCGTCGTGGTCGTCCAGCGTGCCGGGGAAGGTGATCACCCCGATCCGGGCGGTCACGACTCCACCCGCCGGACCACCCAGTCCTCGACGACCGGGTTGGCCAGGAAGGTCTCGGCGATCTTGGCGAGGGTGGCGTCGTCGACCGAGTCGTCGACGTCCAGTTCGAAGCGCTTGCCTTGGCGGACGCTGCCGATGCCGTCGAAACCGAGGCGGGGCAGCGCGTTGGCCACCGCCTGACCCTGCGGGTCGAGGATTTCGGGCTTGGGCATGACGTCGACGACGACTCGGGCCACTGAGGATGCTCCCGGTGTGGAGGGGTCGCGGTACCGCCAGAGCCTACCTGACCTGGGTGAAGTCGATGGACACCCGCCGAACGCCTGGTTAACGTGGCCATCAGCCGAGGCCCGTAAGCCTCGGAAGTGAGCGCGGTCCCCGTCCGGACGGACGGCGGCCGCGTTCGCGCTATCGAGGGAACGAAGTGGTCGAAGTCGCTGGTTGTTGGTAGTCTGACGGCAGCTTTGGCCCGTAAGCCAAGGAAGTGAACCCGGTCAACGTCCGGACGGTCGGCGGCCGGGTTTCGCGCTGTCCGGGCCACTTTTTCCCAGATCGATGATTTCCGTCACCACCGGCTCGACCCGCCGGGCCCAGTCGCCGCCGGCCCCGACACACCACGCGACGGTGTCCGCCACCCACAGCAACTCCTCACCAGTGCTGACCCTGTGCTCATAGGTCAGGCCGGTGTCCCGGGCGCTTTTGCCCAGTGCGATGCGGATGGTCAGCTCGTCGTGCCGATCACGGTCGTCCCGGCTGTCCAGCACGAGGCGATGCGCGCCCAGGTCAAGCAGGTCGTCGGTCAACCGAGCCAGGCAGGTCTGCCGAGCCTGCTCGTCGGTTCCCGGGCAACTGCTGCGATAAATCCGGGTGTGCACCCCGGCCGACACGAGCTTGGCGATGATGATGCGCCGGCGTGTCGGCGTCTCCTTCTTGAAGTGCAGTTCCTGCTGGCCGGGGAACAGCAGGCTCCTCAGCAGCTTGCGGAGCTTCTTGAGATCTCGGGGGTCGACCAGGGCCGCGACCACCAGGTAGGTGTCACCGCGGCGGGACTCGTCGACGAAGGCGTGCACACTCACCAGGCAGTGATCGACTCGCGGCTACTTGAGCTGAATCGATCGACCGGTTAGACCTTGGCCGTTCGCCCAGCGCGAGAGGGGTGGCGGCGCTCACCGAACCGGGAAATGGTGTGAGCCATGCGACTACTGGTGCTGGGTGGGACGGTGTTCGTCGGCCACACGGTGGCGGCCGAGGCGCTGCGTAGGGGTCACGAGGTGGTCTGCGCGGCCAGGGGGACGAGCGGGGAGGCGCCGGCCGGGGCGAGGCTGGTGCGGGTGGACCGGAACGAGCCGGACGGGCTGGCGGCGCTGGCCGGGGAGCGGTTCGACGCGGTGGTGGACGTGGCGACGGTGTCCTACCCCTGGGTGCGGGACGCGGTGCGGGTGCTGGGGCCCGGCGCGGGGCACTGGACGTTCGTGTCGACGGGCAACGTCTACGCGGACGCGGCGACGCCGGGGCAGACGGAGTCGGCGGAGCTGCTGGCGCCGCGCCAGGTGGACGGATCGGTGCCGGACGCGGATCCGGATCTGTACGGCGCGGTGAAGGTCGCCAGCGAGAACGAGGTGCTGGCGCACCTGGCCGACCGGGCGTTCATCGTGCGGGCCGGCCTGATCACGGGGCCGCGGGACCGCAGCGACCGGTTCGGGTACTGGCCGGGGCGCTTCGCCCGGGGCGGCCGGGTGCTGCTGCCGCCGACCGAGGGGCAGATGACCCAGCACATCGACGTCCGCGACCTGGCGTCGTGGATCGTGGACGCGGGCGAGCAGCGGACGACCGGCGTCTACAACGGGATCTGCCCGCCCCGGCCGCTGACAGCTTTCCTCGACGAGATCAGGGAAATCGTCGCGCCGGCCGGCACGGAGACGGTGGTGGCGACCGAGGAGCAGTTGCGGGACAACGAGGTTCAGTACTGGGGCGGTCCGAGGTCACTGCCGCTGTGGCTGCCGCCGACCCACCTGGGCTTCGCCTCCAGGGACGCGTCGGCGGCACTGGCCGCGGGCCTGCGGATCCGGCCGTTCGAGGACGCGGTGCGCGGCGCGCTGGCGGTGGAGCAGGAACTGGGCTTCGACCGGGAGCGCAAGTCGGGCCTCACCCCCGGACAGGAGAAGGAGGTCCTGGACAAGCTCCAGGCATAGGGTGGAGCCAGACGTAGCGAAGGAGCCATCGATGCATATCGTCCACTTCGGACATTCGTGTGTGCTGCTGGACACCGGCTCGGCGCGGCTGCTGATCGACCCGGGCTCGTTCTCGACCGGCTTCGAGCAGACCGAGGGGCTGGACGCGGTGCTGATCACGCACCAGCACTTCGACCACGTGGACCAGAAGCGGCTGCCGGCGCTGCTGGCGGCCAACCCGGGCGCGCGGCTGGTGGTGGACCCGGACACCGTGGGCGTGGCCAAGGAGCTCGGCCTGGAGCACACGGTGGCGACCGTCGGCGACAAGCTGACGCTGGCCGGCGCGACGGTCGAGGTGATCGGCGGCCAGCACGCGAGCATCTACGGCGACCTGCCGGGCATCACCAACGCCGCCTACCTGGTCGACGACGGCGCGTTCCTGCACCCCGGCGACTCGCTGGCGCAGCCGGGCCGGGACGTGGACGTGCTCGGCGTGCCGGTGGCCGCGCCATGGCTGAAGCTGGCCGAGGCGGTCGACTTCATCAAGGCGGTGCGGCCCCGCGCGGTGGTGCCGATCCACGAGGCGCTCTACACCGAGGTGGGCGTCGGCCTGACCCTGAACTGGTTCAACCAGACCAGGCCGGCGGCCACCGCCGAGATCAAGCTGCTAGCTCACGGCCAGTCGACGGCGGTGTAGCCCGCCGTAGGTCAGCGGTTCGGCGCCGTGGTGCAACGCGATGTCCACGGCGTCGAGCACGGCCTGCCGCGGCCCCGGCCGGTGCAGGTCGCCCGCGTCGACCGCGACCCGCACCAGGCCGCCGCGCCGGGCCGACCGTGCGACGCCGAGCACCAGCGCCCAGCACAGCCACTGCTCGCCACGCTCGGTGCGGGCCAGGCCGTGCACGCGCCCGGGGAGCACCGTGCCGTTGTGCAGGTCGCGCACCGCCGTCACGTCCGCGCAGAGCCGGAAACCGTTGCGGCGCAAGGCGATCAGCGTGCCGTTGGACACCAGCCAGCGCGGCGGGGCGAAGTAGTCGGTGCGCAGGTCGAGCCGTTCCAGCAGGGCCCGGGCCGCGACCAGGCGCAGGTTCGCCTCGTGCGCGGGCAGCGCGGCGAACTCGGCCTGGCGGCGGATCACCAGGGTCCGACGGCACGGGTCGAGGTCGTGGTCGAGGCCGTGCAGCACGACGGCGTCGCCGCCGGCGGCTCGGCCGCGGACCCACCGCAGTGCGGGCGAGTCCGCCGACTGCCGGTCCACGCGGGGCGCGACCAACAGCGACAGGGGCACCCCGCGCGAATCCAGCTCGGCGGCCAGGCCGGTGGCCTGCGCGAGCGTTCGAGCGTTGATGCCGGACAGCGAGACGACCAGCCGGGAGCTCACCCGTCAAGTGCGCAGCACCGGCATTGCCCCGGCCTGACGGTGAGGTGTCGCGTCGGCGAACCCTGTCAGAACCGTTTGCCGGTGACCCTTTCGTACGCCTCCACGTACTTCGCCCGAGTCGCCGCCACGACCTCGTCGGGCAGCGGCGGGGGCGGGGTGTCGGACTTGCGGTCCCAGCCGGACTCCGGCGAGGTGAGCCAGTCCCGCACGTACTGCTTGTCGTAGGAGGGCTGCACCTTGCCGGCCACGTAGCCCTCGGCCGGCCAGTACCGGGACGAGTCCGGCGTGAGCACCTCGTCGCCCAGCACGATCCGGCCGGACGCGTCGCGGCCGAACTCGAGCTTGGTGTCGGCCAGGATGACCCCGGCCTTCTCCGCGATCTCGGCCCCGCGGCTGTAGACCTTGATCGTCAGGTCGCGCAGCTCCGCCGCGGTCTCCTCGCCGGCGTCGGCGACCATCTCCTCGTAGCTGATGTTCTCGTCGTGCTGGCCGATCGGGGCCTTGGTGGCCGGGGTGAAGATCGGCTCGGCCAGCCGCGAGGCCTCCACCAGCCCGGCCGGCAGCTCCACGCCGCACACCGCGCCGGTGCGCTTGTAGTCGACCAGCCCCGAGCCGGTCAGGTAGCCGCGGGCCACGCACTCGAACTGGATCATGTCCAGGCTCCGCACCAGCAGCGCCCGCCCCCGCACCTCGGCCGGGATCCGCGGGTCGTCGTCGGCCACCAGGTGGTTGGGCACGATGTCGCCCAGCGCCTCGAACCAGAACACGCTCATCGCGGTCAGCACCGCGCCCTTGTCCGGGATCGCGGTGGGCAGCACCCAGTCGAATGCCGAGATCCGGTCGGACGCCACCAGCAGCAACAGCTCGTCGTCCACCCGGTAGAGCTCGCGAACCTTGCCGGCGGCGATCTGCGCGTAGTCAGTGAGAGCGGGCACGAGCGGCAGCCTAACGTGCGCATCCCATCGCCCGTTCGAGTGAACCCGGCGGAGCCGCCCTAACGGCGTCGGGACTGCGACCTATTGATCACGCATGACCGTTCCCGCTGACCCCGAACCCTCCGCGCTGGCGCGCTGGTGGTGGCGGACGCCGGTGTGGTCGCGCCTGCTCACGTCGGTGGGCGGCGGCTTCGTGGCGCTCATGGTCCTCTTCGGACTGTTCGGCCCCAAGGTGCCGGCACAGCAGCCCGGGGCCCAGCCCGTCGTCGCGACCATCACCACCACCGCGACGACCATCGGCACGACCACGACCAGCAGCACCGCGCCGACCACCACGAGCACGACGACCACCACGACGGAGGCGCCCGCGCCGCCGCCGGCCACGCACCAGCCGCCGCCGGCCACCCATCAGCCGGCGCCACCGCCGCCGACCGAAGCACCGGCGCCGCCGCCGAGCGAGCCGGTGTACGTCACCCCGGGCGCGTTCTGCTCGACCGAGGGGGCGACCGGGGTCACCAAGACCGGGAAACCCATGGTGTGCAGCCGAACCGCCACCGATTCGAGGCTTCGATGGAGGGCGGCATGACCATGTGGTTGCCCGACAACGACATGACCGTGCGCCTTCCCAACGGCAGCGCGCCGCGCGGCTTGTGCCCCGACGGAATCGTGCGCACCACCGGCTGGTTGCAGATCGGCCGCAAGCCGATCAGCTCCGGCCTGTGGGCGGTGTTGGCCGGGTTCTTCCTGCCCCTCCCGTTCCAGCTGGGGTGGCTGCCTTTCCTCACCGCCGCACTGGGATACGCGGGCTGGAAGATCTGGACGCTGCGGGTGCGGCCGTCGTCCCGGGTGGTGAACCTGGAGGCCAGGCCGGTGGCCGAACTGACGCCCGGCGAATGGTTCCGGCTCTACGGCTCGGCCGGGCCGGTGGCCGAGGTCGAGGCGCTGCAACTGGATCAGGGCGGATGGCTGCGGATCTGGGTGCGCGGCGGCCGGGAACTGACGCTGGCGCCGGACTTCCGGATCACTCCGGTGGAGCTGCGCGACTAGGTGCGCGGTCACCCGGCCGTTCGAGTGAACCCGGCGGAGGCGGCGAAACGGGCCCTCGGGCGGCACGTATTCACCCCTCATGACCGCGCGACTTCCCGATGGCCGGACGCCGCGCGGGTTGCGTGCCGACGGCATGGTCCGGACCACGGGATTCGTGCAGGTGGGGCGGGTGCCGATCAGCTCGGGGGTCTGGCCGGCGCTGGCGGGACTGCTGGCGGCGCTGCCGTTCGGGCCGTCGTGGCTGCCGATCGCCTGCGCGGCAGCGGGTTTCGCGCTGTGGGAGGTGTGGACTCGTTACGTGCAGCCGTGTTCGTGGGCGGTGAACCTGGATTCGGCGGCGGCGTCGGAACTTCGGGCGGGTGACTGGTTCCGGCCCTACGGCGGCATCGGGCCGGCGGCGCAGGTGGCGCGGGCGCAGCCGGCCCCGGGGGACCTGCTGCACGTGGCGCTGCGCGGCGGCCGTGAGCTGACGTTGTCGCCGGACTACCGGGTCAGGCGGGTTCGGCTGCGCAACTAGCCAGCTCGCTCCACCGCTCGACCAGCACCTCGTCGCCGACGGCGACGGAGCCGGGGCGCAGCACGACGGCCTTCATGCCGAAGGTGACGCCGCCGCCGGGGTCACGGCGGTACTGGGCGAGCGAGCGGATCGGCTCGGGGCCGGCGCGCTTGCCGGTGTCCTGGTCGACCATGGGCACCGCGCACCGCACGCACGGCTTGGCGTAGCCGAATTCGGCGTCGCCGATGGCCATCCGGCGCACCAGGTCCTCGGTGTGCGGCTCGGGCCAGCCGCTGATCACGATGTTGGGCCGGAACCGGTCCATCGGCACCGGCTCGGCGCCACGGGCCAGGATCCGCTCGTTGAGGCCGTCCAGCGAGGCCAGCGAGGTCACCAGCAGGGCGTGCGCGTCGGCGAACCCGACCAGCCCCGCGTGCTCGCCGCTGGACGGCCGCGTGTGCTCCGGCGGCAGCCCGACCAGCCGGGACGGCTCGCCGAGCACCTCGCTGAACCACTCGGCGGCCGCGTCGCCCTGATCGACCCCGACGCCATCCCAGATGTGCACGCGGACGGGTCGCCGAGGCCCGTCCGGCACGACGTCGACCACCAGGTCCTCGATGCCGGGCGCCGTCAGCCGCAACTGCCCGTCCAGCACCGACGGCCGCACCACGGCCAGCCGGGGCTCGTTGCGCTGGCTGCGGAACACGCCGTCGGCGTCCACGACCATCCACGACCGGTCGTGCCGCAGGCCGGTCGGCGTGACGGTGGCGACCTCGGTCGGCGTGCCCGCACAGCCCTTGATCGGGTAGCTGACCAGGGCCGACACCCGGGGGTTCACTGCGGCACCTCGCTAGCGCTCGGTGTCCGCGTTCGCGGACGCTCTGCGCTGAATGGCTCGCTCGCAAGCTCGCTCACGCGCGGCACCTCGCTAGCGCCCGGTGTCCGCGTTCGCGGACGTCCTGCGCTGAATGGCTCGCTCGCAAGCTCGCTCACAGAATCGGCTCCGGGGCATAGCCGACGGCGTCGGGGAACCGCTCCAGCGTCTTGGCGATCTCCGCTGCCACCGCGTCTACCTGGGCCCCGGCCACGCCGGTGAACGACAGCCGGTCGGCCAGCAGCTCGTCGAGCTGGGCCCGGTCCAGCGGGATGCGCTCGTCGGCGGCCAGCCGGTCCAGCAGGTCGTTGCGCTCGAGCCCCTGCTCACGCATGGCCAGCGCGACCGCTACGGCGTTCTCCTTGATCGCCTCGTGGGCGGTCTCCCGGCCGACGCCGGCCCGCACCGAGGCCATCAACACCTTCGTGGTGGCCAGGAACGGCAGGTAGCGGTCCAGCTCGCGGGCCACCACCGCCGGGTAGGCGCCGAACTCGTCGAGCACGGTCAGCAGCGTCTCCAGCAGGCCGTCCAGCGCGAAGAACGCGTCCGGCAGCGCGACCCGGCGCACCACCGAGCACGACACGTCGCCCTCGTTCCACTGGTCGCCGGCCAGCTCGCCGGTCATCGACAGGTAGCCGCGCAGGATCACGGCCAGTCCGTTGATCCGCTCGCATGACCGGGTGTTCATCTTGTGCGGCATGGCGCTCGACCCGACCTGGCCCGGCTTGAAGCCCTCGGTGACCAGCTCGTGCCCGGCCATCAGCCGGATCGTCTTGGCCAGGCTGGACGGGGCCGCGGCCAGCTGCACCAGGGCCGAGAGCACGTCGAAGTCCAGCGACCGCGGGTACACCTGGCCGACGCTGGTCAGCACCCGGCGAAAGCCCAGGAACTCGGCCACCTTGTGCTCCAGCTGGGCCAGCTTGGCCGCGTCGCCGCCGAGCAGGTCCAGCATGTCCTGGGCGGTGCCGACCGGCCCCTTCACGCCGCGCAGCGGGTAGCGCTCGACCAGCTCCTCCAGCCGCGTGAAGGCCACCTGCAGCTCGTCGGCCGCGGAGGCGAACCGCTTGCCCAGGGTGGTGGCCTGGGCGGCCACGTTGTGCGAACGGCCGGCCATCACCAGATCGGAGTGCTCGAGGGCGAGCCGGGCCAGCCGGGACAGCGCCGCCGCCGTCTTGCCGCGGACGAACTCCAGCGACTGCCGGATCTGCAACTGCTCGACGTTCTCGGTCAGGTCCCGGGAGGTCATGCCCTTGTGCACCTGCTCGTGGCCGGCCAGGGCGTTGAACTCCTCGATCCGGGCCTTCACGTCGTGCCGGGTGACCCGCTCCCGGGCGGCGATAGAGGCCAGGTCGACCTGCTCCAGCACCCGCTCGTAGTCGGCGACCGCGGTCGCCGGCACGTCGATGCCCAGCTCGGCCTGGGCCCTGAGCACGGCCAGCCACAGCCGCCGCTCCAGCACGACCTTGTGTTCCGGCGACCAGAGGCCGACCAGCTGGGCCGACGCGTAGCGGCCGGCGAGCACGTTGGGGATGAGCGGCTTGGTCGTCACGTGGAACAAGCTTACTGGTCACCCAGGTCGGGCATGACCGACAAGAGCATGCGCCGGGCCGCCCCGCGCGGGTCGGGGTGCACCTCGATCAGGGCGTTCACCACCGCGCCGTCCACAACGGAGATCAGCTGGTTGACCCGCTCGAGATCCATCCGGAAGCCGCCGGCGGTGAGGATCTCCAGCAGCAGCTGGTGCAGCTCGACGCCCATCTGACGCATCAGCGGCCGCAGGTAGGGCCGGCGGCCGGTGCCGACCAGGCGCTCGTAGCGCAGCATCACGGCCTGGCTGTCGCTCTCGCCGATCAGCTGGTCCAGCACGAACTCGATGACGTCGGTCGGCTCGCCGGCCAGCATCCGGGCCAGCCGGGCCCGGCCGTCGGTCAGCTCGGCCCGGCCGTTGAACTCGACGGCGGCCTCGATCAGGTCGTCCAGCGAGTCGAAGTAGTAGGTGGTCGAGGCCAGCGGCAGGCCGGCGCGCTCGGCGACGGCACGGTGCCGGATGGCGTCGAAGCCGCCCTCGGTGAGCAGGGCCGCTGCCGCGGCGACCAGCTCGTGGCGGCGGCGCTCCCCCTTGGGGGTGCTCGCGGCGGTCATGCCCTGCGATGGTGCCAGTGCTCAGTAGCGGGTCGCGAGCCGGGCCGCGATGTCGGACAGCTGGCCGACGTACGGGCCGGCCGCCGAGCCGTTCATCGGCAGGCTGGCCAGGGTCAGCGCCCCGCCGCCGCGGGTCTTCACCGTCACCGAGCCGCCGCCGGTCACCTTCACCGCCGGCTTGGCCCCGGTCTTCGGGTCGTTGGGCGCCGAGGCCGGCACCAGCACGAGCTCGAGCCGGCCGGCGCTGGTGCCGTCGTTGAGCTGGAACGCCACCCCGGCCGAGCCGGCCGGGCAGCCCAGGTCGGCGGCGAGCGCCTCGGCCCCGGTGGCGATCGGCAGTTCGCCGACCAGTGCGGCGGCCAGGCCCTGGTCGGCGGGCCCGCAGTTGGCGACGTTGCCGGTCTCGGGGGTGTTGGGCCCCATCTTGCCGCCGCCGGCCCCGCCCTGGGCGGTGGTGTCGTCGGGCCCGAGCGCCAGCGACGAGGAGGAGTTCGGGGCCGCGGCGGCGCCCGCGCTGCTCGTGCTGGCCGGGTTCTCGCCGAACGGCCTGGTCAGCACCAGGACACCGCCGATGAGCACCACGCCCAACGCCACGCCGACGCCGGACTGCAAGCGCTTGCGGGCCCGGGCCGTGGCCCGCTTGGACGCGACCAGGACGTCCTGGGTGTCGAAGGACGGTGGCGGCACCTCGCCGACTGCGTCCCGGAACTTGTCTGCCAACTGCTGCTCGTCCATCACTTCCACCTCCTCGTCACGGTCACGTCGCCGGCCGCAAGTCGTCGAGCACGTCCCCCAGCTCCGCCCGCAGCGTCTCGAGGCCCCGCGCGGTCTGGGACTTCACGGTGCCCTCGGTGCACTTGAGGACCTTCGCCGCCGCGGCGACGTCGAGTCCCTCCAGGAACCGCAGCACCAGCACCGCCCGCTGGCGCGGCGGCACCTTGCGCAACCCGTCGAGCAGCACATGCCTGGTGGCGACCGCGTCGCCGATCTCGCCGGTCGCGTCCGGCCGGTCCGGCAGCTGGTCGGTGAAGCGCTCCCGGCGCCACGGCCGGCGCGACTCGTCGATCACCGCGCGCACCACCGTCCGGCGGACGTAGGCGTCCAGGGCCTCCCGGTCCCTGATCTTGTTCCACTTCCGGTGCAGCGCGACGAACGCAGTCTGGGCGAGATCGTCCGCGCGGTGCCAGTCGCCGCACATCAGGTACGCGGTCCGGCGCACGGCATCGCGCCGGGCCGCGAAGTACTCCGCGAACTCCTGCTCCTCGCGCTGCTCCACGCGGGCTCTCTCTGCTCTTCGTGTCGACACCCACCGGACGGAAAGGTCGGCGTCTACGGTTGCATGCTCGCGGTGACGTCCGCCATACGGGTGGGTGCTGGCCCCCTTTACCCGATGTGGTGTGATCCGACCGTGACCCAGCAGCCGCTGCTCGACTTCCGCTCGGACACCGTCACCAAGCCGGACGAGGCGATGCGCGCCGCGATGGCCTCCGCCGAGGTGGCCGATGACGTGCTCGAACACGACCCCACGATGCGCGCCCTCGAGGAGCGGGTGGCCGGGCTGCTCGGCGCCGAGGCCGCGCTGTGGGTGCCCAGCGGCAGCATGGGCAACCTGATCGCGCTGTTCCTCCAGCTGCGCAAGGGCGACCGGTTCCTGGCCGCGACCGGGTCGCACGTGCTGGACGCCGAACTCGGCACCGCCGCCTGGATCGCCGGCGGCATGCCGCACCCGATGGACTGGGACGCCGGCCCCGGCCGGATGTCGGCCGCGGCCATCCACGACGTCGCCGGCAACGAGCCGCGCTACGACGGCCTGCACACCACCCTGCTGTCGCTGGAGAACACCCACAACGCCGCCGGCGGGGCCGTGATGCCGCTCGAGGCGCACATGCAACTCGTCGCCGCCGCGCGGGAATGCCGGCTGCGCGTGCACCTGGACGGCGCCCGCCTGTGGAACGCCTCGGTGGCGCTCGGCGTCGCCCCGGCCGAGCTGGCCGTCGGCGTCGACAGCGTGCAGGTGTGCCTGAGCAAGGGCCTGGGCGCGCCGGTCGGCTCGGCCGTCGCCGGCACCGAGGAGTTCGTCGTCGAGGCGCGCCGGGTGCGCAAGATGCTGGGCGGCGGCGTGCGGCAGGGCGGCATCATGGCCGCGGCCGGGCTGGTCGCGCTGGACCGGATCGACGCGCTGGCCGACGACCACGCCAACGCCAAGCTGCTGGCCGAGGGCCTCACCGAGCTCGGCTGGAGCGTGCGGACCCCGGAGACCAACATCGTGCTGGCCGCCGTGCCGGACGTGCGCAACGCCATCAAGATGCTGGGCCGCCTTGGCATCCAGACCGGGCCGATGTCCGGCCAGGTCCGCTTCGTCACCCATCGGGACCTCAGCACCGCCGACGTCAAGGAAGCCCTGCACCGAATCGGGAGCGCGAGTTGAGCAACGAGCCCTGGCTGGTCTTCGACTACGGCGGCGTGATCAGCCGGCACACGCAGGCGGTTCCGGCGATGGCGGCCCGCGTCGGCGTGGCCGCCGAGGTCTTCGAGCCGCACTACTGGCCCGCGCGCGAGGCCTACGACCGCGGCTGCCCGGACATCGACTACTGGCGGGCGGTCTGCGGGCCGGTCGGCGTCGAGGTGGACGACGCGCTGTCCGACGAGCTGACCCGGATGGACATCGAGGGCTGGCTGCCCACCGACGAGGACACCGTGAAGCTGCTCGGCCGGCTCGCCGGCATGGGCGCCCGGCTGGCGCTGCTGTCCAACGCCCCCGGCTCGTTCGGCCGGGTGGCCGAGCGCCAGCCGTGGGCCGAGCACTTCACGCACGTGGTGTTCTCCGGCGACCTGCGGATGGCCAAGCCGGACGCCGAGATCTACCGGTCCCTGCTCGGCACCCTCGGGGCCGAGGCGGCGGACTGCCTATTCGTGGACGACCGTCAGGTCAACGTGGACGGGGCCAAGGCCGTCGGGCTGTCGGCCCACCTGTGGACCTCGGCCGAGGAGCTGGCCCCGACGCTGATCAGGTTCGCGAACGGTTCTTGATCGCGCCGTACGCGGCGGTCGCGATGAACAGCAGGCCGCCGATGATGGCGAGCCAGAACAGGCCCTTGAGCACGGCGCCGAGCACCGTGATGGCCAGCCAGACGATCAGCAGCACGGCGATGATGCCCACGAACAACATGGCGGTCTCCTTCAGCGGTTTGCCTTGGCACCAGCCTGCCATCCGGGTCTGACGGTCGGAGGCTTTTCGGCCCCAGATCAGGGACAGATCAGGGTCGCCCTGATGTAGGGGCGTCAGGTCCTGGGGAGCCACCCGGCGAGCCGCTCCAGGGCCCGCTCCATGTCCAGCATGGCGCCGGCGAAGGACAGCCGCACGAACCGGTCGCCGTGCACCGGGTCGAAGTCGATGCCCGGCACGATGGCCAGGCCGGTCTCGGCCAGCAGCCGCTTGCACCAGGCCATCGAGTCGTCGGTCAGGTGCGAGACGTCGGCGTACACGTAGAACGCGCCGTCGGCCGGGGCGAGTTTGTCGATGCCCAGTTCGCCGAGGCCCTTGACCAGCAGGTCCCGATTGGCCCGGTAGCGCTCCACGTGCGCGTCGACCTCGGCGTACGACTCGGGCGTGAACGCCTCGACCGCGGCGTGCTGGCTGGGCGCGGGCGGGCACAGGGTGAAGTTGCCGGTCAGCCGGTCCACCGGCCGGACCAGCTCGTCCGGGGCCAGCATCCAGCCCAGCCGCCAGCCGGTCATCGAGAAGTACTTGGAGAAGCTGTTCACCACGATGGCCTCGCGGGAGGTCCGCCAGGCGCAGTCGAGCTGCTCGCCGTAGCTGATGCCGTGGTAGATCTCGTCGCTGACCAGGCGCACGCCGTTGGCCTCGCACCACGCCGCCAACTCGGCCAGCCGGGCCGCCTCGAGCACGGTGCCGGTCGGGTTGGCCGGGCTGGCGATCACCACGCCCCGCAGCGGTCCCTGGGCGGCCAGCATCTCGACCGTCGGCTTGAAGTCGGTCTCCGGCCCGCACGGCAGGTCCACGACCTCGCAGCCCAGCGCGGCCAGGATGTTGCGGTACGCCGGATAACCCGGCCGGGGCAGCGCCACCCGGTCGCCGGCGTCGAAGGCGGCCAGGAACGCCGACAGGAAGGCGCCGGACGAGCCGGTGGTCACCACCACCGACTCCGGCGACACATCCAGGTCGTAGCGCGTCTTGTAGTGGCCGGCGATGGCCGTGCGCAGCTCCGGGATGCCGAGCTGTTCGGTGTAGCCGAAGGGCTGCGTCTCCAGCGCGCGGTGCGCCGCCGCCAGCACCGGGGCCGGCGCGGGCGTGGAAGGCTGGCCCGCGGCCAGCGACAGCACGTCACCGTGGGTCCGCTGCCGCTCGGCGGCGGCGGACACCACGTCCATCACGTGAAACGGCGGCACATCCGCACGCCTGGCGACGACCATGTCGACACCTTAATAGCCCTGGTACGCGCCTCCGTGCGACATGGAGCGGATGCCCGGCACGTTGGACACCGAGCCGTAGCGGGCGATCGAGTAGCGGACGCCGGCGATGATGTTGTCCACCGGGTTGTAGATGTCGTCGTGGCCGGGCAGCTTGTTCGACTGGAACGTGGAGTCGATGCACTGCATCAGGCCCTTGGACGGGTGGCCCGCCTTGGCGTTGGAGTTCCCCGTGAGAAACACGTGGTCGCCTTCACGCGCCGTCCACGTGCCCAGTTCGGTCGTGACGCACCAGACATCGGCTCGGCCGAAGTCCTCCTTACGCAGGAACGCGCCCGTGACGACCGGCGTGTTCGGCCGGACCGAGGCCTCAGGTTGCCAGCGGTCGCGGTCGACCGTTCGGCGCGTGTGCAGCACTCGAGGCCGGGCGCCGGACAGATAGGTGGCAAGCGTCGCCGCGTCGAGCACCGTTCCCGGGGCCTGGTAGATCACCACCTGCGGTTTTGTGTAGCCAGGGCCGGTGATCGCGCTGCCCTCGGCGTCCGTCAGCGCCTCCAGCCAGGCGACGCGCTGGTCCGTGGACATCGCTAGGACCTGCTCCACTGCGGCGGCCTTCGGGTGCCCAGCCCTCAGCAGCAAGTCCTGGGTGTAGCGATGGTCGAAGCGGAACTGGTGACGGGGTCCGCAACCGCCTCGATCATCGACGTACACCGCGTGCGGCACGCCGTCGAGCAGCCTGACGAGCTTTTCCACCATGGCGGGCTTGGACTGCGCGATGCTCATCGACGGCCTGTGCTTGCGGGACTCCACGTGGCCGTCACCCGCGATCCACCCGAGGATCGCCGCTTCACGGATCGAGACATCCAGGCACGAGTCCGTCCGAGCAGGCGCGGACAGCATGAGGCGATCGCGACTGCCGATGTCCGCGGTCTCGACGAACCGCGGGTCGGTCGCATTGCCATGCCGTTGCGGCGGCGCGACCACGCCGTGGATCTTGTGCCGGTGAACAGCGACGCCGTTCACCGCGTGCTCCACCGACCGGGACGTCCATCCGCACTCGGGGCACACCGCAGGCAACCCGTCCTGCCGCCACGAGACCCGAGGCCACGTCAGCCATCGGTGGTTCGGCGTCGTGGTGGCGTGCCAACGGGAGTTGCCGATTCGCACCAGCGGCGCGTTGGCGTGACGGACCACTCGCGTGATCCGCGTCCAGCCGCTGTGGCGGGCGACCGGGTCGTAGCCGATCGTCAGGTCACCCGCCCGGACCTCGTCGTGCTTCAACCAACCCCGGCGAGTGAGGATCATCGTGTCCAGGGGCACGCAGTCCCACATGTTGATCGCGTGCGGGTTGCCGCCGGACTCGTGCTGGATGATCGCCCAGATGTCGTTCTCGCTCATCTTCGAGGTGTCGACGCCGTTCTCCTGGAGGATCTTCATCGCCTCCTCGATCCACTCCTTCACCTGGCCCTGCGGGGCCGGGCCGCCCCCGCCGGCCGGTGGGCCGCCGCTGGGGCCGAGGCCGCCGCCCCCGCCACCACCGTCGCCCCCGCCATAGCTGCCCCCGCCCCCGCCCCCGCCACCACCGCCGCCGGGCGCGTGGTGCTCGGCGCCCTGCGTGGCCGTGGCGGCCGGGCCGGGATCCGGCTTGGCCTTCCAGTCGATGGTGCGGCCGGGGCCCGGCGAGAAGGACTGGTCGCCCGGGGCCGGCAGCGTCGAGAACTTCGTGCCGACGTTCGTGGCGCCCTTGAGCTGGTTGAGAGCGTTGCTCAGTTCGTTGTTAGCCGTGTCGACGGCCTTCTGCACGTCACCCTTGGCCGCGTCGCACAACGGCTTGATCGCCGCCTCGCGCTCGCCGTCCTTGGGCTGCGGGTGCGCCGCGTCCCACGTGCGGACCTCGCCCAGCAGACCCTCGCAGCGACTGTCCACAGCGGACTTGGCCTGCTCCAGCACGCCGGCCGCCGACTCCAGCGCCGCCGCGGCGTTGGTCAGCGCCTCCGACAGGGAGGTGCCGGCCTTGCCGAAGTTGCCCATGTAGGCCGTGAAGGCGTCGGCCGAGCCGCCGGCCCACGCGCCGTCCAATGCGGTCACCGCCGAGGTCACCGACTTGCCCTGGCCGTCACATTTGGTCGCGGCGTCCCGCCAGTGCGTGGCCGTGTCCCGAATGGACTGCGGCTGGGCCGTCTCCACCTTGCGGGCGATCTCGGCGACCTCGCCGCCACCGGGCAGGCCCGCGACGTCGTCGGCAGCGCTCATGTCGCCGTCAGTCCCCTCGCGTTCTGCTTCTCCTGGTCCTGCATCGCCGTCTCGATCGAGTCCAGCGCGGACTCGACCTTGCGCAGCAGGTTCTCCGCCGCCTGCAGCTCGCCGTGCACCGTGCTCGCGAAGCCGTCGATCGCGCTCGCGAAGCCGGCCGACGCGGTCAGCTTGCCGAACACGTCAGCGCTGGTCGCGCCGCCCTGGAAGCCGTCGCCGACGCCGCCGTACTGGCCGGCCTGGGCGTTCATGGCGCTGCGGCAGGCCTCGATGGCGTCCCAGTTGTACTTCGTGGCCGTCACGGCGCCCCCCTTCTCGCGTAACTCTGACGGGCGGCTCGGCCTCGCGGTTCCAGATTCAGCCCGACGGGTGATCAGACCTCGTCGAGCAGCTCCCGGACGCTGACCACCAGCCGCTGGTTGTCCGCCGGTGTGATGGTGCTCCACTCCGTGCGGTCCGCGCTGGGTTTCACCAGATGCAGGTAGCGCCCGTTCGGGGTGTCGTGGAAGGCCACCACCCGGTCCGCCCGCCGGGGCCGCTCCGCGCCGCGGGCCGTCTCCACCCCGAACTGGCCCCGGGTGGTCATGCCCGCCACCATGCCGACCAGGGTCTGGGCCTGGGCCAGCGGCACGTCCTCGTCGGTCAGCTCCAGCACCAGCCGCTGCGGATCGCCATGGGCCCGGCTGTCCGCGCTGGTCAGCAGCTTCGTCGGCAGGCTCACCGACTGGCCCGGGCCCGGCGGCATCTCGCCCGCCACCGACACCGCCGCGTCGGCGATCGCGTCGTCACGGGTGCGGATCAGCCACACCTCGTCGCCGTCCACCACGCCCATCAGCGCGCTGTTCCCGTTCGAGGCCGCCAGCAGCGTGATCTTGCGATCCGGGGCCCAGACGAAGCCGTAGACCGCCCGCCTCGGGTAGGCCAGCAGCGCCAGGTCGTCGGACACGTCCGGGGTGGCCCGGCCGTGCTCGGCCAGGCCCCGCTGCTCCAGCGACCGCCACGCGTCCGCGACGATCCGGGCTCGCTCCGTGTGCGTCGTCCCCGGGCTCGGCACGTTCAGCGCCACGTGCCGGCGGGGAAAGCGTTCGCTCTCCCACAGCACGTCGAAGTCCAGGAGGGACAGAACCGTCGGCTCCATCGCCGGCTACGCGTCCGGGTCCTCGCCGAGCACCGTCGGCGCCACCATCCGCTGCTCGCCGAACAGGTCCTCCTCGACCGTGTACTTCCGGTCGTGCTCGCTGTCCTCTTCCTTCTTGCCCCGGCCGCCGGCCGCTCCCGGCTGCATCATCGACGCCCCCGGCTTGCCCGGCGCGATCCGCTCCGCCGCCCTCGCCTGCGCCGCCTGCTCCTCGTCGATCGCCCCGGCAGTGGCGCTCGCCTTGCTCGGCGTGTTCGCCTTCTCCCCGGGGGCCCCGCTCGTCCCGCCGCCTCGCACGATCGTGCTCGGGTTGCCACTCCTGGCCCCCGCCGCCACCGCCCCCGCGCCTCCGGCCAGCGCCGCCCCCAGCCCCACTTCCTCCGCCAGCAGCCCACTCGCCGCTGCCGCCGCCGGCGGCATCGCGCTCGGCAGCCGACCCATTCCCGGGCCCACCCCCGACACGCCCCCCGGCCCCGGCACGCCACCCGCGCCGCCCCCAGGAACCGCCCCCGGCGCCGCATATCCGCCGCCGCCTGGGCCTCCCACCTGGGAGTAGCCCCCGCCGCCATAGCCACCGCCGCCCGGGCCCGCATAGCCCCCGGCCGTTCCGCTGTAGCCCACCTGCCCGATCGACGTGCCCTGCACCGGCTGCGCCGTCAACCCGATGGTCGGCGGCGCACTCATCGGCGTAGTGCTGGCAATCGCATCGGCGGAGTTCTGCTGATAGCCATTCAGCTGCTGGATCGCCTGATCGCGGTCGGCCTGCGCCTGCTCGACGTCCTTGGCATGGTCGGTCTGATACCCGAAGAAGCCAGCCGCGTTGTCGACAAAGGTCTTGTTGGTGTCGCTGGACGGCGCCGGCGCGCTCTTCGCCACCGCATAGGAATCGCTCTGCGTCGTCAGCCCGGAGTTCGCGGTGTCAATGTGGTACTGCGATTGGTCACCGTAATTCACCGTCGAGGTCAACACCTGGTGGCCACCTTGGCCGGCCACACTCTGCCAGTCGATCCCGATCTTGCCGAGTTGCGTGGTGAGGATCTGGTTCGTGGCGTCGAGGTCCTGGGCGATGCTGTGTAGCGCGTCGATGACCGGGTGCAACGCGGCGGCACCCTGTCCTTCTTTCAGCTTGTTCACCTGATCCGCGAGTTGCGCGTTGGAGAAACCCTCGAATCGGATGTCACCCAGCTTCGATGCCATGGTCGTCCTCCGCCCTAGCTCTTCGCCTGCAACGTCGCCAACGCCAGGCTGGCCAATTGCTTCGACAGGTCAAGCATCTGGGTGTTGCTGAGATTGCCGCTGTGCGGCAGGACCGCGGCGACCAGCTCCTGTCCGTCGGCCGTGCTGACTATCGTCTCGCAACGGTGGCCGACCGCGGTGTCCCAGTTGTCGCCCTTCACGATGGTCTGCACCGCCGGAAACGACGACACCGTGGTCTGCCGAGCCGTCCAGGTGCCGGTATAGGTGAGCCAGTAATCGATGCCACGCTTCGGGTCGAGCCGCAAACTCATGGTGTAGGCGACCGGGTCGGTCACCTGGAACGAGCAACTCGATGTCGCACCGGTCTGGTCCCATCCAGGGCCAGGAGCGCTGCTCTTGACCTTGAGCTGTGCCATCTGGTCGGCGGACAGCACCGTGCACGGGTCGACATTCGCCACGTTCAGGTTCTTCGGGCGCGCGGGAACCGATACCGACGGGCTGCCCGCCGTCGAGGTCGATCCGGGGCTCGCGGTGCCTGGATCCTGGGTTGTGCAGCCGGCCGCCGCAACGCCGACCAGCACGACCGCGACACCGACTCGAGTACCGACTCGCACTACTTGGCTCCAAACGCGTCTTTGATCTGCTCCTCGGTGAAGCCGTACTGCTGCGCCGCAGTCCTGAGCTGTTCGGCCAGCTTCTCGAGGCCGTCGATGTACTGGCCGATCCGGTTCGTGTACGAGTCCTCATTGGTCGCCAGGAGCTTGGACCATTCCTCGGTCGCCGCCTGGCTGACCAGATCGTTGCCGAGCACACCCGTGTCGATGTTGAGCAGCTTGGGTCGGGTGATCGCGTTCAGTTGGTCGACCTGCTGCTGAATGATCTTTCCGGCTTGCAGGACCGTGTCGTGGTTGACCGTGATCTGGCCGCCGGCGATGCCGGCGTACTCGTCGGCGACCGGAGCGAACGGCGCCGTGATGGCGTTGATGACGCCGAGGTCGGCGCCGACCTGTTCCGCCTTTTCCATGAAGACCGCCCCCGCACGCTTCGTGACTAGTCGGACCCGGTTCGCAGGCTACCAACGATGGTGTGTGCCGTGCCTGTGTTCGACGTGGGAGGGGGTGCGGGGGTTCCCTAGGAGGGGATGCGAACCTCACCGTCGACGGCCTTGAGGGCGATGTCGGTGCGGTGGTGGGAGCCGGTGAGCTCGACACGGTCGACGAGGCGGTATGCATCGGCGCGGGCGGCGGCGAGGGTGGGGCCGGTGCCGACCACGGAGAGCACACGGCCGCCGGCGGAGACGACGGCTCCGTCGTCGCGGCGGCGGGTGCCGGCGTGGAGGACGCCGTCGAGCTCGGCGCCGGTGATGACGTCGCCGGTGCGGGGACGGCCGGGGTAGCCCTCGGCGGCGATGACGACGGTGACGGCGGCCCCGTCCTCCCACTCGAGGGCGGGATGGGTGGCGAGACGGCCCTCGGCGGCGGCCAGGAAGAGGCCGGCGATGGGGGTCTTGAGCAGGGCCAGCACGGCCTGGGTCTCGGGGTCGCCGAAGCGGCAGTTGAACTCGATGACCTGCGGACCGGACGAGGTCAGGGCGAGGCCGCAGTAGAGGAGCCCGGAGAAGGGGGCCCCACGGGAGGCGAGCTCGTCGACGACGGGCTGCACGCAGCGGGCGACGACGTCGTCGACGAGGTCGGTGGGGGCCCAGGGCAGCGGGCTGTAAGCGCCCATGCCACCGGTGTTGGGCCCGGCGTCGTTGTCGCCGACGCGCTTGAAGTCCTGGGCGGGCAGCAGGGGAACGACGGTGGCGCCGTCGACGACGCAGAACAGGGAGGCCTCGGGACCGTCCAGGAAGGACTCGAGCAGCACGGGGTGCCCACCGTCGAGCAGGTGCATGGCATGGGCCCGAGCGACGTCGTAGTCCTTGGTGACGACGACGCCCTTGCCGGCGGCCAGACCGTCGTCCTTGACGACCCAGGTGGGCCCGAAGCGGCGCAGGGCGGCGTCGAGCCGAGCGGGGGTGTCGACGATCTCGCTGCGGGCGGTCGGCACGTCGGCGGCGAGCATGACGTCCTTGGCGAAGGCCTTGGAGCCCTCGATCCGGGCGGCCTCCTTGGACGGCCCGAAGCACGGGATGCCGGCGTCGCGCACGGGGTCGGCGGCCCCGGCGACCAGCGGCACCTCGGGCCCGATCACCACCAGGTCGGCGTTCCACTCCTTGGCCAGGGCGGCCACGCCGGTCGGGTCGGTGAGGTCGACACCGTAGGTCTCGGACACGGCCGAGGTGCCGGCGTTGCCGGGGGCGCAGGCCAACGCGGTCACGGCCGGGTCTTTGGCCAACGCCAGCAACAGGGCATGCTCCCGGGCACCAGACCCGATGACGAGGACGCGCACGACCGAACAGCCTACAGGTGCGGTCGGAGGCCGGCGGCCGGCGCACGGAACCCGGCGGTCCTCAATACGCTCCCGCTGTGGAAGGTGTGCAGATTCTCCTACTGCTGGCCGGATCGCTGGCGGTGACGGCGGTGGCCCGCCGGCTGGACTGGCCGGCGCCGCTGCTGCTGGTGGCGGTGGGCCTGGCGGTGTCGTTCGCGCCGGGCGTGCCGGACTTCCGGCTGGAGCCCGAGCTGGTGCTGGTGATCGTGCTGCCGCCGCTGCTCTACTCCTCGGCGCTGGACAGCTCCTACGTCAACATCCGCCGCAACATCCGGCCGATCGCGCTGCTGGCGGTGGGCTTGGTGCTGGCCACGACGCTGGGCGTGGGGCTGGTGGCGCACCTGGTGATCCCGGCGCTGCCGTTGCCGGCGGCGCTGGTGCTGGGCGCGCTCGTGGCCCCGCCGGACGCGGTGGCGGCGGTGGCGATCGGCCGCAAGCTGGGCCTGCCGCGGCGGATCATGACCTTGCTCACGGGGGAGAGCCTGGTCAACGACGCGACGGCGCTGACGGCCTACAAGGTGGCGGTCGCGGCGGCCACGGGCGAGGCGATGTCGTGGGGTACGGGCATCGTGACGTTCCTGGCGGCATCGGTGGGCGGCACGCTGATCGGCTACCTGATCGGCGTGGTGGTGCACTGGATCCGCCTGCGGCTGCGCGACAGCCTGCTGGAGAGCGGCCTGGGCATGCTGGTGCCGTTCGGCGCGTACCTGATCGGGGAGGCGGCGCAGACCTCGGGCGTGCTGGCGGTGGTGGCGGCGGGCCTGTACCTGGGCCACAACGCGCCACGCGCGGGCTACGCGACCCGGTTGCAGGAGACGGCGGTCTGGCGCGCGGTGGACCTGCTGCTGGAGTCCTGGGTGTTCGGGCTGATCGGCCTGCAGCTGCGTTTCGTGCTGGCCGACAGCGGCGCGACGTGGCCGCTGTTCGGCGCGGCGCTGGTGGTGTTGCTGGCGGCGATGGTGATCCGGATCTTGTGGATGTACCCGGGCACGTACGTGCCACGGCTGTTGTCGGCGAAGATCCGGGCCCGGGAAGACGCCCCGGCCCCGCGGGCGGTGTTCATCGTGGCCTGGACCGGGATGCGGGGTGTGGTGTCGCTGGCCGCCGCCTCGGCGCTGCCGCTGACCATGCCCGGCCGGGACGTGATCGTGCTGTGCACGTTTGTCGTCACGGTGGGAACCCTGATGGTGCAAGGACTTTCGCTGCCGGGCCTGATCCGCCTGCTCGGCGTGCGCAACGACGACGAGCGCGTCGACACGGCGGCCGAGGCGCAGGTGAAGGCGACGGCGGCCGAGGCGGCGGTGGCCCGGCTGGCGGAGGCCGCTGACGGGCAGGCGCCGGAGCCGGTGGTGGCGCGGTTGAAGGCGTTGGCCGAGCATCGGGCCAAGGGCGAGACGACCGCCGCCCGGTGGAAGCAGTTGCGCCTGACGATGTTGGTGGCGGAGCGGGAGGTGTTCCTCGCGGCCCGCGACGCGCACGAGATCGACGACGAGGTTTTCCGCCGGGTGCAACGGGAACTGGACCTGGAGGAGGCCGCGCTCACCCGCGAGTGAGCACGGCCCCCGAGTCTCAGGAGACGTCCAGCACGGCCTTGCCGACGACCTTGCGGCCCAGCAGGGCGGCGATGGCGTCCTCGAAGTTCTCCCAGCTGCCCCGGAAGCCGATCTGCACGTCGAGCCGGCCCGCGCCGACCAGCGACGTGACGTAGGCGAGGTCCTCGCCCAGCCCGCCGCCCATCATGAAGCCCTCCAACCGACCGCGCGGGCCGACGGTGGCGTACGGCGGGTACACGGCCGGCTCGCCGGAGGTGGCGCCGATGGACTGGATCGAGCCGTCCTCGGCCAGCAGGCCGTAGGCCACGACCTGGTTGGGACCGCCGACGTTGTCCAGCACGCCGTGCAGCGGACCTTCCAGACCTTCAACGCCGACAATGACTTCCGCCGCGCCGAGCTCCTTGAGCCCCTCGCCGCGGGCCACGCTGCCGACCGACGCGATCACGTGCGCGCCGGACTGCGCGGCCAGCTGCACCCCGAAGCGGCCGACACCGCCGGCCGCGCCGGTGACGAGGATCCGACGCCCGAGCACGGAGCCGAACCGCCGCAGGGCGCGCAGGGCCGTCACCGCGGCCACCGGCAGCGCGGCGGCCTGGGCGAAGTCGACGCCGTCGGGCAGCACGGCCAGCTCGGCGGTGTCGACGGCGCGCAGCTGCGCCCAGCCGCCACCGCCGAAGCCGAAGGTGACCACACGTGAGCCGACTTCGGGCCCGCTGCCGTCGGCGGCGGCCTTGACCACCACGCCGGCCGCGTCCCAGCCCTGGACCTTGCCGTCCTCGGCGCCGTAGCCGCCGCCGGAGTCGCCGTAGTTCAGCGAGATCGCCTTGACCTCGACGAGCACCTGGTTGGGCGCGGGCGTCGGGTCGGCGACCTCGCCGAGCCGCAGCCCGGTCTTGGCGGACGAGTCCACGAGCAGTGCACGCATTTGAACACCCCAATTGTTCGACTGCTGTCGTACGGGACCAACCCGGGCCCGCAGGGGCTTATTTCCGCTACAGCGCGGGAACGAGTTCGCGGCGAGCTGAAGTGGACACCGTGTCGTCGACCAGCCCGCGCCGGACCAGCTCCGGCCGCACGCCCTCGCCGAACCAGTAGGCCTCCTCCAGGTGCGGGTAGCCGGAGAAGATGAACTCCTCGACGCCGAGCGAGTGGTACTCCTCGATCCGGTCGGCCACCTCCTGGTGGCTGCCGACCAGCGCGGTGCCGGCCCCGCCGCGGACCAGGCCGATGCCGGCCCACAGGTTGGGGTAGATCTCCAGTTTGTCCAGCCGGCCGCCGTGCAGGGCGACCATGCGCTGCTGCCCGACGGACTGGCTGGCCCCCAGCTGCGACTGGGCCCGGGCCAGCGTGGCCGGGTCGATCGCCTCGACGAGCCGGTCGGCCTCGGCCCACGCCTCGCGCGAGCTGTCCCGGCTGATCGTGTGCAGGCGGATGCCGAACCGCAGGGTCCGCCCCTGGGCCTCGGCCAACTCCCGGACGCGGGCGATCTTCTCGGCCACCTGGGCCGGCGGCTCGCCCCACGTCAGGTACACGTCCACGTGCCGCGCGGCGACGGGCAGGGCGGCGTCGGAGGATCCGCCGAAGTAGATCTGCGGCAGCGGGTCCGGCGGCGTCGGCACCAGGCCGCCGGCGATGCTCAGGTGCTGGCCGTCGAAGTCGACCGGGGCGCCGCTCCACAGCTTGCGCACGATGGCCAGGAACTCGTCGGTGCGGGCGTAGCGCTGGTCGTGCTCCAGCCAGTCGCCGAAGCGCTGCTGCTCGATCGCGTCGCCGCCGGTGACCACGTTGAGCAGCAGCCGGCCGCGCGAGATGCGTTGGTAGGTGGCGGCCATCTGGGCGGCCAGGGTCGGTGACACCGTGCCGGGCCGGAAGGCGACAAGGAACTTGAGCCGCTCGGTGTGGGCGATCAGCGCGGCCGTGGTCAGCCACGCGTCCTCGCACCAGGTGCCGGTCGGCGTGAGCACGCCGACGAAGCCCAGTTGTTCGGCGGCGCGGGCGATCTGGGCCAGGTAGTCGATGTCCGGGCCGCGCTGGGCCGGGGCGCCGGCCTCCTGCGAGCCGTGGAACCGGTCGACGATGGTGCGGCCGTCCCCCGAAGTGGGCAGGAACCAGTGCAGGACAACGCTCATCGTCAGCTCCCCGTGCTCTCGTACTGCTTGTCGACGAAGTCGGCGAACGCCACCTTGCCCGGAATGACCTTGGCCGCGGTGAACGCGTCGGCCAGCTGCTGCTCGGAGGCGATCACCTTGTCGTCCAACGGGATCGGCAGCGTGGCCCCGTTGTCCACGGCCGCCTTGGCCACCGCCGGGTCCAGCCCGGTGACCTTGGACCAGGCCGCGGCCCAGGCGTCCTTGTGCGAGTCGGACCACTGCTGGGCCTTGGTCAGCCGGGCCAGGTAGTCCTTGATGGCGGCGGCCTTGGCCGGGTCGGCCAGCGCGGTCTTGCCGGCGACCTGGAAGGAGTAGCCGTTGGCGGTGCCGCTGGTGCCGTTGACGATCGACCGCGCGTGGGCCTGCAACAAGGCTTGGGAGGTATAGGGATCCCAGATGGCCCAGGCGTCCACGCGGTTCTGGGTGAAGGCGGCGTAGGCGTCGGAGGGCTGGAGATAGTTGACCTTCACATCGGACACCGCGATGCCGTACTTGTTGAGCACGGTCAGCAGCTGGCCGTGGGCCGAGCTGCCCTGGGCGACCGCGATGGTCTTGCCCTTGAGCTGCTCCGGCTTCTGGATCGGCGAGTCGCCCGGCACCAGGATGGCGTCGCCGGGCCCGTTCTTCTGCCCGGCCTGCACGATGGCGATCTTGGCGTTGGCCGCGGCCGAGAAGATCGGCGGCGTGTTGCCGACCCCGCCGATGTCGATGGCGTTGGCGTTGGCCGCCTCCAGCAGCGGCGGGCCGGAGGTGAAGGTGGACCACTCGATCTTGTATGAGGTGCCGTCGAGCAGCCCGGCCGCCTGCAACAGGGCCTGCGAGCCGCCCTTCTGGTCGCCGACCTTGAGCACCACCTGGCCGCTGGACGCGGCCGACGCGCCGCTGCCGCAGCCGGCCAGCGCCAGCGCCGACACGGCCAGCAGCGGTAACAGGGCCTTACGCAGCTTCATCGGTGACAACTCCCAGATCGGCGAGCACGCGGGCCCGCAGTTCGGTCAGGTCGGCGTGCCGGCGGGGCCGGCCGGCCGGGGGCGTGTGCTCGGCGACGATGCGGCCCTCGTCCAGCACGAGGACTCGGTCGGCCAGCTCCAGCGCCTCGTCGACGTCGTGGGTGACCAGCAGCACCGCCGGACGGTGTCGCTGCCAGAGGTCGTCGACCAGGCGGTGCATGGCCAGCCGGGTCAGCGCGTCCAGCGCGCCGAACGGCTCGTCGAGCAGCAACAGGTCGGGCTCGCGGACCAGCGCCCGGGCCAGGGAGACGCGTTGCGCCTCGCCGCCGGACAGCGTCAGGGGCCATGCCTGGGCGTGATCGCCGAGCTGCACCTCGGCCAGCGCCTTCTCGGCGACGGAGCGGCCGTCGACTCCGTGCAGGCCAAGGGAGACGTTGCGCCAGACCCGCCGCCACGGCAGCAGCCGCGGCTGTTGGAAGGCGACGGAGACGGTGCCGTCGACCGAGATCTCGCCGTCGGCCTCCCGGTCGAGGCCGGCCAGGATCCGCAGCAGCGTCGACTTGCCGGAGCCGCTGCGGCCCAGCAATGCGACGAATTCCCCTTGCCGGACAACAAGGTCCAGATCGTCGAGCACGCGGCGTGGCCCGAACTGCCGGACCAGGCCGCGCACGGTTACCGTGTGGTGCGCCATCTGAGCGCTCTCCTCTCCAGCGCGCGGACCAGCGCGTCGGTGGCCAGGCCCAGCCCGGCGTACACGACCAGGCCGACCACGACCTGGTCGGTGCGCAGGAAGTCCCGGGCGTTGTTGATCAGGTAGCCGAGCCCGGCGTCGGCGTTGATCTGCTCGCCGACGATCAGCGACAGCCAGGCCACGCCGAGGCCCTGCCGCAGCCCCACCAGCGCCTGCGGCAGCGCGGCCGGCAGCACCACGTGCACCAGCCGCTCCCAGCGGGTGAAGCCGAGCACCGCGGTCGCCTCCAGCAGCTGCGGATCGGTGTCCCTGATGCCGGCGTACACGTTGAGGTACAAGGGAAACGCGAAGCCCAGGGCGACCAGGGCGACCTTGGGCTCCTCGCCGATGCCGAACCAGATGATGAACAGCGGGATCAGGCCGAGGAACGGCAGTGTGCGCAGCATCTGCACCGGCGGGTCGACCAGCACCGCGCCCCAGCGCGACAGGCCGGCGGTGATGCCCAGCACCAGCGCGATCACCGCGCCGATCGCGACGCCGATCAGCACCCGGCGCAGCGACACCACGAATGCGTCACCCAGCTGGCCGGAGGTGGCCAGATCGATGCCCGCGGCCAGCACCTTGGCCGGCGAGGCCAGCTTGTCCTCGGGCAGCACGCCGGTGCTGCTGGCCAGCTGCCAGGCCAGCAGCAGGCCGATCGGGCTGGCCCAGCGCCACAGTCCGGACAGCGGACGGCGGCGGGGTCTGCGGTGGGGGACGGCGGCGGCCGACGACGACGTGTCGTTCGTGCGATCGGCGGCCAGGACGGGAATCGACACGATTCCTCCGACGGGGTGCGGGCGCGCGAAGGTGAGGCTTCTCAGTCGGTGAGAGGAGTCAGCGAACCGGACAGACCGCGCTGGCCTGCCGCCGGAGGTCCACGTGGATACGTGCGACCAGTCGTTCACCCATGCGTGGGAGTCTTGGCGAGCCGTCGCCGGTGTGTCAACGCTGGTCGGCCGGGGTCCCGGATCCTGGGAGTCTGTCGGTCAGGGAGGTTTTCGCATGCACGGAGCCCAGTTGCTGCTCCTGGTTGTCGGCGCGATCGCCGTCACGGCGTTCGCCCGGCGGCGTGATCTGCCGGCCCCGCTGCTGCTGGTCGTGGTGGGGTTGGCGATCTCGTTCCTGCCGGGGGCCGACGGCTTTCAACTGGATCCGCACATCCTGCTGGGCGTGGTGCTGCCACCGCTGCTGTACTCGGCCTCGCTGGACAGCTCGTACCTGAGCTTCAAGGCCGTCGCCGACCCGATCATCCAGCTCGGCGTGGTGCTGGTGGTGATCACCGCGTTCGCCGTCGGCCTCGTGGCGCACCTGCTGGCGCCCGAGCTGCCATGGGAAGTGGCGCTGCTGCTCGGCGCCGTGGTCGCCCCGCCCGACGCCGTCGCCGCCGTGGCCATCGGCCGCAAGCTCGGGCTGCCCCGCGGCCCGATGACCGTGCTCACCGGGGAATCGCTGGTCAACGACGCGTCCGCGCTGACCCTGTACAAGGTGGCGCTGGCCGGCATCGCCGGGGCCAGCACCGGCCTGTTCTCGCAGCTGTCCACGTTTGTCATCGCCGTGGTGGTGGGCATCGCCGTCGGTCTGGTGATCGGCGTTCTCGCCCACTTCGCGCGGACCCACCTGGACGACACCGTGCTGGAATCGGTGCTGGGCATGGTGGTTCCGTTCGCCGCCTACATGGTCGCCGAGCAGCTGTACGGCTCCGGCGTGCTGGCCGTGGTCGCCGCCGGCCTGTACCTCGGGCACAACTCCCCGAAGGCCGGCTACGCCACCCGGTTGCAGGAGCAGTCGGTCTGGACCACTGTGGACGTTCTGCTGGAGTCCCTGGTCTTCGGCCTGATCGGCCTGGAACTTCCGTTCGTGCTCAAGGGAGTCTCCGGCCTCGACCTGCTGCCGACGGCCCTGGCCCTGCTGGCCGTGGTCATCCTCGTGCGGATCGTGTTCGTCTTCGGCCGCAACATCCTGCTGCGCCTGATCCGCCGCCGGCGCCGGCCGTCCTGGAAGATCAGCGCCGTCCTGTCGTGGACCGGCATGCGCGGCGTCGTCACGTTGGCCGCCGCCGCCGGCATCCCCGAGGACACCCCCGGCTGGGCCTACATCCAGTTCGCCGCGTTTGTGGTCACCGTCGGAACCCTTCTGCTGCAAGGGATTTCCCTGCCGTGGCTGATCCGGGCGCTCAAGCTGCCCAAACCCGAGGACTCCGCCCAGGAGCAGCGGGCGCGCCAGATCGCCGCCAAGGCCGCGAAGGCCATGCTGTCCGAGCTCGTGCCGGCCGAGATTCCCGTGGAGCAGCGCAAGATGTTCGGCCAGCGCATGCACCAGATGATGCAGATGCGCGACCGCCTCATCGATCAGGACCCGTCCCAGGAGGGCGCGATCACCCGCGTGCGCCGGGAATTGCTGGCCAAGCAACGGGAAGTCCTCGTCGCCGAGCGCGCCGCCGGCCGGCTGGACGACGAGGTCATGCGCAAGGTGATGCGTGAACTCGACCTGGAGGAAGCGATGCTCACCGGCACATGGCGATCGCGCTTGTAGCACGATCGTGGAACCATGGCCCGCGGGACAGCGGTTAGGACAAAAGGAGCAATCGATGACCGTCCTTCCTGGCTGGCTCAGCCGCCTGTACACCGTCGCGGAGTACAGGGAACTGGGCGAGGACGAGAACGGGTACACCGAGCTAGTAGAAGGCCGCCTGATCGTGTCCCCGAGGCCCGTCCCCGACCACAACTTCGCCGGCTACAAGCTGGCTGTCCGACTGGAGCCGCAACTGCCGGACGAACTTGAGCCGATCCCGGACATGGACGTCGACTTGGAATTCGCTCCCGCAGACGGCCCAGGTTCTGTTCGGCGTCCGGACTTGATCATCGTGGATCGAAAGGCCCGTAGGCGGGTCCGAGAGAAGGGTGGTCTCATCCGCGCCTCCGATGTGGCGGTGATCGTCGAGATCGTGTCGCCGGGATCGAAGCGAACCGACTACAAGACCAAGCACCTCGAGTACGCCGACGCCGGCATCCAGCACTACTGGATCCTCGACATCACGGACCCGGTGTCGCTGGTGGAGTGCCACCTGGCGGGCGAGTTCGGCTATCAGGACCGTGAAGCGGTGACCGGGGAGTTCCGCACCGACGTGCCGTTCCCGGTCGCCTTGCGGCTGGATCAGTTGCTCTGACCCAGCCGCGAGTCCTCGGTCAGTTGACGAACTGGTGGCGGACGATGGTCTGGTCGCGGCCGGGGCCGACGCCGATGGCGGAGATGCGCGCGCCGGCGATGGACTCGAGGTACTCGACGTAGGCGCGGGCGTTGGCCGGCAGCTCCTCGAAGGTGCGGCAGGCGCTGATGTCCTCGAACCAGCCGGGCAGCTCCTCGTAGACGGGCACGGCGTGGTGGACGTCGGTCTGGGTCATGGGCATCTCGTCGACCCGCTGACCGTCCACTTCGTAGGCGACGCAGACCGGCACGGTCTCGTGCCCGGACAGGACGTCGAGCTTGGTGAGGAAGTAGTCGGTGATGCCGTTGACCCGCGCGGCGTAGCGGGCGATGACGGCGTCGAACCAGCCGGTGCGGCGGGAGCGGCCGGTGGTGACGCCGAACTCGCCGCCGGTCTTGCGCAGGCGCTCGCCCATCTCGTCGTTGAGCTCGGTGGGGAACGGACCGGAGCCGACGCGGGTGGTGTAGGCCTTGAGGATGCCGATGACGGTGGTGATCCGGGTGGGCCCGATGCCGGAGCCGGCCGACGCGCCGCCGGAGGTGGGGTTGGACGAGGTGACGAACGGATAGGTGCCGTGGTCGACGTCCAGCAGCGTGCCCTGCGAGCCCTCCAGCAGCACGTTCTCGCCCCGGTCCAGGGCCTGGTTGAGCAGCAGCCGGGTGTCGGCGATGCGGTGCTCGAAGCCCTCGGCGTGCTTGAGCACGTCGTCGACGACCTGCTCGGGGTCGATGGCCTTGCGGTTGTACACCTTGACCAGCAGCTGGTTCTTGAAGTCCAGCGCGGCCTCGACCTTCTGCCGCAGGATCTTCTCGTCCAGCAGGTCCTGCACGCGGACGCCGACGCGGGAGACCTTGTCCTGGTAGGCCGGCCCGATGCCGCGGCCGGTGGTGCCGATCTTGGCCTTGCCCAGGTAGCGCTCGCTGACCTTATCGATGGCCACGTGGTACGGCATGATCAGGTGCGCGTCGGCGGAGATCAGCAGCTTGCTGGTGTCCACGTCGCGGGCCTCCAGCCCGGCCAGCTCCTCCAGCAGCACACCGGGGTCGACGACGACGCCGTTGCCGATCACGTTGTGCACGCCGGGCGTGAGGATGCCGGACGGGATCAGGTGCAGGGCGAAGTTCTGCCCGTCGGGGAGCACCACGGTGTGGCCGGCGTTGTTGCCGCCCTGGTACCGCACGACCCACTGGATGCGGTCACCGAGCAGGTCGGTGGCCTTGCCCTTGCCTTCGTCGCCCCACTGGGCGCCGATCAGGACGATGGCAGGCATGTGAGACTCCCCGTGCTAGACGACTAAAGGCCGAATGCCGGTGCACGACTGTAGACCAGGAGGAAGCGATGGGTGCACTAGTGCTGGCCTGCGGAAAGAACGCGGGTCACGCTCAGTCACCAGCTCTTGCCGACCGTGACGACGTGGAGCTGGTCGCCGTGCCCTCCCGCCCCGGCAAGGACGATGTGGATCACCTGGTCAAGGGCCTGGACGGCCGCCGGCTGGTGGTGGTCGGCGGCGACGCCGACCTGGCCGCGGTCGCCTTGCGGCTGCTGCGTACCGAGCGGCTGCGCGAGGTGACGGTCGGCTTCGCGCCGACCGAGGCGGACTCGACAGTGGCCTCGCTGTGGGATCTGCCACTCGACGTCTCCCGGGCACTCGACGTTGCCCTGGAAGGGCAACCCGACCCGGTGCCGCTGCTGCGCGACGACAGCGGCGGCGTGCTGGTCGGCCGGGGCGTGATCGGCCCGGTGCGGGGCATGGCCTACTGCGACGAGTCGGTGGTGCTGCGCGGCCAGGCCAGCCGGATTACCGTCAGTCCGGACCCGGATCGGGGCGCCGGCCTGCTCGTCCAGGTGACGCGCCGCACGCTGCTGGTCAAGCGGACCGCCGCCGCCCACGGCCGGGCCTGCCAGATCGGCTGCGTGCCGGCGATCGTGCGGCTGGACGGCGTGCCGCACCCGCGCCCGGTGACCAAGTGGACCTGGTACCGCAACACCGACGACCTGCGGCTGGCGAGGGGTTTGCTGTGACGCTCACGTCCCTGTTCAAGGCCGGACCCGGCGGCGTCATGACCGACGACGTCGGCGTGATCACCGGCGACCTGGAGCTGCGCACCACGCTGGCCGACGGCGCGGTGACCGTGGAGGTCCGCTACGAGGGCGCGGACGAGTGGTACCGGCTCTCGGCGTCGGACTGCCAGCTGGTGGACGACAAGGACCACGAGGCCGTGCACAAGGCCCTGCTGGGGGTGCTCAACCGCCCCGAGGGCTGACCCCCGAGCTCGGAAGGCGGCATTCCTACACTCGGAGTGGAGGAAAGCCGCCTTCCGAGCTTCTCTCTAGAGCGGGGGGAGGGCCGAGAGGGCGTCGGAGCGGCTGACGCCGGTGGCCACGAGCAGGTCGACGACGATGGAGCGGAGCTGGGCCACCATCACCCGGACCGAGAAGTCGTCGGCGGTGAGCAGGTGGTCGGACTCGTCAGCGACGGTGCGCAGCAGGGCCCGGGTGCGCACGGGATCGACGCCGCGGGCCAGCTCGTCGCGGAAGACGTCGACGGCGTTGGCCAGGCTTTCCAGCACGTCGGGCAGCTTGCCCGGCGGCTCCTCGTCGTCCCGCAGCACGGCCAGGGCCCGTCGGGCCAGCACCCGGGTGTTGCGCACGGCGAGGTCGATCGGCCCGGCGGCGTTGCGGTAGCGGTCCAGCTCGGCCCGGTTGCGCCAGCGCAGCGGGGCGATGGTGGCGACCTCGGCGCTGGTGACCAGGGCGGTCTTGAACTCGTCGATGGCCTTCTGGCTGGCCCGGGCCCGGCTCAGCGCGGCCGCGGCGGCCACGGTGTCCCGGTCGGGCACGGCGGCGGCGATGGCCCGCAGCACGCCGGCCAGCTCGCCCAGCACGACCCGGCCGTGCCGGTGGGCCAGGGTGAGCGGATTGGGCGGGAACAGGGCGATGGCGATCAGGCCCATGCTGCCGCCGATCAGGGCGTCGATCATCCGGTCGAAGCCGCCGCCGGCCGACGGCGGCAGCAGGGTGGCCACCAGCACGGCCGAGGTGCCGGATTGCAGGGCGATCACCGCCCCGCCGTCGAGCAGCACGGCGGCGGCCATGGCCAGGGCCACGACCAGCACGATCTGCCAGGTGCCGGAGCCGATCCGGGAGATCAGCAGGTCCCCGACGCCGACCCCGACGCTGACCCCGACCACCAGCTCGATGACCCGGCGCAGCTTCTGGCCCAGGGCCACCCCGATGCAGGTGACGGCGGCCGTGGGCGCGAAGAACGGCCGGGCGTGGCCGACGAGGTCGGCGGAGACCAGCCACGCGCCGCCGGCCGCCATCCCGGCCTGGGCGATGGGCAGGGCCATCCGCTGCAACCGCCGCAGTCGGCGGCGCAGCTGCGCCCGCAGCCGCGTCAACACCTCGGATCAGGCCAGGCCGAGCGCGGCCGGCGCCTGGGGGTCGCTGTCGGCTAGGAAGGTGCGGCAGCGGTCGAGCTCCTCGGTCTCGCCGATCTCGCCGGCGGCCTTGGCCAGCGCGGCCAGCGCGCGTAGGAAGCCCTGGTTGGGCCGGTGCGACCACGGCACCGGGCCGAAGCCCTTCCAGCCGTTGCGACGCAGCTGGTCCAGGCCGCGGTGGTAGCCGGTGCGGGCGTAGGCGTACGCGGCGATGGCGTCGCCGTCGGCCAGCGCACGCTCGGCCAGCGCCGCCCACGCCTCGCTGAAGTCCGGGGCGGTGCGTGCGACAGCCGCCGGGTCGGCGCCGTCCTCGAGCTGCTTCTGGAGCTCGGGACGGTCGGGCAGCAGGGTGGGGCCGGGGCCGAGCAGGTTGTCGTTCAGGCTCATGGCCTCATCGTGCCCGACCCGCGGTCCCCCGAAAAACGCGGTCAGCTCAGCATGAGCCGGACGATGGCCCCGCCGGCCACCAGCACCAGCGCGGTGACCACAACACCAGCGACGACACGCTTGTTCACTTCTGATCACTCCCGTACTCGGTTAGACCGGTGACATTGCCCACTCACACCCGGTCGGAGCAATGCGCGTCACCCACCCGATCGGGTGGTATGGGCCTGATCTCGGTTCGGTCGAAACGGTGGAATCGAGATGAACGAGCGACCATGCTCGCTGCCATGAGCACCAAAGGCTGGTCCGTGGCACGCGTGCGCGAGCTGTGGTCGCTGTACTGGACACGCGGGGCGGCCGGCCGGCAGACCCCGGCCGAACTGGTCTCGATCATGTACGGCTGGTGGTTCGTCGCCCTGGTGCTCAAGCTGCTCGGCGGCTCGTGGGACATCTCGTGGCACTTCTGGACCATTCGCGACAACCTCGCGCCGCCGCACGACCTGAACACCGTCGGCACCGGCATCGCGGTCGCGCTGGTGCTGTTCCACACCTACACCGGCTACGGCGCGGACAGGACCACGCTGCGCTGGATGCAGTGGGGCACCGGGCTGTTCCTCGTCGCCATCCCGATCGACGTGGTCAACCACACCGTGAACGGGTTGGACATCACCACCTGGAGCCCGTCGCACTCGCTGCTGTTCATCGGCACCGCCGGCATGCTGATCGGCGTCGCCCTGGGCTGGCACCGCAACGCCGCCCGGGGACGGTGGTTCGCGCCGGGCCTGATCGTGTTGCTGACGCTGGTGTTCGAGGACTTCTGGTTCCCCAACGAGCAGCAGGAGTACGGCGTGCTGGAGATCGCGTCCTGGGACGCGAATCCGGGGCACCCCTACGCCAATCAGGAGCTGCTGCAGTTCGCTTCGGACCAGATCCACCAGCCGGTCGGCCGAGCCGGCATCGTGCACTTCTCGCTGCCCATGCCGGACTGGGTGTATCCGGTGTGGGGACTGGGGGTCTGCGTGCTGCTGTTCGCGCTGGGCCGGCAGATCGTGGGCCGGCGCTGGACCGCGACCGCCATGGCCGGCCTGTACGTGGGCTTCCGCTCGGCGCTGTGGCTGGTGCTGACCGCGACGACCTTCCCGCCGTCGGCCGTGCCGTTCTTCCTGCTCGGCGCGGGCGTGGCCGTCGACCTGATGTTCCTGCTCCCGCTGTCCCGCTGGCTGCGGCCGGTGGTCGGCGCCGTCGCGGTCACCGCCGTGAGCTATGCCTTGCTGTACGGGCAATCCGTGCTGTTGGCGGCCCCGCCCCGGGCCGACTGGGCCGCCCCCGTCAGCGCCGCCGTGCTGGCCGTGGTCTGGCTCGCCGCCACCGCCCTGGCCCCGCGGCTGACCGCGGCCAAGGCCGAGCCGGCGCCGTCCCTGAGGGCCTGAGCCAGGGTTTCCCCCGGCCCGGAAATGGGGGCCATTACCTATTCACCGCGGCCGCCGGACACGACAGGATCTGTGGTGCGAGGGGGAACACGGCGGAACGACCTTCCACTGTGGACGCCCGGCGGGACCTGGGGAGGTGTCCGCCGCGCGCATCCGGCTGGCTGCCCCGGTGTTCGGGGCATCGCGGCAGCCAGCCGGACCGCGACATCCGATCGGCTGCTTCCGTGTTCGGGGCACGGAGTCAGGCGATCGCGACATCCGGCCGACGGTCTTCGTGTTCGGGGCACGGGGACGACCGGTCGGGACCCGGTGGGCGGTCTCGGTGTCAGGGGGCACCGGGACCGCCGGCCGGGCCGCACACCCGGCTGGCGTCCCGGCGTTCGGGGCGTCGGGACGCCAGCCGGAGCGCCGTGACCCGTCCGAATCCCGCCGAAACGACGTCGAGCGCGTCCAGCGGCTGCTGGACGCGCTCGACGAGGACTGAGACCGCGGACTCAGCCGGCGATCATGCGACCGCTGGACTTGAGGTGCTCGGCGGCCTGCGCGATGCGCGCGGCCATGCCGACCTCGGCGGCCTTGAGGTAGCTGCGCGGGTCGTAGACCTTCTTGTTGCCGACCTCGCCGTCGATCTTCAGGATGCCGTCGTAGTTCTTGAAGAAGTGGTCGACGATCGGCCGGGTGAAGGCGTACTGGGTGTCGGTGTCGATGTTCATCTTCACCACGCCGTAGCTGACCGCCTCCTGGATCTCCTCGGGCAGCGAGCCGGAGCCGCCGTGGAAGACCAGGTCGAACGGCTTGGTGCCGGCCTTGCCCAGCTTCTCGGCCACCACGTCCTGGCCGGCCTTGAGCACCGACGGGCGCAGCTTGACGTTGCCCGGCTTGTAGACGCCGTGCACGTTGCCGAAGGTGGCGGCCAGCAGGTAGCGGCCCTTCTCCCCGGCGCCCAGCGCGTCCAGCGTCTTCAGGAAGTCCTCGTTGGAGGTGTAGAGCTTGTCGTTGATCTCGTTGGCGACGCCGTCCTCCTCGCCGCCGACCACGCCGATCTCGACCTCGAGAATGATGTTGGCCTTGGCCGCCTGGTCCAGCAGTTCGGCGGCGATGGTCAGGTTCTCGTCCAGCGGGACCGCGGAGCCGTCCCACATGTGCGACTGGAACAGCGGGTTCTCGCCGCGGGCCACGCGCTCCTGGCTGATCGCCAGCAGCGGGCGGACGAAGCCGTCCAGCTTGTCCTTGGGGCAGTGATCGGTGTGCAGCGCGATGTTGACCGGGTACTTGGCCGCCACCACGTGGGCGTACTCGGCCAGCGCGGCCGCGCCGGTGACCATGTCCTTGACCTTGGTGCCGGACAGGAACTCGGCGCCGCCGGTGGAGACCTGGACGATGCCGTCGCTCTCGGCCTCGGCGAAGCCGCGCAGCGCCGCGTTCAACGTCTCCGAGGAGGTCACGTTGATCGCCGGGTATGCGAACTCGTTCGCCTTCGCCCGGTCCAGCATCTCGGCGTAGACCTCAGGGGTCGCGATAGGCATCGGTGGTCACTCCTCGGGGATTTCGACGTTTTCGCGCACCATCCTACGAGGGGGCCGCCGGCGGCGAACCGCCGAGCGCACCCGCCCGCTGGAACGATACAGTCAGCGCCGGCGGAGCGACATGCCCAGGTTCAGGCGGCCATCGCCAGCACCGGCTTTCGTAGGCCGGTCCAGCCGACCACACGATTTCGCCCGGTGTTCTTCGCCTCGTAGAGCGCCGCGTCGGCCGCCAGCAGCAGCGGCTCGATGTCGTCGCCGGCGCTGGGGAAGGTCGAGACGCCGATCGACGCCGACAGATTCCTGATCAGGGTGGTGCGGCCTTCGACCGGCGCCTCCACGACCAGCTGCGTCACCGCGTGGCGGATCCGCTCGGCCACGCCACAGCCGTCGTCCTCGTCCATGCCCGGCAGCAGCACCACGAACTCCTCGCCGCCGAACCGGCCGACCGAGTCGTAGTCCCGGACCTCGTGCGAGATGGCGTCGGCGACCGCCTTGAGCACCGCGTCGCCGGCCACGTGGCCGTAGGTGTCGTTGACCTTCTTGAAGTGGTCGAGGTCGACCATCAGCACGCCGAAGCCCTCCTTGGCGCGCAGCGCGCGGGAACGCTCACGGGTCGCGTTGCGGTGCCAGCCCTCGCTGTTGAACAGGCCGGTCTTGCTGTCCTTGCGCGACTTCTCCTCGACCTGCTTGAGCAGCACCGAGCGGTGCAGCATCAGCACCGGCGGGAAGGCCAGCACGACCAGCATCGGGCTGTAGCCGACGGCGAAGGCCAGCAGCGAGCCGTAGAACAGGGTGGAGATCTCCAGCATGTGCTTGCTGGGGTCGCCGAAGACCTTGCGCACGGTCACGCCGGGCGCGCCGTAGAGGTGCACGCGGGTGGCGATCAGGGCGACGTCGACACCGGTGTAGACGGCCAGGGCCAGCAGGATCACGCCGACCGTGGTGCTCACCGAGGGGCCGAACAGGTGGCCGGGGCCGCCGACCAGGCTGAGCACCTGGTGCGCGGACAGCGCGGACAACACCAGGACGGCGATGGAGAAGACCCGGCGGTGCAGGGCGATGAACGTGCTGCGCCACTGGTAGTGCCCGTACACCAGCACCAGCAGCAGTCCGACCAGCGGCAGCGGCAGCAGCAGCGCGCCGGCGAACAGCCAGACGGAGCACAGGTCGACGTGGCCGGGGCCGGACACCTCGCGGCGGCCCTGCTCGATGCCGCGGGCCAACTCGTTGTGCGCCACCGCGCAGGCGACGAGCACCGCCAGCGTCAGCCAGTGGGTTCCGGTGACCGTGGCGGCGGTCATCGACCACCCCAGTGCGCCCAGCGCGAGAACGACGACGAACAGCTGGTAACACATGGCGCGCAGCGGAACGGTCAGCAGCGAACCACTCTCACCGATGATCTGCCTACTACCTGTTTTGCCAGCCATTGTCGTCCCCTCTGTCGCGCTCGAGCACGAATAGGCATCTACCCTTGTGCTGACCCTGGCAAGGGCCGCATTGCAAGTGCAGACTGTGCACGGAAGTTTGTCCCGAGTTGATCTGGGAGGGGGCCTGACCCATGACCGTATCCAAGAGACGCAGCAGCTGGGAGTAGTCGGCCCCGTAGGCGGGTCGGTTACTTCCGGCCCGCCTAAGCTGCGGATTCAGCAGGTCCATGGCTCACCTCCGCGAGGCTCACCCGCTGCCAGGCGACGGTCAGGACCGCCCCCAGCACCAGCGCGACCGCACCGGCCACCCCCAGGGCCCCGCCGGGCCCCAACCGGTCGGCGACCACGCCGCCGAGCGCGAGACAAACCCCCTGTGAAGCGATGTAGCCCGAGGTCATCAGCCCGACGACCTGGCCACGGGTGGCCTGCGGCGACCGCTGGATGAACGTCGCGGGGGCCACCACCATGTAGGCCGCCGCCGCCCCGGACAGGGCGAACAGCACGGCCGAGACGATCAGGTTCGGCTGCCACACGCACACCAGCAGCGGCAGGCCGGACAGCCCCGCCAGCGGCGCCATCAGCCGCAGCCGAATCGCCGGCTGGAGCTTGGTGATCAGAAACGCGCCGATGATGGCGCCGACCGGAGACGCCGCCAACAACCAGCTGCCGGCGGTCGGATCCGAGCTAATGTGCGACGCGTAGGGAACCGCGAGACCATCCGCGGTCACCGGCAGACCGATCATCCAAATGATCCAGATAAGCGTGCGCAGCTGTCGGTCGGCAAAGACCAGTCGCGCTCCGCGACGGGTCGACTCCAGAAGCGATATGGACTTAGCGTCACCATTCGCCGCCGGACGGTGACGGACACCAAGAAAAAGCACCGCCGCCGACACGAAGAAGCTCGCCGCATTCACGCCGAGTGATCCGTAAGGACTCAGCGTGGTCACCAGAAAGCCGCCGACGGCGAAGCCGCCGACTTGGGCGATCTGTCCGACGATTTGCCGCAGGCCCTGCCCGACGGTGAGCTTGTCTCCCGTAAGAACGTCGGCCAACAACGCTCCACGCGCCGCATTCGACGGCGAACTGAGCAGTTGAGCAACGAAAATCAGGGGAAACATGGCCCATAGCGGGACAAACGGCAGCGCCATCACCGTCATCACCGCGCCGCGGGACAGATCGCAGACAATCATGACCTCGCGGCGCGGATACCGGTCGGCCAGACCGGCCAGCAGCGGCCCCAGCAGGGCCGGCAGGAAGGTCAACGCGAACGTGAACGCGGACAGCGCCGCGGACTCTGTGCGCACGTAGACCAGCACCGACAGGGCGACCCGAGCCACCTGGTCGCCGGCACTGGATACGAGCTCGGCCAGCCACAAGGCCCGGAACTCGCCGTTGGCGAAAACATCCCGGTACCTGGCAGCGCGCCCGGTCCCCTCCAACTTGCGCCCCTCGTCCCCCGTACCCCGCCCTCCCAGTAGCGGAGACAGTTCGTTTCCTTCTCGATTGGTCCGGCAGCCCGTCACCCCTGGCAGGCTCTTCCTCTCTCACCGTAGCCAGCGATATCGCGGCAACCCAGCTCGTTCAGATATCGATCCCGTCATTCACAGTTGACTTTCCGTGATCGTACGGTCGCAGCGGCGATCCGCATAGGTGTGACCGGGAGTTCGGGTCGGTCGGCCCACGCCGACCGATCATGCCCGGCCGGGCGGGGTGCTTCAGGACTGTGTTCGAATGCCGGGGAAGATCGGACCATCCGACCATGGCCCCCGCGCCGGTTCGGCCGAACGGCCTGCGGGAATGCCGTTCACAGTGTCATCACTCTTTTCCGGATCTTGGGGACGACTTTCGGGCGCCGGCCGCTGCCCCAACGGCCCGCGCTCAGTGAACTCGCCAGTAGCTTACTGACGGTAGGTTGCGTTACGGTGGCCCGGAACCCGTCCCGAGGAGGCGCCGTGGGCACGAAGAACACGCTGGCCGGCAAGGTTGTGCTGATCACCGGCGCGGCTCGAGGGATCGGGGCCGAGACGGCCAGGCGGCTGTCCGCGCTGGGGGCCAGCGTCGCCCTGGTCGGGCTGGAGCGGGAGCAGCTGGAGGCCACCGCCGAGGAGTGCGGGCCGCAGGCCGGGGCCTGGGAGGCCGACGTCACCGACTGGGCCGCCCTGGAGGCCGCGGTGGCGGGCGTGAAGGCCCGCTACGGCCGTGTCGACGTGGTGATGGCCAACGCCGGCATCGCGGCCGGCGGCTTCGTGCGGTCCATCGACCCGGCGGCCTTCGAGCGGACCATCGAGATCAACCTGCTCGGCGTGTGGCGGACCGTGCGGGTCTGCCTGCCGCACCTGATCGAAAGCCGCGGCTACTGCCTGGTGGTGTCCTCGCTGGCCGCCGTCTCGCACGCCCCCGGCATGTCGGCCTACGCCGCCAGCAAGGCCGGTGTGGACGCCTTCGCCGACAGCCTGCGGGCCGAGGTCCGCCATCTCGGCGTGGACGTCGGCACCGCCTACTTCTCGTGGATCGCCACCGACATGGTCACCAGCGCCGACCAGCACCCGGTGCTCGGCAAGATGCGCGGCCGGCTGCCCGGCCCGCTCGGCCGCACCTACCAGGTCGCCGACGTGGGCAAGGCCGTGGTGCTGGGCATGAACCGGCGGGCGTCGGCGATCCACGTGCCGGGCTGGGTCGGCGGCCTGAAGCTGATCCGCGGCATCGTCAACCAGCTGTCGCTGCCCATCACCACCATCGCCGCGCGCGACGCCGACCAGGCCGCGATGGACGACGTCAAGGTCCGCGGCGCGGAGGCGTCACGGCCGGTCGGCCCGGGCGGCGCCGCCGGCTTCGAGAGCCGGAGGGCCACCAAGTAGCCACGAGTTCGGCCGCCAACGCAGGAGAGCGCAAGGCCCCGGCTGCCCGGGGCCGAGCCGCGACGCCGAAGGCGGCGCCGAGAACTCAGCTCACCCAGGCGCCGAGGACCGGGGTCCACTCGGTGATTCGAGTCGCCGAGATCACACTGGCCGCCTTGTACGGATCGTTGTCCAGGAGCGCCTTGACTTCGGTCTCGTCGGCCGCCTCGAACAGCAGCAGCGCGCCGTCGTCGGCGGCCCACGCGCCCGCGGCCAGCACCTTGCCCTCGGCGGCGAGCTTGCCCAGGTAGTCGCGGTGCGCCGGGCGGACGGCGTGTCGGCTGGGCACGTCCTCGATGTAGCTGTACTCGACGGCGAACCTGGGCACGGCCTACCTCCTTTGTGGGTGTTCGACAGTCAAACTAATCCACCGGTTGGGTATTCTCGCCGCCGTGGACGTGCAGCCTGACAGCGTTGAGCGGACCTTCTCCCACCTGCGTGCGGTAGACGGCCCGGCCCCGTCCACGGTTGCGCCCCTGACCCTGGAGGATCTCTACCGCCAGCACCGGATGCGGCTGGTCCGGCTGGCGATCCTGCTGGTCGACGAGCCGGCCACGGCCGAGGACGTGGTGCAGGAGGCCTTCGCCGGCCTGCACCGCAACTGGGGCGGCCTGCGGGACGCCCAGGCGGCCGTGGGCTACCTGCGCACCGCCGTGGTCAACGGCAGCCGCTCGGTGCTGCGCCGCCGCAAGACGGCCCGGGACTACACCCCGCCGCACACCGCCAACGCCCGCTCCGCGGAGAGTCTGGCCATGCTGACCGCCGAGCACCAGGCCGTGGTCAACGCCCTGTCCAAGCTGCCGCCGCGGCAGCGAGAGGTGCTGGTGCTGCGCTACTACGGGGACCTGTCCGAGGCCGAGATCGCCGATGCCACCGGCATCTCCAAGGGCACGGTGAAGTCCACCGCCAGCCGCGCGCTGGACGCCCTTCAGAAGGCGATGGCCAACTAGACCTGGAGCACGTCGACGCCGTGGTCGCGGAACTCCCGCACCACGGCCTCGTCGGCGTCGGTGTCGGTGATCAGGCCGCTGATCTGCTCGGTCGGACAGATCCGCACGAAGGCGGAGCCGCCCAGCTTGGACGAGTCGGCGACCACCACGACCCGGCCGGACCGCTCGGCCAGCAGCCGGTTGATGGCGGCCTCGCCCTCGTTGCGGGCCGACGCGCCGGCCCGGGGGTCGACCTGCTCGACGCCGAGGAAGGTGACGTCCAGGGTCAGCTCCTCGGGGATGAGCCGGGCCAGCGGGCCGATCAGCTCGTAGGACTGGGGCCGCACCACGCCGCCGGTGACGACCAGCTTGATCTGCTGGCGGACGGCCAGCTCGTTGGCGATGTTCAGGGCGTTGGTGACAATGGTCAGGTCCAGGTCGGCCCGCGCGACCAGGGCCCTGGCCACCTCGGTGGCGGTGGTGCCGCCGTTGAGCCCGACCACGGCCCCCTTGTCCACCAGTGTGGCGGCGGCCCGGGCGATGCGCAGCTTGGCGTCGGCGTGCCGGGCCGTCTTGTAGCGCAGCGGCAGGTCGTAGGACACGGCGTGGGCCACCGCGCCGCCGCGGGTGCGGGTCAGCAGCTGCTGCTCGGCCAGGTGGTCGAGGTCGCGGCGGATGGTCGCGGCCGACACCGCCAGCTCCTCGGCGATGTCCTCGACCTCGATCCGGCCCCGCTCGGCGAGCAGCTCCAGCAGGGCGGTCAGCCGCTCGTATCGATTCACCCGTTCACCCTTTCAGTGCGCATTTGTGCGCCAGTATGCTTGGTTTCAGACAGTAATGAGCAGTCGAGGGAGCACCGTGAGCGCACACTTCGTCGAGACGGAGATCATCTCGCAACCGGACTGCTGGCGGCGGGCCGCCGCACTGGCGCCCGACAGTCTGCCAGCGGCCGGCGAGCGCGTCGCGGTGATCGGCTGCGGCACGTCCTGGTTCGTCGCCCAGTCCTACGCCCAGCTGCGGGAGGCCGCCGGGCAGGGCGAGACCGACGCCTTCGCCGCATCCGAGTTCCCGTTCTCCCGCCGTTACGACCGGGTCGTGGCCATCACCCGCTCCGGCACCACCACCGAGGTGCTGGACCTGCTGGACCGCCTGCACGGCAGCACCCCGACGCTGGCCCTGATCGGCGACCCCGAGACGCCCATCGTGGGCAAGGCCGACCAGCTGGTGGTGCTGGACTTCGCCGACGAGCGCTCGGTGGTGCAGACCCGCTTCGCCACCTCGGTGCTGGCGCTGCTGCGGGCCAACCTGGGCGAGGACTTGGGCCGCGCGATCGCCGACGCCGAGCTGGCGGTGGTGGAGCCGCTGCCCGAGGAGCTGGTCGCCGCCGAGCAGTTCACCTTCCTGGGCCGGGGCTGGACCAACGGGCTGGCCCTGGAGGCCGGCCTGAAGATGCGGGAGGCGGCCGGCGCCTGGACCGAGTCGTACCCGGCGATGGAGTACCGGCACGGCCCGATCAGCATCACCGGTCCCAACCGGGTGGCCTGGATGTTCGGGACCGCGCCGGAGGGGCTGCCCGAGCAGATCGCGGCCACCGGCGGCATCTTCCGCAGCGGCGACCGGGACCCGATGGCCGAGCTGGTGACCGTGCAGCGACTGGCCGTGGCCATCGCGCTGGGCCAGGGCCTCGACCCGGACCAGCCGCGGCATCTGACCCGCTCCGTTGTCTTGCGAGGTGTAGACCAATGATGCTTACCTCCGCTCGTGGCTCGCACTAGGTACGTGGTGGCCGTCGACGTCGGCGGCACGGACATGAAGGCCGCCCTGGTCACCGGGACGCCCACCGAGGCGACCGTGGTGACCAGCAGGCGGCGCGCCACCCCGCGCGGCGAGGACGGCGCCGGCACCGCGCACGCGGTGGTGAATGCGATCGTCGAGTTGGTGGCCGAGCTGAGCGGGGCCGTCGACCACGCGATCGACGCCGTCGGCGTGGTGGTGCCGGGCGTGGTCGACGAGGACGAGGGCATCGGCGTGTTCTCGGCCAACCTGGGCTGGCGGGACTTCCCGTTCCGGCTGCTGCTGGCCGAGCGGACCGGCCTGCCGGTCAGCTTCGGCCACGACGTGCGGGCCGGCGGCCTGGCCGAGCACCGGCTGGGCGCGGCCAGGGGCCTGACCGACGTGGTGATCATGCCCATCGGCACCGGCATCGCCGCCGCGCTGATGATCGGCGGCCGGCTCCACGTGCACGGCGGCGAGCTGGGGCACGTGGACGTCGGCCACGGCGAGCCGTGCGGCTGCGGGCAACGCGGCTGCGTGGAGACCGTGGCCTCGTCGGCGGCGATCGCGCGGCGGTACTCGGCCCGTACGGGCAAGCAGGTGGACCGGGCCGCCGTGGTCGCCGACCTGGTGCGGCAGGGCGATCCGGACGCCGTGGCCGTCTGGCACGACGCCGTCGACGCCCTGGCCAAGGGCATCCTCATCGCGGCCACGCTGCTCGGACCGGAGGCCGTGGTGCTCGGCGGCGGGTTGGCACTGGCGGGTGATCTGCTCATCGAGCCGTTGCGCAAGCGCCTGACCGAGCTGATCGTGTTCCAGCGGCAGCCCGAATTGCTGCTCGCGGCCCTCGGCGATGAGGCAGGCTGTCTGGGTGCCGCGCTGATGGCGATCGATGCCGTGGAGGGGTGACGTGGCGGACCTGGTGCTGGCCGGAGGTCGGGTGCTGACGCCCGACGGCGTGCTCGATCCCGGCTGGGTGTCGGTGACCGGCGGCCGGATCGACGCCGTCGGCGCCGGTCCGCGGCCCACAGCGCCGAATTCCTCTGGGACCGTGGACCTGGGCGGGCACTGGCTGGTGCCGGGTTTTGTCGACGTGCACTGCCACGGCGGCGGGGGCCGGGCCTTCACCGGCCACGACCCGGGCCTGGCCATCGCCGCGCACCGCCGGCACGGCACCACCACCACGATGGCCAGCCTGGTGTCCCGGCCGATCAAGGAGCTGGCCCGGCAGATCAGCGAGCTGGCCGAGCTGGTCCGGGACGGCGATATCGCCGGCATCCACCTGGAGGGCCCGTACCTGTCGGCCGCCCGCTGCGGCGCGCACGATCCCCGGGTGCTGCGGCCGCCGGACCTGGACTCCGTGCGCACGCTGCTCGCGGCCGGCGGCGACACGATCCGGATGGTGACCATCGCCCCCGAGCTGGAAGGCGCGGTGGAGGCGACGAAGTTGTTGGTGGACAACGGAGTCATCGTCGCGATCGGGCACACCGACGCCGCTGAGGCCCAGGTCGTGCCGGCGGTGGACGCGGGCGCCTCGGTGGCCACGCACCTGTTCAACGGCATGCGGCCGCTGCACCACCGCGAGCCGGGGCCGGTCGGGGCGCTGCTGGACGACGAGCGCGTGACCGTGGAGCTGATCTGCGACCTGGTGCACCTGCACCCGACCGCCGTCCGGCTGGCCGCGCACCACGCCGGCCCGTCCCGGACGGTGCTCATCACCGACGCGATGGCCGCCGCCGGCATGGGCGACGGCGTGTACGACCTGGGCGGGCTGGAGGTGACCGTGCAGGACGGCGTGCCGACGCTGGCCGGCGGGTCGCTGGCCGGCAGCACCCTGACCATGGACCAGGCGTTCCGCAACTTCGTGCAGCAGTGCGGGCTGTCGATGGCCGAGGCGGTCGCCGCCACCGCCGGCCGGCCCGCGCGGCTGCTGGGGCTGGCCGACCGGGTCGGCGCGGTCGCGGTGGGCCTGTCGGCGGACTTTGTCGTGCTGGACGAGGATCTGCGCGTGCTGGACGTGTACCGCAGGGGTTTTCGGGAGGACCGTTCGTGACGCTCACACCGACCGGCGAGATCGTCGACGCCGCTGCCGCCGCGGGCCGTGGCGTCGGCGCGTTCAACGTGATCCAGCTGGAGCACGCCGAGGCGCTGGTCGCCGGGGCGGAGGCGGCGGGCGCGCCGGTGGTGTTGCAGATCAGCGAGAACGCCGTGCGCTATCACGGTTCGCTGGCCCCGATCGGCCTGGCCACGCTGGCCGTGGCCCGGCAGTCCTCGACCCGGGTGGCCGTGCACCTCGACCACGCCGAGAGCGCCGACCTGGTGGCCGAGGCCGTCGACCTGGGCTTCACCAGCGTGATGTTCGACGCCTCGAAGCTGGAGTACGCCGACAACGTGCGGGCCACCGCCGAGGTGGTGCGCCGCTGCCACGCGGCCGGCGTGCACGTGGAGGCCGAGCTGGGCGAGGTCGGCGGCAAGGACGGCGTGCACGCGCCGGGCGCGCGGACCGATCCGGACGAGGCGCGGCAGTTCGTCGAGGCCACCGGCGTGGACGCGCTGGCGGTGGCCGTGGGCAGCTCGCACGCCATGCTGACCCGGGACGCGGCCCTGGACTTCGACCTGATCCGGCTGCTGCGGGAGAAGGTGGGCGTGCCGCTGGTGCTGCACGGCTCGTCCGGCGTGGCCGACGCCGACCTCACCCGGGCGGTCGAGGCCGGCATGACGAAGATCAATATCGCCACCCATCTGAACAACGCCTTCACCACCGCGGTACGGGCCTATCTGACGGAGAATCCGCAGGTCGTGGACACCCGCAAGTACCTGGCGCCGGGTCGGGCGGCGGTGGCCGCCGAGGTGACCCGGCTGCTCGGCGTGCTCAGAAGCAACTAACGTGGTCGCCGTGAGCAAGTCGGACGATCCGGAACGGCTGCTGGCCGAGGCGCTGCGGGCGCAGGCCGTGAGCACGCCGGTGACGATGCCGCCGCTGCCGGCCGTGCTGACCAAGGCCGCCGAGCAGGCCGAGGAGCAGCCCGCCGAGTCGGAGGAGGCCGACACCGACGCGGACTCCAGCGCCGACGAGGCCGTCGCGGACGAGGCCGATCCGGCCGACGAGCCGGAGACCGCCGACACGACGGCGGAGTCGAAGGCCGAGCCCGCCCCGCAGCCGCCGGCCCCGCCCCAGCGGACCGGGGACAGCCCGTTCACCGAGGAGATGGTGCTGCGGGAGCTGTCGTCCGGCCCGGCCGCCGGCGAGGTGGTCACGCTCCGCATCAACAACGCCCAGCAGCACTACGAGACCGAGCGGTTCTCGCCGCTGGAGAACCTGTACGGCTCGGCCGGCGGCCCCGGCTTCGGGCTGATCTCCGGCAGCGAGGTCGGCAGCACCGTCGGCCCGCCGGTCGGCGAGTTCGACCACCTGCTGCCCGAGCCGCCGACCGGCCCGGTGAACCAGGACGTGGTCGCCACCAACGCCGTCCCGACGACCAGGATGCGGGCCGAGCGGGGGCAGGTGCCGGGCTGGCTGATCCTGCTGTTCGCGTTGGTGCTGGGCCTGGCCGGCGGGGCCGTGGCCGGGCTGCTGAGCATGCTCTAAGTCGAACACACAGCTAGCACCTGTACCTTGGGGAACCGTGAACACCGCGTTCCTCGCGAGCACGACCACCACCGTCGCCCTGCCGGGTTGGCTCGACGCCAACACCATCCTGCAGGGCCTGGGGCCGTACGTCTTCCTGGGCGTGGCCCTGCTGATCTTCGCCGACTGCGGCATCCTGATCGGCTTCCTGATCCCGGGCGACACGCTGCTGTTCACGCTGGGGCTGCTGATCGCCCAGCGCCTGGTGGACATGCCGATCTGGCTGGCCTGCGTGATCCTGTCGGTGTGCGCGGTCGTCGGCAACGTGACCGGGTACTACATCGGCGCGGCCATCGGCCCCAAGCTGTTCAGCAACCCGGACTCGAAGATCTTCAAGCGCAAGCACATCGAGCACACGCACGAGTTCTTCGAGAAGTACGGCGCCCGGGCCATCATCCTGGCCCGCTTCGTGCCCATCGTGCGCACGTTCATCACCGCCGTCGCCGGCATCAGCAAGATGGACCAGCGCAAGTTCTTCACCTACTCGGCCGTCGGCGGCGTGCTGTGGGCGGTCGTCGTGCCGCTGCTCGGCTTCTTCCTGGGCCAGGTCTCGCTGGTGCACGACCACCTGGAGATCTTCCTGATCGCCATCCCGGTGCTGTCGGTCATCCCGATCGTGTTCGAGGTGATCAAGGGCCGCCGCGAGCGCCTGGCCAAGGAGGCCGCCGCCGGCGAGACGCCGATGGAGGCCACCCAGCAGTTCGACGTGCGCGGCGAGGACATCGACGCCACCCAGCGCATCGACCGCATCCGCTAGCGCCCCGCCACCGCCCCACACCCCTCCGCCCGTTCCGTCACGTGAGTGGCTCATGTGCGCCCCAGAGCCACCTGAGCCACTCACGTGCCCCGAAAAACGCAAGTAAGCCACTCACGTGGGCCCGGGAACCGCCCCTCGACAGGGGCGGTTTCTTCTGCTCCAATTTGTAAACAGTGCTGTACTGTTTACAAACCCTGGGGAGGGGTCATGACGGTGCTGATCGCGGGCGCGGGGCCGACCGGGCTGACGGCGGCCTGCGCGCTGATGCAGCGGGGCGTGCCGGTGCGGGTGCTGGACGCGGCCGAGGGGCCGGCGACCACGTCGAGGGCGCTGGGGGTGCAGCCGCGCGGCGCGGAGGTGCTCAACCGGGTCAACGCCATGGGCGACCTGCCCGGCCGCGGCATGGACATCGACTTCGTGAAGGCGATCGTCGACGGTCGCGTGGTGATGCACCTGCACATGGACCGCTGGAAGGGCCGCGGCCTGCTGATCGGCCAGTCCGAGGTGGAGAAGTCGTTGCGGGACCGGCTGTCCGCGCTGGGTGGCAAGGTGGAGTGGGGCGCGAGGATCACCGACATCACCCAGCACGAGCACGGCGTGACGGTGCGGGCCGGGGAGCGGATCGAGGGCGACTGGCTGCTGGGCTGCGACGGCGCGCACAGCACGGTCCGCAAGCTCGTCGGCATCGACTTCCCCGGAGTGCCGCTGGCGGAACGGTTCCTGCTCGCCGACGTGCACCTGGACTGGCCGCTGCCCCGCGAAGGCGTGACGGCCTGGCTCGGCCGGGACGGCATGTTCGCCGCGTTTCCGTTGCCGGGCAAGGATCTCTGGCGGTTGCAGGCCGACCTTCCCGGCGCCGACCCGGTGGACGTGGTGGCCGCGCTCAAGGCGATGCTGCCGGACCGGACCGGCCTTCGAGCCGACTTCCGTTCCTGCGACTGGACTTCCTCGTTCACCATCCACCGCCGCCTGGCCGGGACCTACCGCCGGGGCCGGGTTTTCCTGGCCGGCGACGCGGCGCATGTGCACAGCCCGTTCAGCGGCCAGGGCATGAACACCGGCATGGGCGACGCCGAGAACCTGGCCTGGAAACTGGCGATGGTGGTCAACGGCCGGGCCGGCGCGCGGCTGCTCGACACCTACGAGCGGGAGCGGCGGCCGATCGCCGAGGAGGTGCTGAGCGGCACCAGCGCGCTCACGTCCTTCGCGCTCGGCCTCGGCTTCTGGCGGCGTCTGCTGCGGGACACCGTGATCCTGCCGCTGCTCGCACTTCCCTTCGTGGAAAGGAAGATGTTCGGGCAGTGGAGCCAGCTCGCGATCAGCTACCGCCGCGGGCCGCTCGGCCCGCACGGGGACCGCGACCCCGAGATCGCCCCCGACTGGACCGACGGCCGCTGGGTGCTGGCCGTCCCGACCGACCACGACCCGCATGTGGCGGTGGCCCGCCAGTTCCTGGGCGAAGACCTGCTGGTGCGGACCGGCCCCGAGCTGAAGTTGGTGCGCCCCGACGGGCACCTGGCTTGGCACGGACGGCCGTCACCGGCCAGGCTGAGGGCGTGGCTGCACGCAACCCTGACGAGCTGAGGACCGCCGGCCGGCCCCGTGATCCCGAGGCCGACGCGGCGATCCTGCGGGCGGCGCTGGACCTGTTCGCGGAGCGCGGGGTCGACGGCACCAGCATCGAGCAGATCGCCAAGCGGGCCGGCGTGGCCCGACTGACCGTCTACCGGCGCTGGTCGTCCAAGGAGGAGCTGCTGGCCCAGGCCATCGCCTACGGCCGCAACGCGCCGGACCTGACCGACGAGGAGTACGACACCCTGCCCTACCCGGAGGTGCTGGCCCGGATGCTCGGCTCGATGGCCGACTCCGTGGCCGACCGCAAGCTGGCCCCGCTGATGGCCCAGCTGCTGGGGTCCACCTTCAGCCACCCCGAACTGTTCGACGCCTTCTGGGCGGCGTCCGGGGCGCGGCGCCGGGAGGGCGGGGTCCGCCTGATCGAGCGGGCCGTGCGGGACGGCCTGCTGCCGGCGGACTCCGATCCCGAGGTGGTGGTGGACATCATCATCGGCGCGCTGTTCTACCGGCTGCTGGTGCCGCCCCGGCACGACGACGTGCAGGAGTTCGTGCCGCGGGTGCTGCGCCAGATCGGGTTCCGGGCTAGTCCATAGCGAACATCGAGCCGGGGTTGAACAGGTTGCCGGGGTCCAGCGCCCGCTTGATGGACCGGTGCACGGCCAGCCCGACCGGCCCGATCTCGCGGGCCAGCCACTCCTGCTTGATCCGGCCGACGCCGTGCTCGCCGGTCACCGTGCCGCCCAGACCCAGGGTCAGGGCCAGGATCTCGTCGAAGGCCACCCGCACCCGGGCGAACTCCTCGGCGTCGGCCGGGTCGTAGACCAGCGTCGGGTGCATGTTGCCGTCGCCGGCGTGCCCGACCACGGCGATCTTGACCCGGTTGCGCTCGCCGATGGCCTGGCAGCCGGCGATCAGGTCGGCGATCACGGTCCGCGGCACGCACAGGTCGTCGGTGAGCCAGGTGCCGTAGATCTCCAGCGCGGTCAGCACGGCCCGCCGCGCGGCCAGCAGCATCTTGCCCTCGGCCAGATCGGTCGTCACGTAGGTCAGGTCGGCGCCGGCGGCCTGGCAGGCCAGCTCCACCTTCTCCAACTCCAGCCGGGCGACCTCGCCGCCGGCGTCGGACTGGCACAGCAGCAGCGCCTCGCAGCCGGGCGGGCCGACCTCGGTGCGCAGGTACTGCTCGGCGGCCTTGATCGAGACGGCGTCCATGATCTCCATCAGGGAGGGCACGAGCCCCGCGCGCACGATGTTGGTCACGGCCACGCCGGCCGCCTCGGTGGTGCTGAACGCCGCCATCAGGGTGGCCGGGGCCTGGGGCAGCGGCCGCAGCGCCAGCACGGCCTTGGTGATCACGCCCAGCGTGCCCTCGCTGCCGATGAACAGCTTGGTCAGGTCGTAGCCGGCCACGCCCTTGACCGTGCGGCGGCCGGTCTTGAGCAGCGAGCCGTCGGCCAGCACGACTTCAAGGCCCAGCACCGAATCCGTGGTCACGCCGTACTTCACGCAGCACAGGCCGCCGGCGTTGGTGGACAGGTTGCCGCCGATGGAGCACCAGTCGTAGCTGGACGGGTCGGGCGGGTAGAACAGCCCGTGCTTCTCCACGGCGTCGCGCAGGTCCAGGTTGACCACGCCCGGTTCGACCACGGCCAGCCGATTGTCCTGGTCGATCTCCAGGATCGCCTTCATCCGGGTGGTCACCAGCAGCACGCAGCCGTCGATGGCGTTGGCCGCGCCGGACAGGCCGCTGCCGGACCCGCGCGGCACGATCGGCACGCCGGCCCCGCCGCAGATGCGGACCACGGCCTGCACCTGCTCGGCGTTCTCCGGGAAGGCCACGGCCAGCGGCTGCCCGGACGGGGCCAGCGGCATCATGTCGCGGCTGTAGGAGGCGGTGACGTCCGGGTCGATCCGCACCGAGTCGGATCCCAGCGCGTCCCGCAGGGCCTGAACGACAGCGTCCATGCGCCTCACGGTAGTCACCCGGTCGAGTGTGGAGTCTCACAATCATGGGACTTGCCCACTACTCTGTCCGGACAGATGCTTGTACTATCCAACTGATTGGTTGAAGCAACCATCGATCTTCGAGGGAGGTAGGACATGGAGACGACCCAGGACCGGCTGGACAACGCCGACCAGCTGGGGCTCCAGCTGGTCCGCTTCTTTCGGCTGTTGGAACGGTCCCACCAGCACTTCACCGACAAGCCGCACGGCGTCGAGAAGGCCGGCTACATGCTCATGGCCCACCTGGTGATGGGCGGACCGCAGCGGACCAGCGCGTTGGCCGACGCGGTGCACTCCGACCCGTCCACGGTCAGCCGCCAGATCGCCCAGCTGGTGCGCGCCGGCCTCGTCGAACGCCGGGCCGACCCGCTCGACGGCCGCGCCTGCCTGCTGGCCGCGACCGACGCCGGCGCCCAGCTCTTCGACGACCTGCGCGCCCAGCGCAACCACCACATCGACCGCATGCTGAACGCCTGGTCGATGGAGCGCCGTCACCAGCTCGTGCAGCTGTTCGACGAGCTCAACACCGATATCGAGAACTACCGACCGCAGTTGGCCACCGCGATCGCCGAGCAGCGAAAGGCAACACGATGACAAGCACGGCCGCTCCGGTGGCGGCGTCCACCACCAGCAAGGCGGAGCACGTCCCGGGGACGTTCACCCACCGTCAGATCCTCACCATCCTGTCCGGCCTGATGCTGGGCATGTTCCTGGCGGCGCTGGACCAGACCATCGTCTCCACCGCCATCCGCACCATCGCCGACCAGCTGCACGGCCTGGACGAGCAGGCCTGGGCGACCACCGCCTACCTGATCACCTCGACCATCGCCACGCCGCTGTACGGCAAGCTCTCCGACATGTACGGCCGCAAGCCGTTCTACCTGGCCGCGATCCTGATCTTCGTGGCCGGCTCGCTGGCCTGCACCTTCGCCACCTCGATGTACGAGCTGGCCGCGTTCCGCGCGTTCCAGGGCATCGGCGCCGGCGGCCTGATGTCGTTGGCCCTGGCCATCATCGGCGACATCGTGCCGCCCCGCGAGCGGGCCCGCTACCAGGGCATGTTCCTGGCCGTGTTCGGCACATCGAGCGTGCTCGGCCCGGTCATCGGCGGCGCCCTGGCCGGCCAGTCCAGCATCCTGGGCATCGACGGCTGGCGCTGGGTCTTCCTGGTGAACGTGCCGATCGGCATCGCCGCCTTCGCGGTCGTGGCCATCGTGCTGAACCTGCCGCGCAAGGCCAGCAAGGTCAAGCAGCGCATCGACTGGCTGGGCTCGGCGTTCATCTCCATCGGCCTGGTGCCGCTGCTGATCGTGGCCGAGCAGGGCCGCGACTGGGGCTGGACCTCGCAGAACGCCTGGATCTGCTACATCGTCGGCGCGCTGGGCCTGATCGCCTTCGTGGTCGCCGAGCACTACGCCAAGGACGACGCCCTGATCCCGCTGCGGCTGTTCCGCAGCTCGGTGTTCAGTCTGACCTCGGTCACCGGCGTGCTGGTCGGCGTGGCGATGTTCGGCGGGATCGCGATGATTCCGCAGTACCTCCAGATCGTGAAGGGCAACACCCCGACCCAGTCCGGCCTGCTGATGCTGCCGTTCGTGCTGTCGATGATGATCGCCTCGCTCGGCTCCGGCATCATCACCTCGCGCACCGGCCGGTACAAGGTGTTCCCGATCGTGGGCACCGTGCTGCTGGTGGCCGGGGCCGTGCTGTTCGCCACCCAACTGCACTGGGACACCAGCCTGGTCGAGGTCGACATCTACATGGCGATCTTCGGCATCGGCCTGGGCCTGTGCATGCAGACGCTGACCCTGGCCACCCAGAACGCGGTGCCGCCGCGGGACATGGGCGTGGCCACCTCCTCGGCGACCTTCTTCCGGTCGATGGGCGGCACCGTCGGCACCGCGGTCTTCCTGTCGCTGCTGTTCAGCACGGTCGGTGACAAGATCGCCGACGCGTTCCGGGCGATCGTGCCGACGCAGGCGTTCCAGACCGCCATCCAGACCCCGTCGGTGGTGCAGAACCCGGCCAACGCGCCGCTGTTCGCCGCGCTCAAGGGCGGCAACGCCGGCGGGGCGCTGCAGGACTCGTCGTTCATCCAGCAGCTCAACCCGGCGATCCTGGCCCAGCCGTTCCAGGAGGGCTTCACGAACGCGATGCACATCGTGTTCTTCGGCGCGGCCATCGTCGCCGCCGTGGCCTTCATCCTGACGCTGTTCACCAAGGAGGTGCCGCTGCGCACGCAGTCCGGCATCCAGGCCCAGGCGGCCGAGGACGGCGTGCTGCTGACCGCCCCGCAGGACGAGCCGGTGCCGGCGGCGGTGGCCGCGGCCACCGAACCGTTCGACACCAACGGCCGCCACGCCCTCAACGGCAACGGCAACGGCAACGGACACGCGCACCTGGAAGGCACGCTCCTGGTCGGCACCCCGGTCCGCGGCTTCGTGCGGCGGCCCGACGGCAGCCCGGTGGACGCCGCCGCGCTCACTGTGATCGACCTGAACGGCAAGCAGGTGGGACGGACCGTCAGCGGGCAGGACGGCGGCTACGACCTGGCCGCGCCGGCCAACGGCACGTACGTGCTGATCGCCTCGGCCGGCTCGCACCAGCCGCAGGCCTCCACCGTCGTGGTCAACGGGTCCCCCGTGCACTACGACGTGGTGCTGGCCGGCACCGGCGGCCTGGTCGGCGTGGTCACCGCGCTCGGCGGCGCCCCGGTGGTCGAGGCCACCGTCACGCTGGCCGACACCCGGGGCGAGGTCGTGGGCTCGCGGTCCACCGACGCCGGCGGGTCCTACCAGTTCCGCGAGCTCGTCGGCGGCGACTACACCCTGGTCGTCAGCGCCGCCGCGCACCGGCCGACCGCGCTGCCGGTGAGCATCGGCGACACCGGCACCACCCGGCAGGACGTCGAACTGTCCGGCGGCGCGAGCCTGGAGGGCGTGGCCCGGGGCGTCGACGGGCTGCCGCTGGCCGACGCCCGCGTGACCCTGGTCGCGCCGGACGGGCAGGTCGTCGCGGTCACCACCACGGGTACGGACGGGCAGTACAACTTCGGAGATCTGTCCGAAGGGGATTACACGGTGATCGCCAGCGGATACCCGCCGGTGGCCGCCGCGCTGCGCGTCGTCGCAGGTCAGGAGGCCGTCCACGACGTGGAGCTCGGTTTCCCGGAGTAGTGCTCACCGCCACGGCGGCTGTCCCCTTCACCCGGTTCGGGGACAGCCGCCGTGGTGACGACATAGGGTGTCGGGCGTGCCCACGCACGAGATGGCCTTCGGTTCCCTGGACGCCGTCGGCCCCGTAGTGCTGACGGTGATCGCCCTCGTGTGCATTTTCGTCGAGTGCGGCTTCCTGATCGGCCTACTCTTCCCCGGCGACTCCCTGCTGTTCACCGCCGGCATCTTCTTCGCCCAGCAGCACCACTGGGGCCAGGCGTGGCTGTTCGCCGGCCTGGCCTGGGCCGCCGGCGTCGGCGGCGGGCAGTGCGGCTACCTGTTCGCCCGCAAGACCGGCCACAAGTTCGTGGCCCGCCGGGACGGCAAGATCCTCAACCGGCGCAATCTCGACCGGGCCCAGCGGCTGCTCGACGGCTGGGGCTTCTGGGCCGTCACCCTGGCCCGCATGGTGCCGTGGGTGCGGACCGTCGTGCCCACCATCGCCGGCGCCGCGCGGATGAACCCGCTCAAGTTCTTCCTCGCCTCCTGCGCCAGCACCGCGGCCTGGGTCGGCGTGTTCATGACCGTCGGCTACTTCGGCACCGGCCTGCTCGACCAGGTCCCGTGGCTCAAGACCGCCGCCCTCGCCGTCGCCGTCGGCGTCGTGCTCACCACCACCGTCGTCGGCGTCATCCAGTACCGCCAGGACAGCCGCCAGCCGGCCGAGGAAGAGCCCGTCGAGGCCAAGCCCGTCTCGTAGCATCGGGGCATGCACAACCCGCCGTCGACCGCGCTCGAGGCCGTGTGGGCAACGATGATGGAGACCACCCACGGCGCCGAGGCCGACCTCGACCGGCTCGGGCTCACCCTCGCCACCGCCTATGCCCTGTGGGCCATCGACCCCGCCGAGCCCCCGCCCACCATGGGCGTCATGGCCCAACGCCTGCGCTGCGCCGCCTCCAGCCTCACCTTCATCTCCGACCGCCTGGTCAAGCTGGACTACGTCACCCGCACCGAGGACCCCCGCAACCGCCGCTACCGCGTCCTGGCCCTCACTCCCACCGGCCGCACCGCCCGCGAGGACGTGATCAAGGCCTTCACCCACGCCTCGCCCGTCTCCACCCTCAGCGCGCAAGACCAGCAGGAGCTGGTCCGCATCCTCGGCAAGGCCCTCGCCGGCTGAAATCCGCTCGACGCCCCGGCGACACTGCGAGGGTGATCCCACAGCACTGGCTTCCGCATCACCGTGACGAGGACGGCGAGCTGCTCGGCTACCTGCGGCCGGTCGGCGATCGCTTCGAGCCGGTGACGGTGTTCGGGCATCCGCTCGGCGAGGCGGCCGATGAGGACGAGGCCGTGGCGCGGCTGGAGGCGGTGGGCCTGAGTTACCTGGCCGAGCGGTGGCTGCTGACGTTGCCGGACCGGGCGGAGCCGATCGCGGTGCAGGTGGTGGAGGCCGACCCGGACCAGGTCCGGGTGAAGAGCGTGGACCACCGGGCCGACATCGGCGCGCTGTTCACGCTGCCGGTGCCGACCGATCGGCTACACGCCCAGCATTGAGCGTTCGACGGCGATGCAGCGGTCCTCGACGTAGGTCAGGCCGGCGGCCTCGGCGATCTCGCGGGCCCGCTGGCTGACGATGCCCAGTTGCAGCCACAGGGCCCCGGCCTTGACCTGGACGGCCTGCTCGGCGATGCCCGGCGCCTCGTCGGCGGGGCGGAAGACGTCCACGATGTCGATCTTGTCGGGGACGTCGAGCAGGCTGCGGTAGGCCTTCTCGCCGAGGATCTCGTCGGCGCTCGGGTGCACCGGGATGACCCGGTAGCCGGCGGCCTTGAGCGAGGCCGGCACCGAGTGCGCGGCCTTCCACGGCTGGGTCGACAGCCCGACGACGGCGATCGTCCTGGCCGAGGTCAGCAGTTCCCTGATCACGTCAGCTCCTCCTCAGCGATGATCAGGTCGGCCCGCCCCGAAGTGGCGTCGACCCGCACCGCGTTGGCCTGATCCGAGCCTAACGCGCGGCCGCGGGCCTGCTCGGCCGAGCGGCCGAACGCCTCGTGGCGGGCGACCAGACGGGCAATGCGGACCGACTCGGCCGGGGCGAGGAACCACACCTCGTCCAGCAGCGGCCGGACCCGGTCCCACGGACGGTCGGCCAGCAGGAGGTAGTTGCCCTCGGTGACCACGAGCGGCGTCTCCGGGAACACGGGCACGGCGCAGGCGATGGGCTCCTCGATCTCGCGCCGGAACTCGGGGGCGTAGACGGTGTCGGGGCCGCGCCGGCGCAGGCGGTCGAGCAGGTCGACGTAGCCGGCGGCGTCGAAGGTGTCGGGCGCGCCCTTGCGCTCGGCCCGGCCCAGCCGGTCGAGCTCCCGCTGCGCGTAGTGGAACCCGTCCATGCCGACCAGCACGGCCCGGTCGCCCAGCGCCTCGACGACCCGCGCGGCCAGGGTGGACTTGCCGGCCCCGGGCGCGCCGCAGATGCCCAGCAGCGACCGCCGGCCGGTGGCCGCCAGCCGTTCGGCCCGGGCCACCAGGTCGTCGAACTTCACCAGGTTCCCCCTCGCACCTCGTCGACCCAGCCCCGCGGGCCGACGTGCCGGACCTTGACGGACGCGACCCGGTTGGCCAGGTCGATCAGCCCTGGCAGCTCGTCGGCGGTCGGCACGCGGCCCAGCCGCCCGATGCCGAAGGTCAGCGCCCCGTGCCAGACGTCGCCGGCGCCCGAGGTGTCCCGGGCGGCCACCGGCTGCGCCTCGACGACGCCGCCGCGGCCCTCGCACGACCACTCGACCGCGCCGGGGCCGTGGGTGCGGATCACCACCGGCACGCCGCGGTCGTGCACTTCCTTGGTGCTGAGCGGATACGTGGCCGAGCAGGCGCAGACATCCACCAGCGGCAGCAGTTCCTCGTGCACGTCCTTGAGGCTGCCGGCGTCCAGCACCACCGGGGCGGTCGCCTTCGCCACCCGCAGCGCCAGCGCCGGATGGTGCCCGTCGACCAGCACGGCGTCAGTCTCCAGGATCTCCACCGGCGGCAGAATCGTTGTGCCGGCGGCATTGTGCGACACCACGGTCCGCTCGCCGTCGCGGTCCCGCACCGTCACGGCGCTGACCGTCGGCGGATCCTGCTTGGCCGGCAACAGATCCACCACGGTCACACCGTGATCATCCAAGTCCCGCAGGGCAAGCAGCGCCAGCGGATGAGCGCCGAGCGCGGTCAAGAGGGTCGGGATGCCGCCGAGCGCGGCCACCGCCACAGCGGCGTTGGCCGCGGGTCCGCCCGCGGCCAACGCCACCGTCTCCGACTGCACCTTCTCACCGGCGGCCGGGATGTCGCCGACCCGCTGCACAACGTCCACTGTGCACAGTCCAGCGAGCAGAATCCTGGTCACTCCGCGGACTTCCGATGGCTGCCGAGTCCGGTCGTGACCGCGTTGCGCACTTCTTCCACCACACCATCATCGCCCATCCGCAGCGCGCCGGTGAGCAGTCCCACCACCTCGTTCATCGAGCTCTCGCCCGGCTTCACCAGCGCCACCCGCTTGCCCAGCCGGTGCACGTGGACCCGGTCGGCGATCTCGAACACGTGCGGCATGTTGTGGCTGATCAGCACCACCGGCAGGCCGCGGTCGCGGATCCGCCCGATCAGCTCCAGCACCTTGGCCGACTCGGCAACGCCGAGCGCGGCCGTCGGCTCGTCCATGATCACGACCTTGGTGCCGAAGGCCGCCGCCCTGGCCACCGCGACGGCCTGGCGCTGGCCGCCGGACAGGGTCTCGACCAGCTGCGTGATCGACTTGATGTTGATGCCCAGCTCGTCGAGCACCTGCTGCGCCTGCGCCCGCATGGTCTTCGCGTCCAACGTGCGCAGGAACTGCCCGCGCCAGCCGCCGAGCCGGCGCTCGCGGCCCATGAACAGGTTGGTGGCGATGTCCAGCGCCGGCGCGAGGGCCAGGTCCTGGTAGACGGTCTCGATGCCGGACCGGCGGGCGTCCAGCGGCCCGCGGAAGTGCACCACCTCGCCGTCCACCCTGATCTCACCGGCATCCGGCGCCAACGCGCCGGACAACGCCTTGATCAGACTGGACTTGCCGGCGCCGTTGTCGCCGACCACCGCCAGCACCTCGCCCGGCAGCAGGTCGAAGTCCGCACCGTCGATCGCCGTGACCCGGCCGTACCGCTTGACCAGGCCCCGGGCTTGCAGGATCGGGTCGGTCATCGCTGCCTCCCTCGCGTGAACCGGTCGAGCGCGACGGCGGCGATGACCAGGATGCCGGTCGCCACGTTCTGGTACAGGTCGTCGATGCCGGCCTGGGTCAAGCCGCTGCGCAGCACGGTGACGATCAGCGCGCCGACGAGCGTGCCGAGCACACTTCCCCGGCCGCCGAACAGACTCGTGCCGCCGATGACGACCGCGGTGATCGAGTCCAGGTTGGCCGTCTGGTAGGCGTTCGGGTCCGCGTTGGGCACCCGGCCCAGCGCCTGCCAGGCGGCGATGCCGTAGATCAGGCCGGCGATGATGTAGACGCCGATGACCGTGCGCTGCACGTTGATGCCGGACAGCCGGGCCGCCTCCGGCTCGTTGCCGACCGCGTAGACGTGCCGGCCCCAGGCCGTTTTGTTCAGGGCGTACCAGACGAGCAGGAACATCACGAGCGCCACCGTCATGCCGTAGGTGACCTCGATGCCGCCGAACAGGTAGCGCCGCGTGCCCAGCCAGGACAGCAGGCCGTCGCTGACCGGCACGCTCTCGCCGGTGTAGATCCGGCTGACCGCGGTGAGGATCGTCAGCAGGCCCAGCGTGACGATGAACGGCGGCAGCTTGACGTTGATGACCAGCACGCCGGTCAGCGCGCCGATCAGGGTGGCCGCGGCGACACCGACGACCAGCGCCAGCCAGGCCGGCGCGCCGCCGACCACCAGCTTGGCCATCAGCAGCGTGGCCAGCACGGTGTTGGCCGCGTTGGCCAGGTCGATGCCGGCGGTGAGGATGATCAGCGTCTGGCCCAGCGCCATCGTGCCGACCACCAGCGACTGCTCGACCACAAGCGAGAGGTTGTCGAGCTCGAGGAAAGTGCTGGTGGACAAGGAGAACACGACGACCGCCACGACCAGTGCGATGGTCGGGCCGACCGCGGGCGTGCGCAGCACGTACTCGCCGAAGCTGGCCCGGGTTCCGTTCGCGGTGGTGGCCATCTCACTTCCCCCAACAGTTCTGCAGGCCCCAGGTCGTGTCCTGGGACGGGATGCCGGGCACCGGCTTGTCGGTGATGACCATGGAGCCGGTGTTCTGGAAGCCGCTGGGCTTCTTGCCGGACTTGGCGTAGTCGACCGCCGCGTCCACGCCCAGGGCGGCCATCTTGGCCGGGAACTGCATGACGGTCGCGCCGTACTTGCCGTCCTTGACGTCCTGCACGCCCTGGCAGCCGCCGTCGATGGAGCCCATCACCACCTGGCCGGTCAGCCCGCGGGCCTGCAATGCCGCGTAGGCGCCGCGGGCCGTCGGCTCGTTGAGGGTGTAGACGGCGTTCACCGTGGTCGCGCGCTGCAACAGGTTCTCCATGCCCTGCTGGGCCTGGCTCTGGTCGCCGTTCACCGACTGGTGGCCGATGATCGCCGGATCCCCGTCCTTGAGACCGAAGCCTTGCAGGAAACCGGTGTGCCGCTGCGTGTCCACCGTGGACCCGGGTGTGCCGTCCAGCATCAGCAGCTGCGGCGGCTTGTCGCCGAGGACCGCCTTGACGTACTGGCCCTCCTGGCGGCCGGCGGCGGTGTTGTCCGTCGCGTACGTGGCGTCCACCGCGCTGGCCGGGTCGGTCTCGGTGTCCAGAGCGATCACCATGATGCCCTTGTCCCGGGCCTGCTTGATCGCGCTGAGCACCCCGGTGGCGCTGTTGGGCGTGATCAGGATGGTGTTCACGCCCCGTTGGACCAGGTTCTCGATGGCCGTGACCTGGCCGTCGTTGTCGCCGTCGAACTTGCCGGCCAGGGCCGTGAACTGGGCCCCCAGCTTGTTCGCCTCGGCCTGCGCCGACTGCCGCAGCGACACGAAGTACGGATTGGTGTCGGTCTTGGTGACCAGTCCGATCTTCGCCTGCGTGTTGTTGCCGACCGCGGTGGAGCCACCCCAGTAGCGTTGCGTCGTGCAGCCCGTGGCGGTGACGGCCAGGATGGCGGCGAGCGCCCCCATCGTCAGGCCCTTCTTCATGGCGGCCCCTCCTGATCAGCGACGGTGCTGGTTGCGGCGAAGCTAATTGCGGGTAAGGTCCACGGCAAGCGTTTGCGCAAACGCTTGCACTGATTTCGATCACGAAGCGTCGCAAGGAATGCTGCCATGGTCACGATGAAAGACGTCGCCCAGCTGGCCGGCGTGTCGATCACGACGGTGTCTCACGTCGTCAACGGGACCAGGGCCGTGGCCGCGGAGACCAAGGAGCGGGTGCTCGACGCCGTGGCCCGCACCGGCTACACCAGCGACGTCATCGCCCGGTCCCTGGTCACCGGCGGCACCCGATCGCTCGGCGTGGCCATCTCCCTGGTCGCCAACCCGTACTTCGCCGAGCTCATGCAGGCCATCGAGAGCGAGGCCACCGCCGCCGGCTACACCCTGTTGCTGGTCGACACCCACGACGAGGCCGAAACCGAGGAGTACTCCATCCGGATGCTGCGGGCCCGCCGGGTGGACGGCCTGCTGCTCACCCCGTCGCCCGGCGCCGTCACCAGCGTCCTGCCCGAGCTGCGGCGGCTCAACATCCCCACCGTGCTCGTCGACCGGCTGCCCGGCAACCAGCCCATCGACCAGGTCGGGCCGGAGAACGTGCAGGCCATGTCCGCCCTCGTGCAGCACCTCGGCGAGCTCGGGCACCGCCGCATCGGCATGATCAGCGGCGCCGCCGGGCTCACCACCTCGTCCGAACGCACCCTCGGCTACCGACTCGGCCTCGGCCGGGCCGGCCTGCCCTGGGACCCCGAACTCGTCGCCGCCGGCGAATCCTCCTCCGCCCAGGGCGCCGTCGCGCTGGCCCAGCTCCTCTCCCTGCCCGCTCCCCCCACCGCCGTCGTCGCCGGCAACAACAACATGATGGTCGGCGTCCTGCACGAGGCCCGCCGCCGCCAACTCAAGATCGGCACCGACCTCGCCGTTGTCGGCTACGACGACGTCGAGTGGGCCGACCTCGTCGACCCGCCCCTGACCACCATGGCCCAACCCATCGCCGACATCGGCCGCACCGCCGTCCGCATGCTCCTGGCCCGCATCCAGGACCCCTCCCGCGAACCCCAGACCGTCCGCCTGCCGGCCAAGCTCATGCACCGCCAGTCCTGCGGCTGCGCCTAGCGCGCTACTCGTCGCCGGGGAGCATCCGGTGCAGCAGTGCGGTGATCTCGGCCTGCCCGGTGGCCAGTGCGCCAAAGCCCTGGCGCACTTCGGCCTCAAGGCTGGTCAGGCGATCGCCCTGCTCGACCTGCGTCTCGCGCAGCGCCATGAGCAGCTTGGTCTGGGCATCCAGCCGAGTGGCCAATGCACTCACGTCGCGGTCGGCCCCACCGGCGAGCACACGTGCGGCCGCTGCGTCCTGCCGCACGGCCTGCATCTGCTGCTCCAAGGCGGCGAGACGCGCCTCGATCTCCTCCATGGTGGCCACATCGTCATCGTAGCGCCACCAAAACGTTAGCCCGATCAGACCTGTCTCATTACGCCGTACGGGTGTGGCTCACTTGAAGTCGGCGGCGTGGTCGGCGGCCCAGTCGGCGAAGGTGCGGGCGGGGCGGCCGAGGAGGCGGGGGACGGTGTCGGTGACGACCTCGGGGTGGGTGACGAGGGCGGCGTGGGCGGCGATGAGGCCGTCGGCGACGGCGGCGGGGCGGCCGGGGAAGAGCTCGCGGCGGGCGACGTCGTCGGGGAGTTCCTCGAAGCGGACAGGGCGGCCGATGGCGCGGCCGATGGTCTCGGCCTGTTCGAGCTGGCTGATGGCGGCGGGCCCGGTGAGCACGGGGCGCTGCCCGACGAGGCTGTCCGTGGTCAGCGCGAGCACGCCGACGGCCGCGATGTCCTCCTCGTGGATCAGGGCCCGGCGGGCGCCGGCGTGGAACCAGCGGACGACGCCGTCGGCGCGGATGCCAGGGGCCCAGCCGAGGGTGTTGGCGGCGAAGCCGGTGGGGCGCAGGAAGGTCCACTCAAGGTCGGAAGCCTCGATGAGGCCCTCCATCATGGCGTGGGAACCGAGGATGCCTTCGGTGGCGGACGACGAGACGCCGTTGGCCGACAGGTAGACGACCCGCCGGGCCTGCTCGGCGATCTGGGCGATCACCGCAGGCGCGGCGGGGTCGGCGGCGAGGGTGGGCCAGACCAGGAAAACCGAATCGACGCCGTCCAGGGCGGGCCCGAGGCTCGCCGAATCGGCCAGGTCGCCGGCCACGACGTCGACGCACGGCGGCAGCGAGGCCCGCTCAGGATCCCGGACCACGGCCCGCACGGGCAGGCCCTTGTCCACCAGCTGAGCCAAAGCACTGCCGCCGCCGCGTCCGGTGGCACCGGTCACCAAGATCACTGTGAGCTCCTCCCCAGAGCAAGTGGCAACACGACCACCATGCAACCTCAAGCAAGGTGGAGGTCAACCGAAGGTGGGGTGCACCTCATGGCGCTCCAGGACGGCGGCGGCCTCCAGGAGCATCCAGGCGGAGAGCTGGACGGAGAGGTCACGCTCGGGGCGGCGGCGGCCGCGCGCGGCGGGCATGACCCACTCCGGCCCGAACAGGGGACCGCTGCGGGCCTCGAAACGGTTGCGCCAGGCGGAATCGGCGGAGAGGTAGACGATCTGGGCGGCCTCCTTGTCGCCGAGGACGACGGCGGCCTGGGCGAGGTAGCGGGCGAGGATGCCGGCGAACAGGCCGCCGTCGCCACCGCCGTTGCCGGGCAGCACGCCGCCCTCGCCGACGAGGTGTTCGGCGACGGCGAGCACGGTGCGACGGACCAGGGAGGCGTAGAGCTGGTTGCCGGTGGCCAGCCACAGCTCGACGCACGCGCCGATGTAAACGCCTTGGCAGTAGGTGAAAGTCCACTCGACGACGCCGGAGACCTCGCCGGCGGGATCGACCCGCAGGCCGTCGAGCACAAGCCCGGTGTCCGGGTCGACCAGCCACTCGTCGATCCAGTCCACAATGGACATCGCCCGCTGGAGGTCGACGCGGTCGCCGAGGCGGGTGAACAGCATCGCGGCGGGACCGTTGGCCGGCACGTTCTTGAGATTGTCCTTGGCACGCCACCAGATGCCGCCGCCGCCGTGGTCGGTCCAGCCGGCCCGCAGCCGCCGCCGGATCTCCTCCAGCGCCTCGGGCCGGCGCAGGTCGAGCTCCTCGCCGGCCCGCCACAGGGCCAGCCCGAGCCAGGCGATGTCGTCGTAGTAGCGGTTGATCCACCGCCGCCCGTTGCGCAGCCGGATGGTGTCGATCAGCTGCTCGATGTCACGGCGCCGAGCCGGCACGGACGCGCGCAGCTGGGCGTCGATCAGGCAGTCGAGCAGGTGCGCCTGCCACCAGTAGTGCCAGGGCACGTGCAGCCGACGGGCCCCGGCGGGCCAGCCGGTGAGGCCGATTCTGGTGCCGGGAAGTCCCCACAACCGACGCAGGTGCCTGGTCCGCACGGCCCGTTCGGCCATGGCCGCCCGTGCGGCCCACAACGCGGGGGAGTCCGTCACCGACCCATGGTGCGCGCTTGATCGATTCCGGTGGCGGCGCTGTCACCAGGACGTATGAAGGTCGGCGTGTTGCGCCACCCACGTGTGCATCACGATGCCGGCGGCGACGCCGGCGTTGATCGACCGGGTGGAGCCGAACTGGGCGATCGACACCACCAGGTCGGCGGAGGCCTGCGCGGCCGACGACAGCCCGGGGCCCTCCTGCCCGAACAGCAGCACGCAGTCCCGCGGCAGGGCGGTGGTCTCGATCGGCACGGAGCCGGGAGTGTTGTCCACCGCCACGATCTCCAGCCGGGAAGCCCGCGCGAACGCCACCAGCGACTCGACGTCCTCGTGGTGGTGCAGGTGCTGGTACCGGTCGGTGACCATGGCCCCGCGCCGGTTCCACCGCCGCCGCCCGACGATGTGCACGGCCCGGGCGGCGAAGGCGTTGGCGGTCCGCACCACGGTGCCGATGTTGTGGTCGTGCTGGAAGTTCTCGATGGCGACGTGGAACGGATGCCGACGCCGGTCCAGGTCGGCGACGATCTCCTCGCGCCGCCAGTACCGGTAGTGGTCGACCACGTTGCGCCGGTCGCCCTCGGCCAGCAGCTCCGGGTCGTAGCGCTCGTCGTCGGGCCACGGCCCCGGCCACGGCCCGACGCCCACCTCGTGCCCGGCCGCGACCCACTCGGTCGGGCCCAGCTCCTCCTCGGTCACCGGTTTCGACCGCCCGGCAGGAAGTACTGCGCCCGCGCCACCTTGGTCGCGCCGGCCACGATGTTGGTGGGGAAGGCGACGATCCGGTTGTTCAGCGCGTGCACGCTGTCGTTGTAGCTCCGCGATTCCGCCGCCACCCGCTCGTCGCTCTCCCCCATCCGGTCCCACAACAGCCCGAAGTCCCGCCCCGTCCGCAGCCCGGCCGGCACGCCGGCCAGGAAGCTGGTCAGCTCCTGGTTGAGCAGCTGCTCGGCCCGGCCCTGCGCGGCCGGCCCGGCGCCCCGGCTGGCCATCGCCTGCGACCGCGCCTGCACGATCCGGCTCACGTTCACGCCGCCCGCCTTGGTCACCGCGACCAGCGCGCCGATCAGGTCGTGCCGGCGTTGCAGCTCGGCGTCGACCCGCCGCCAGGTCCGCTCGACGGCCGCCCGCTGGACGGTGAACCGGTTGTGGCTCAAGGTGACGGCGAGCGCGATGAGCAGCAGGAGCACCACCACGCACAGGGCAGCGACCAAGGACGCCTCCTACAGACCGAGATCCGCGAGATCGAGAAGGTACCGGTACTCCAACCCGGCCTCCGCGATGGCTTCACGTACCCCGGTGTCGCGGTCGACAACCGTGGCCACGCCGACCACCGTCGCGCCAGCTTCGCGCAACGCCTCGACGGCGGTCAGCACGCTGCCGCCGGTGGTGGAAGTGTCCTCGACGGCGAGCACCCGCTGCCCGGCGACCTCGATGCCCTCGACCCGCCGCTGCATGCCGTGGGCCTTGGCTTCCTTGCGCACCACGAAGGCGTCCAGCACCTCGCCGTCGGCCGCGGCGGCGTGCATCATCGCGCAGGCCACCGGGTCGGCGCCGAGGGTGAGGCCGCCGGCGGCGACGTAGTCCCAGTCGGCGGTGAGCTGCCGCAGCAGCTTGCCGATCAGGGGCGCCGCCGCGTGGTGCAGCGTGGCGCGGCGCAGGTCGACGTAGTAGTCGGCTTCCTTGCCGGAGGACAGGGTGACACGGCCGTGCACGACGGCAAGCTCGGAGACAAGACGGGCCAGTTCGGACTTCGCCGGAGATTCCACTCGCACGGGTTCACACCTTCTCACGTTCGGCCGCGGCTGGCTCCGACCCGCCCGGCGATCCGCCGCAGCAATCCGCGCGGCAGCAGCCGCGCCACCCCGACGATGGCCTTGTACTGCAAGCCAGGCACGCTGACCACCTTGTCCTGTCCCAGATCGGCCAGGCACTCGGTGACGACGTCGTCGGCGTCGAGCCACATCAGCTCGGAGGTTCCGCTCATGTCGATGCCGGCCCGCTCGTGGAACTCGGTGTGCACGAAGCCGGGGCACAGCGCCATCATCCGAACGCCGGCGCCGGCCAGCGAGATGGCCAGGCCCTCGGTGAACGAGGTGACATACGCCTTGCTCGCCGAGTAGGTCGAGCCGCGGCCGGCCATGAAGCCGGCGACACTGGACACGTTGATGATCACGCCGGCTCCCCGCGGCACCATCGTGGCCAGCGCGGCGTGGGTCAGCCGCATCACGGCGGTGACGTTCACGTCGAGCTGGGACTGCAACTGCTCGACCGGGGATTCCCAGAACTCGCCCAGCGTGCCGAAGCCGGCGTTGTTGACCACCACGTCGACCGGCCGCGACCCGTCCCGCAGCCGGGCCTCCACGGCCGCCCGGCCCGGTTCGGTCGCCAGGTCGGCCGGCAGCACCTCGGACTCCACGCCGTAGCGGCGCTTGAGCTCCTCGGCCTGCTCGACCAGCCGGGACGTGGTGCGGGCGACGAGCACGAGACGGTCGCCGTCGGAGGCGAACCGGCGCACGAACGCGGCGCCGATGCCGGAGGTGGATCCGGTGACGAGACAGGTGGCCATGCCTGGCACGGTACCGGCGAGTCAGCGCCGGCCTCGGCCTCAGGCCGGGTTGCGGCCGCCGAACGAGGGCCGGTAGACCTCGCCGCCGGGATCCTCGGAGGACGGCTCCTCAGTGGGCGTGTCGGCCTCGAAAGGGTCGACGACGTCAGCCAGCTCGCCGACGTCGCGCAGCAGCCGCTCCAGCCGGGCCGGGGTGGCCCCGGGCGGCGCGGCGGCCAGCACCCAGTCCTCCTCCAGCCAGACCACGGTGACGTCGCCGCCGATCTCCTCGGCCGCCTCGACCAGGTCGGGCGTGATGAGCATGCGGGCGGCGGTCAGGTCGGAGACGAAGGCGTAGCGCTGGCCGACCGGACCGAGCAGGTCCGGCATCTGCTCACGCTGGAAGGGCACGCTGGGCAGCCACAGCTCGACGACCACCGGGTGGGTCCGCCGGCACCGGATGCCGACCAGCACGGAGTTGACCTTGCCGCCGTTCTCCAGGTCGAGCACGTACACCTGGCGCCGCCCGTCGGCGGTGAAGGTGGAGCCGGCGACCACGTCGCGGGCCACCCCGCTGCCGTAGTAGGCGATGGCCCCGTGGTGCCAGCGGGTGGGCAGCACATGGTCGGTCTCGGCGAACTGCCAGCCGCGCAGCCCCGCCCAGCGCCGTCGCTCTCGGTTGCGAGCCGTGCGCTGGGCACGGTCGGTCGCCAGCAGTGCCAGCCCGGCCACTGCCAGGACGACGAACGCCGTGAACCAGACCCACGCAGGTATCACAACAGGCAGGGTAGCGGCCGGCCGACCGATTACGAAGATCACTACTGGGTCTGTTGTCCCCGAAAGCGGTAACGAACGGCCCCGAGCGTGGGGCTCGGGGCCGTTCGTCGGGGTGGGTCAGCCGGTCAGGGACCGCCCGACCATCAGGCCGGAGTTGTCCTCCACCACGTCGACCAGCACGGTGTCGCCGTCGCGGATCTCGCCGGCCAGCAGCTCCTTGGCCAGCTGGTCGCCGATCGAGGACTGCACCAGCCGGCGCAGCGGGCGGGCGCCGTAGACCGGGTCGAACCCGTTGAGGGCCAGCCAGTCGCGGGCGGCCGGCGAGACGTCCAGGGTCAGCCGGCGCTGGGCCAGCCGCTGGCCCAGCCGGGCCACCTGGATGTCCACGATCGAGGTCAGCTCCTCGGTGGCCAGCGCGTGGAAGACCACCAGGTCGTCCAGCCGGTTGAGGAACTCCGGCTTGAAGTGCCGCTGCACGGTCGAGAGCACCGCGTCCTTGCGCTGCTGCTCGGTCAGCACCGGGTCGGCGATGGCCTGCGAGCCGAGGTTGGAGGTCAGCACCAGGATCGTGTTGCGGAAGTCCACCGTGCGGCCCTGGCCGTCGGTCAGCCGACCGTCGTCCAGCACCTGCAACAGCACGTCGAACACGTCCGGGTGGGCCTTCTCCACCTCGTCGAGCAGCACCACCGCGTAGGGCCGGCGGCGCACCGCCTCGGTCAGCTGGCCGCCCTGGTCGTAGCCGACGTAGCCGGGCGGGGCGCCGACCAGGCGGGCCACCGAGTGCTTCTCGGCGTACTCGCTCATGTCGATGCGGATCATCGCCCGCTCGTCGTCGAACAGGAACTCGGCCAGCGCCTTGGCCAGCTCGGTCTTGCCAACGCCGGTCGGCCCGAGGAACAGGAACGAGCCGGTGGGACGGTCCGGGTCGGCCACGCCGGCACGGGTCCGGCGCACCGCGTCGGACACCACGCGGACGGCCTCGGCCTGGCCGACGACCCGTCGGGACAGCTCGTCCTCCATCCGCAGCAGCTTGGCCGTCTCGCCTTCGAGCAGCCGGCCGGCCGGGATGCCGGTCCAGGCGCTGACCACGTCGGCCACGTCGTCCGGGCCGACCTCCTCCTTGAGCATCACGTCGCCGCTTGGCGTGCTCGCGGTGGCCGCGGCCAGCTCCTTCTCCAGCGCCGGGATGCGGCCGTAGCGCAGCTCGGCGGCCCGGCCCAGGTCGCTGTCGCGCTCGGCCCGCTCGGACTCGCCGCGCAGCTGCTCCAGCTGCTCCTTGAGCTCGCGGACCTTCTCGATGGAGCCCTTCTCGTTCTGCCACCGGGCGGTCAGCGCGGACAGCTGCTCGCGCTTCTCGGCCAGCTCGGCCCGCAGCGCGGCCAGCCGCTCCTGGGAGGCCAGGTCGGACTCCTTCTCCAGGGCCATCTCCTCGATCTCGAGACGGCGCACGGCCCGCTCAACCTCGTCGATCTCCACCGGCCGGGAGTCGATCTCCATCCGCAGCCGGGACGCGGCCTCGTCGACCAGGTCGATGGCCTTGTCCGGGAGGAAGCGGGCGGTGATGTACCGGTCGGACAGGGTCGCGGCGGCCACCAGCGCGGTGTCGGTGATGCGGACACCGTGGTGCACCTCGTAGCGCTCCTTGAGCCCGCGCAGGATGCCGATGGTGTCCTCCACGCTCGGCTCGCCCACCAGCACCTGCTGGAACCGCCGCTCCAGGGCGGGGTCCTTCTCGATGTGCTGGCGGTACTCGTCCAGCGTGGTCGCGCCGACCATGCGCAGCTCGCCGCGGGCCAGCATGGGCTTGATCATGTTGCCGGCGTCCATCGCGCCCTCGCCGGTCGCGCCGGCGCCGACGATGGTGTGCAGCTCGTCGATGAAGGTGATGACCTGGCCGGCGGAGTCGGTGATCTCCTTGAGCACGGCCTTGAGCCGCTCCTCGAACTCGCCGCGGTACTTCGCGCCGGCGACCATGGAGCCCAGGTCGAGCGAGACGACCCGCTTGCCGCGCAGCGACTCCGGCACGTCGCCGGCGACGACGCGCTGGGCAAGGCCCTCGACGATGGCGGTCTTGCCGACGCCGGGCTCGCCGATCAGCACCGGGTTGTTCTTGGTGCGCCGGGACAGCACCTGCACGACGCGGCGGATCTCGGCGTCGCGGCCGATCACCGGGTCGAGCTCGCCGTCACGGGCGCGCTGGGTCAGGTCGACGCCGTACTTCTCCAGCGCCTGGAAGGTGCCCTCCGGGTCGGGGCTGGTGATCCGGGACGAGCCGCGGACCTTGGTGAAGGCCTCGCGCAGCGCGTCCGGGGTGGCGCCGTGCCGGCGCAGCAGGTCGGCGACCAGCCCGCCCTCGGCGGCCAGCCCGACCAGCAGGTGCTCGGTGGACACGTACTCGTCGCCCATCTCGGTGGCGAGCCGCTGGGCGTGCGTGATCACCCGCAGGCCGTCACGGGACAGCTGCGGGGCGGACATGGTGGCGCCGGTCGCCGACGGCAGCGAGTGCGCGAGCTTCTCCAGCTCGGCGCGCACCTGCGCCGGATCGGCCCCGACCGCGGTGAGCAGCGGGGCGGTCAGACCGTCGCCCTGGGCCAGCAGCGCGGCGAGCAGGTGCACGGGTGTGATGTCGGGGTTGCCGGCCATCGTCGCGGCCTGCGCCGCCTCGGACACCGCCTGCTGCGTCTTCGTGGTCGGGTTGAACTGGTTCATCTCCCACCTTCGGGCGAGACTCGGGGACACTGTCTTCAACGTCAGAAAAGTTGAGTCTGTTCCGCTCAAGTCGAAGCATACCCGAGTGAGCCGGCTCACCTCACGTGATCACGGCTGGTCACCCACATGCGAACCAGGCTTGTCCACACCGGCGACCCGCTTATCCACAATCCCCAGGTGACGATCCACAGGGCTGGGCCGTCCGGGTGGTCACGCTTCCAGCGTGCCGCGGATGGCCGCCACCAGGTCGGCCAGCACGCCGTTGGCCGCGGCCAGCCGGTCGTCGTCCCAGCCGTCCAGGGCGGCCCGGATCAGGTCGGCCTGCCGGCGCTTCCAGCCGGCCAGCACCTCGACGCCCCGCTCGGTCGGGCTGATCAGGGCCACCCGCCCGTCGCTGGGCGAGGGCCTGCGGTTGACCAGGCCGACCTTCTGCAACTGGGCGATCTGCCGGCTGACCACCGAGGTGTCCACCACCCGGTGCTCGGCCAGGTCCGACACCCGGCACTCGCCCCGGGCCACGACGTCGGCCAGCAGCGCGCCGGCCGCCGGATGCAGGCCGAAGTCGTCGTCCCAGAACCGCATCCGCACCGCGTTCTGGATCTGGTTGAGCATCCGCAGCTGGCGGATCAGCTCCAGCGACTGCTCCTCGGACGGCCCCATCACAACACCTCGTTCAGCCGATCCAGCAGCGAGGAGAAGGTCTGCATGTCCTCGGTTGACCAGTGCGACAGCCGCTCCCGCAGCAGCGTGCGGCGGTCGGAGCGGACCGCTGCGAGGCGGTCGTGCCCCACGGCCGTGAGCTGCACGATCCTGGCCCGGCCGTCGGCGCTGTCCACCGCCCGCTCCAGCAGGCTCAGCTCCTCCAGCCGGGCGATCTGCCGGCTCACCGTCGACTTGTCCAGGCCGGTGCGCTCGACGATCTCGGCGGCGCGCACCGGGCCGGTCTCGTACAGGTGCACGAGCAGCGCGTAGGAGGCGGTGTCCAGGCCCGGGTGGACCTGCTTGGCGACCTGGAGGGAGAAACTGCGGGCCCGGCCGAACAGCACCGAGAGCGACCGCTCCACGGCCTGGGCTGCCTCCCGGCGGTCAGCCGGCTCGTGCTCGTCCACCCTGGTCCTCCATCCGCGTCACACGAACGTCAAACCGTAGTGGTCGGAGTGTCCGATCCCTGCTAGCGGGCCGCCGTTCTGGTCGATCGAACGCCGAAATAGTCCCCACCCTTGCGGCGGCTGTCGTCGGTGCCCCAGTCCCGGGTGCGGTCGACCGGGACCAGCCTGGGGATGTGCTTGCGGCAGTGAATGTAGGCCTCGACCACTTCCAAGACTACCCAGCGCTCGGGGGTGCGGCCCCGTTCGAACTCGGCGGGCAGGTCGGGGTACACGGCCCGCAGCTCGGCGTCGTCGACGATGCGGGCCCGGCCGTTGACGTGCAGGCCGATCAGGTCGTCGACGAAGTCGACCAGCAGCATGGCCACGTGCGCGTTCTCGCTGATGTTGCCGAGGCTGGCCATCACGCCGTTGCCGCGGTACTCGGGGTAGGCCAGCCAGCGCTCGCCCAGCACCCGCACGAAGCCGGCCGGGCCGGCGCGGAAGGACACGTCGCACTCGCCGCCGGCGTCCGAGGTGCCGATGAAGGCCATGTCCATGCGGGCCACGAACTCCCGCATCTCGTCGTTGAGGTGGTCGAGGACCTGGTCGCGGTAGAACCGGTTGGCCCGGTCGGCCGTGCCGAAGGCTCTCTGCAGCAGGTGCTCGCCCCGGGATCCGGGTAAGTGTTCGTCCCCCGGCAGGGGGACGAACAGGTCGTCGGGGTGCAGGGTGATGTCGGTCACCGCGGGGGACGGTGCGTCCGACAGCTCCAGTTGGAGCAGCTCTGGACCGGCGGTACCGGTCGGAGCAAGGTGGACGGGGGTCACGGTGGCCCACCGTGCCATGCCGACCGCGTTCTGCACACCCCCGGCGGCTTGTTCGCCCGTTCGTAGGATGGTCTGTCAACGGTTAGTTACGCCGGTCCACTCGAACGTGGCATCAAGTCCCACAAAGACCCGATGTCGAGTTAGGGTCCACCCTGTCGGGGGACGGATGCTTGACCATGGAGGCGCCTGACCAGGTGTCCCGAAGCTTGCCAGGTTCCCCTGACTACGTGGAGACTGCGCCCGGACCATGACAGCCAACGCCGTGTTGAACCCCTTGCCTTCAACCACTCCTCACCGCGAACCGCCACCGGGTGTCACCGCGATGGTGCGGATGATTCGCGAAAGCTTCGCGGTGGTAGAGCCGTGCGCCGAGGAAGTGGCGAAGTTCTTCTACGGGATGCTGTTCAGCCTCGCGCCGACCACCCGTGACATGTTCCCGGTGAACATGGAGGTGCAGCGCAGCCGCCTGCTGCGCGCGCTGGTGCACGTCGTCCAGATGGTCGACCGCCCCGACGACCTGATCCCGTTCCTGCGCCAGCTCGGCCGCGACCACCGCAAGTTCGGCGTGGTGGCCAGCCACTACGAGTCGGTCGGCACCGCACTGCTGGCCTCGATCAAGAAGTTCGCCGGCAAGGCCTGGACGCCGCAGGTGGAGCGGGCCTGGGCCGAGGCGTACACGATCATGGCCCGGTCCATGCAGGAGGCCGCCGCGGCCGACGAGGGCCCGGCCTTCTGGCCGGCCACCGTGGTCGAGCACAAGCGGCTGAGCTGGGGCCTGGCCATGGTGCGGGTGCAGCCCGACTACCCGGTGCCCTACCAGCCCGGCCAGTACGTGAGCGTGGAGACCCCGCAGCGGCCCCGGCTGTGGCGCTACCTGAGCCCGGCCAACGCGCCGCGCGAGGACGGCACCATGGAGTTCCACGTGCGGGCCGTGAACAGCGGCTGGGTCAGCCGCTCGATCGTGGCCCACACCCAGATCGGCGACCAGTGGCGCATCGGCGCGCCGATGGGCCGGCTGGCCGTGGACCGCGAGGCCGGCAAGGACATCCTCATGGTCGCCGGCGGCACCGGCGTCACCCCGATGCGGGCCATCCTGGACAACCTGGCCCAGTGGGGCGAGAACCCCCGGGTGCACCTGTTCGTCGGCGGCCGCACCCGCGAGGACCTCTACGACCTGGACAACCTCCAGCGCATCGCCCAGAGCAACCCGTGGCTGACGGTGGTGCCGGTGGTCGAGTCGGAGCCGGGCCTACAGGGCTACGAGCACGGCTCGCTGGCCGACGTCGTCACCCGCTACGGCTCCTGGTCCGACCGCGAGGTCCTGGTCTGCGGCTCCCCGGCGATGATCCGCGCCACCGTGTCCCGCATGCTGGTCGCCGGCACCCCCCTGGACCACATCCGCTACGACCCCTTCACGCTGGACTGACACGAGGCGGACGCGAGTCACGTTCTCGGGCTGGAGAGTTCCGTCCTCGGGCCCACCCACCCAGCGCAACCACGCTGGAAAATGCCCGAGGGCGGAACTCGCCGAGGTGCCCGAGAGCGTGACTCGCAGGGGTTCGCTCGCCGGGTCCGCCTATTTTTTCGGCTTCCAGACGACGATCTGCTGCTGGCGGACCGGGACCAGGTCCCGGCGGTAGGAGGCGTGCACGGCGGCGGCCGCCTGCTCGGCCGCCGCGTGGGCGGCGGCCAGCTCCTCCAGCACCTCGGTCAGCCGGGACTTCAGCGCGTCCACCTGGTTCTCCAGGTCGATGATGCGCTTGATGCCGGCCAGGTTGACGCCCTCCTCCTGGGACAGCCGCTGCACCTCGCGGAGCAGGGAGATGTCCCGGGCCGAGTAGCGCCGGCCGCCGCCGCTGGCCCGGCCGGGCGAGACCAGGCCGAGCCGGTCGTAGCTGCGCAGGGTCTGCGCGTGCAGCCCGGACAGCTGGGCGGCCACCGAGATCACGAAAACCGGGGTGTCCTCGTTGGTGCCAGGCGGAAACGAGAACGGGTTGCCCATCACGTGTCACCCTTCCCCAGCAGCTCGTCCAGCTCGGCTCGCGGGTCGTGGTCGGCGGTGGCCTCGGCGTACGCCCTGAGCGCCTCCTCGGCCTTGCCCTCCAGTCGGGACGGCACCGCCACCTGGAGCGTCACCAGCAGGTCGCCCTTGCGGCCGTCCCGCCGTTCGATGCCCTTGCCGCGCACCCGCAGGATCCGGCCGCTGGCCGTGCCCGGGTGCACCTTCACGTTGACCTTCGAGTCCAGCGTCGGCACCGTCAGTGTGGTGCCCAGCGCCAGCTCGGGGAAGGTCACCGGGACCGTCACGGTGAGATCGTCACCGGAACGTCCGAACACCGCGTGCGGCGCGACGTGCACCCGCACGAACAGGTCGCCGTTGGGGCCGGCGTTGCGCCCGGGCTCGCCCTGGCCGGCCAGCCGGATCCGCTGGCCGTCGTCGACGCCGGCCGGGATCCGCACGGTCAGGGTGCGCACCTTGGTGCTCACGCCCTCGCCGCCGCACTCCGGGCACGGGTCGTCGATGATCTTGCCGGTGCCCCGGCAGTCGCGGCACGGCTCGCTGAACGCGAACGCGCCCTGGCTGCGGCTGACCAGGCCGGCGCCCTTGCAGGTCGGGCAGGTGCGCGGGGTGGTGCCGGGCTTGGCCCCCGACCCGTGGCAGGTGCCGCAGGTGGAGGGGCTGGACAGCCGCAGCGGCACGGTCGCGCCCTTGACCGCCTCCACGAAGTCGATCCGCACGTCGGTCTCGACGTCGTCGCCGCGCTTGGGCCGGTTGGCCGAGGCTGCCGACGCGCCGCGGCCGCGGCCGCCGAACAGACCGCCCAGCAGGTCGCCGAGGCCGCCCGCGCCGGCGCCGCCGCCGGCCTGGGCCCCGCCGAACAGGTCACCCAGGTCGAACGAGCTCGTGCCGCCGCCGAAGCCGCCGCCGGGCCGGAACCCGCCGGAGCCGAACAGCCGCCGAGCCTCGTCGTACTGCTTGCGCTTCTCGGCGTCCGAGAGCACGCCGTAGGCCTGCGAGACCGACTTGAAGCGGGCCTCGGCCTTGGCGTCGCCGGGGTTGGCGTCGGGGTGCAGCTCCCGAGCCAGCTTGCGGTACGCCTTCTTGATCTCGTCGGCCGAGGCGTCGGAGGAGACGCCCAGGTCGCCGTAGAAATCCTTGTCGATCCAATCCCGTGCGCTCACCGGGCGTCCCTCCCTTCGTTCGTGTTACTCAGCTGCGGCCGGCTCATGATCGGTGACCGCGACCAGCGCCGGCCGGAGCAGGCGCTCGCCGAACCGGTAGCCGCGCCGCAACACCGCGGTCACGGTCGGCCCGGTCACCTCGGCCGAGGTGTTGTGCTGCACCGCCTCGTGCACCGAGGGGTCGAACTCCTCGCCCTCGTGGCCGAACGGCTCGAGGCCGCTGGCCTGGAGCACCGCCACCAGCTTGTCGCTGACCGACTTGAACGCGCCGGTCAGGTCGCCGTGCGCGGCCGCCCGCTCGACGTCGTCGAGTACGCCCAGCAGCTCGGTGACGATCTGCCCCTTGGCGGCCGTCGCGTTGACCTCGCGGTCCCGCTCCACCCGCTTGCGGTAGTTGGCGTACTCGGCCTGGAGTCGTTGCAGGTCGGCGGTGCGCTCGTCCAGCTGCGCCTTGAACTCCGCGGCCGGGTCGGCCACGGCGTCCTCGGCGGCGTGCCGGCCGGCGGACTCCAGGGTCTCGTCGGCCAGCTCGCCCGGCTCCGGCTCGCGGACCTGGCCCGTCTCCGGGTCGATCCGTCGGCGGTCGTTCACGACCACCGGCTGCTCCTGCTCGTCGCTCACTTCTTCGGGTCCTCGTCCACGATCTCGGCGTCAACCACGTTGTCGGCCTGCGGGCCGGCCTGCGCGCCCGGGGCGTCGCCGCCGGCGGCCGCGCCCTCGGCGCCCGGGGCGTTGGCGTACAGGGCCGAGCCCAGCGCCTGCGACTCGGTGGCCAGCTTCTCCACCGCGGTCTTGATGGCCCCGATGTCGGTGCCCTTCAAGGCCTCCTGGGCCTCGACGATGGCCGCCTGCACCTTCTCCTTGGTGTCGGCCGGCAGCTTCTCGTCGTTGTCCTTGATGAACTTCTCGGTGCTGTAGACCAGGGTCTCCGCCTGGTTGCGGGTCTCGGCCTCCTCGCGGCGGCGCTTGTCCTCCTCCGCGTGCTCCTCGGCGTCCTTGACCATGCGGTCGATGTCCTCCTTCGGCAGCGCCGAGCCGCCGGTGATGGTCATCGACTGCTCCTTGCCGGTGCCCAGGTCCTTGGCCTGGACGTGCACGATGCCGTTGGCGTCGATGTCGAAGGTGACCTCGATCTGCGGCACGCCGCGCGGGGCCGGCGGGAGGCCGGTCAGCTCGAACATGCCGAGCTTCTTGTTGTGCGAGGCGATCTCGCGCTCACCCTGGAAGACCTGGATCTGCACGGACGGCTGGTTGTCGTCGGCCGTGGTGAAGATCTCGGACCGCTTGGTGGGGATGGTGGTGTTGCGCTCGATGAGCTTGGTCATCACGCCGCCCTTGGTCTCGATGCCCAGGGACAGCGGGGTGACGTCGAGCAGCAGGACGTCCTTGACCTCGCCCTTGAGCACGCCGGCCTGCAGCGCGGCGCCCACGGCGACGACCTCGTCCGGGTTCACGCCCTTGTTCGGCTCGCGGCCGCCGGTCAGCTCCTTGACCAGCTCGGTCACCGCCGGCATGCGGGTGGAACCGCCGACCAGCACCACGTGGTCGATGTCGCCGACCTTGATGCCGGCGTCCTTGATCACGTTGTTGAACGGCGCGCGGCAGCGGTCCAGCAGGTCGGAGGTGATCCGCTGGAACTCGGCCCGGGACAGGGTCTCGTCCAGGAACAGCGGGTTCTTGTCGCTGTCCACGGTGATGTAGGGCAGGTTGATGCTGGCGGTGGAGGAGGAGGAGAGCTCGATCTTGGCCTTCTCCGCGGCCTCCCGGATCCGCTGCAACGCCATCTTGTCCTTGGTCAGGTCGATGCCGTTGGCGGACTTGAACTTCTCCACCAGCCAGTTGACGATGCGCTGGTCCCAGTCGTCGCCGCCCAGGTGGTTGTCACCCGAGGTCGCGCGCACCTCGACCACGCCGTCGCCCAGCTCCAGCAGCGAGACGTCGAAGGTGCCGCCACCGAGGTCGAAGACCAGGATGGTCTGCTCCTTCTCGCCCTTGTCCAGGCCGTAGGCCAGGGCGGCGGAGGTGGGCTCGTTCACGATCCGCAGCACGTTGAGGCCCGCGATCTGGCCGGCCTCCTTGGTGGCCTGCCGCTGCGCGTCCTCGAAGTAGGCAGGGACGGTGATCACCGCGTCGGTGATCTCCTCGCCCAGGTAGGCCTCCGCGTCCCGCTTCAGCTTCATCAGCACCCGCGCGGAGATCTCCTGCGCGGTGTACTTCTTGTCGTCGATCTCCTGGGTCCACGACGTCCCGATGTGACGCTTGACCGAACGGATCGTCCGGTCCACGTTGGTGACGGCCTGGTTCTTGGCCGGCTGACCGGTCAGAACCTCGCCGTTCTTGGCGAACGCCACGATGGACGGGGTGGTGCGCGAACCCTCGGAGTTGGCGATCACCGTCGGCTCACCGCCCTCAAGGACGGCGACGACGGAGTTGGTCGTCCCCAGGTCGATGCCGACCGCACGCGCCATTGAACTGCCTCCCGATACTGGTGCTCCGCTGCCGGTTGAGCAGCGTCGACTCAAGTTTGCCAGGCGAACCGGAGTTGAGTCCAGTCCGCTCAAGCTTCCTGCTCGTCCAACGCGAGACCCGACTCGGATGTTCCCACCGCTGTGCGATCCCGGCCACGTCAAGTAGTTACTGACCAGTAACTTCGTTTAGGCTCCCTGGACGACTTGTCCGTAGCGAAGGGGCGAGGGAGCAATGGGTGCTCTACAGATCACGCTCGGCGTGATCGGTGTTGCCGTCAGCGTCGTCGCGTGGGGGATGTTCGCCGCGGCCGTGCTGCGCCAGGTGCGAACCATCCGGCTCGGTCAGCCCGACCCCACCCGCAACGGCCCGTTCCTGCCCAGGCTCGGCACCCTGGTCAAGGAGTTCGCGGCGCACACCAGGATGGCCAAGGTGCGCACCGTCGCGCCGTGGCACTGGCTGGTGATGTGGGGCTTCCTGATCGGCTCCCTCGTGCTGTTCGAGGCCTACGGCGAGGTCTTCGTGCCGGCCTGGCACTGGCCGGTCATCGGCGACTGGGCGGTGTGGAACCTCGTCACCGAGGTGCTCGGCGTCGGCACCGTGGTCGGCGGCGTGGCCCTGGCGGTGATCCGCCAGCTCAACCACCCGCGGCGGGCCGACCGGCTGTCCCGGTTCGCCGGCTCCAACTTCAAGCAGGCCTACTTCGTCGAGGCCGTGGTCATCATCGAGGGCCTGGGCATCCTCGGCGTGAAGGCGTTCAAGGAGGCCAGCGGGCTGGAGGACCAGCCGCTGTGGGCCAACTTCGTCACCGCGCCGCTGGGGCACCTGCTGCCGGCCAACCCCGACCTGGTGTCGGTGATGGCCGTGATCAAGCTGCTGTCCGGCATGATCTGGCTCGCCGTGGTGTCGAAGAACCTGACCATGGGCGTGGCCTGGCACCGGTTCAGCGCCTTCTTCAACATCTACTTCAAGCGCGAGGACGACGGCGCGGTGGCGCTGGGCGCGCTGCGGCCGATGATGAGCGCCGGCAAGCCGCTGGACTTCGAGGAGGCCGACCCGGAGAAGGACGTCTTCGGGGCGGGCAAGGTCGAGGACTTCAGCTGGAAGGGCTGGCTGGACTTCAGCACCTGCACCGAGTGCGGCCGCTGCCAGTCCCAGTGCCCGGCCTGGAACACCGGCAAGCCGCTCTCGCCCAAGCTGGTCATCACCCAGCTGCGCGACCACGCCTACGCCAAGGCCCCGTACCTGCTGGCCGGCGGCCGCAAGGACATGGGCGGCGACGAGATCGGCATCGTCGGCGACGACGCCGAGGCCCGGCTGGCCAAGATCGACGTGCTCGCCCTGGCCGAGTCCGGCCGGCCGCTGATCGGCGGCCCCGAGGAGATGGGCGTCATCGACCCGGACGTGCTGTGGTCGTGCACCAGCTGCGGCGCCTGCGTCGAGCAGTGCCCGGTCGACATCGAGCACGTCGACCACATCGTCGACATGCGCCGCTACCAGGTGCTGATCGAGTCGAACTTCCCCACCGAGCTCGGCGGGATGTTCAAGAACCTGGAGAACAAGGGCAACCCCTGGGGCCAGAACGCCAAGGACCGGCTGGCCTGGACCGAGGGGCTGCCGTTCGAGGTGCCGGTGTTCGACGGCGAGCTGGCCGCCGACGTCGAGTACCTGTTCTGGGTCGGCTGCGCCGGCGCGTTCGAGGACCGGGCCAAGAAGACCACCCAGGCGGTGGCCGAGCTGCTGCACAACGCCGACGTCAAGTTCACCGTGCTCGGGCCGGAGGAGACCTGCACCGGCGACCCGGCCCGCCGCGCCGGCAACGAGTTCCTGTTCCAGATGCTGGCCCAGCAGAACGTCGAGGTGCTCAACACCGTCTTCGACGGGCGTGAGCCGGGCAAGCGCAAGATCGTCGTCACCTGCGCGCACTGCTTCAACACCCTGGCCAACGAGTACCCGCAGCTGGGCGGCGAGTACGAGGTCGTGCACCACACCCAGCTGCTCAACAAGCTGGTGCGGGAGAAGCGGCTGGTGCCGGTGGCCCCGATCGCCGAGGACGTCACCTACCACGACCCGTGCTACCTGGGCCGGCACAACAAGGTCTACGACGCGCCGCGCGAGCTGGTCGGCGCGACCGGGGCCGAGCTGCGGGAGATGCCCCGGCACGGCGACCGGTCCATGTGCTGCGGCGCCGGCGGCGCGCGGATGTGGATGGAGGAGCGGATCGGCAAGCGGATCAACGTCGAGCGGGTGGACGAGGCGCTGGGCACCGCCCCGACGAAGATCGCCACCGGCTGCCCGTTCTGCCGGGTGATGCTCAGCGACGGCCTGACCGCCCGCAAGTCCGAGCAGGCCGCCGGCGAGCACGTCGAGGTCGTCGACGTGGCGCAGCTGCTGCTGGCCGCGGTCAAGCGGGGCGACGAGCAGCCCGCGGCTCGCTAGATCGGGTCGTGCGAAAGGGGCGGAGCCGGTCGGCTCCGCCCCTTTTGTCGTTTCACGCGCGGCGGCGACGGGCCACGAAGATCGCCACGAAGCCGACCGCCAGCAGCGACAGGCCGCCGACCAGCGGCCACACCGGGTCGACGCCGGTGTTGGCCAGCGCCGCCGGCTTCACCACCGGCTGGGTCCTGGGGGCGGTGGTGGCCGGCGCGGTGGTCGTGGTCGGCGCCGGGTCGGTCGTGGTGGTCGGGTCCGTCGTCGCGCTGCCGCCGTCGTCGACCGTCTTCAGCGGGGCCGAAGCCTTGTCGTTCGCCCCGTCGACATCGCTGGCCCGGTCGATCAGGTCGGCGGTCACCACGCCGTCGACCGGCTTGGTCACCTTGCCGCTGACCTCACGAACGCGCGGCGTGTTCGGCTGCTGCGCCCGCAGGAAGCGGATGTCCAGCCCCGTCGTGCCCACCGGGTCGGCCGTGGAGCTCGGGCCGTCGTAGTGATCGAGCTGCACGCCCTCCGGGAAGACCACCCGCACGCCCACAAAGGACGGGAAGTCGTTGTTCTCGATGTCGATCTCGTAGGTCACGTCGTCGCCGACCTTGACCGGGCCGGTCTGCTTCGGCGTGATCTTCACCTTCGCGTCGGACTTGGTCGGCATGAAGCCGGCGTCCACGTTGGCGATCACCCCGTCGACCGGCTTCTGGTGCAGCGTGAGCCAGCCGTCGTTCCAGTCGAAGTCGGAGTCGGTCGTCGGGCCGCCCTGGTTCGGGCGGGTCAGCACGAACCGGCCGTCGTCGATGCCGCGGGCCGCGGCCTGCAGCTGCGCCCCGTCGGCAGGCATGCCGGTCAGCGTGTAGTGGCCGGTCGTGTCGGTGGTGGTGTCGCCGATCTTGACGCCCGGCAGCAGCGGCTCGTCGGCCTGGCGGATCCCGTCCCCATTCAGGTCCTTCCAGGCGACGCCCGAGATGGTGACGGTGTTGGTGTCGGCGTGCGCGGTGGCGACGGACAGTAGCGGCAGACCGAGTGCAAGAGCCGCCACGGCGATGCGCTTCATTGGAATTTCCCCCCTGCGGTGGTGTTGTCCACATACAGAAGACGCGTCTTCACCACCCGGGTTGCCTTGCGGCACAAGGGAAATCGACTGTCCATCATCGACTGTTCAGGTGAACCTCAAAGGACGCGCGAACTCTTAACCCGGTTGCGTCCGGACTCGGTTACGGTAATTCCCGTGGCGGACGAAGGCAGTGGCGAAAGCACACTCACCGTGTTGGTGGCGCTCGGCATCAACATCGGCATCGCCCTGATGAAGGCGGTGGCCGGCGTCCTCAGCGGCTCGGCCGCGATGCTGGCCGAGGCCGGGCACTCGGTGGCCGACACCATCACCGAGGCGCTGCTGCTCACCGCACTGCGCCGCTCCGAGCGGCCGGCCGACCGGCGGCACCCCTTCGGCTACGGCAAGGAACGCTACTTCTGGTCCCTGCTGGCCGCCGTGTCGATCTTCACCTCCGGCGCCGTGTTCGCGTTCATCCAGGGCTATGACGCCCTGACCGGTGGCGAAGCCGACCAGGGCAACCCCACCGTCGCCTACATCGTGCTGGCGCTGGGCTTCCTGCTCGAGTCCGTGTCGCTGTCGCGGGCCCTCGTGCAGATCCGCAAGGAGGCCGCCGAGGAGGGCGCCTCCATCGCCAAGTACCTGGCCGACATCGACGACCCCACCGCCAAGACCGTGTTCTTCGAGGACGCCGCCGCCCTCATTGGCCTGCTGCTGGCCTTCCTCGGGCTGCTGCTGCACCAGCTCACCGGCTCCGTCGTCTACGACGGCGTCGCCTCGCTGCTCATCGCCGTGCTGCTCGCCGTGTGCGCCTACGTGCTCGGGCGGACCAACCGGGGCCTGCTCATCGGCCGCCAGGCCGACGGCGCCCTCGTCCGCGCCGTGCGGGCCCGGCTCGCCGCCGCCCCCGAGGTCGAGGTCGTCGTCGACCTGCTCACCATGCTCACCGGCACCGACCGGGTGCTGCTGTGCGCCCGCCTCGACTTCGACGACGCCCTCGGCGCCGCCGACCTCGAACGGGCCTGCGTGCGCATCGCCGCCGAACTCACCGTCGAGTTCCCCTCCCTCGACGAGATCTTCCTCGAGCCCGTGCCCCGCGAGGACCAGGACCTGCGGGCCCGCATCCTCGCCCGCTACGGGCAGGAGTTCGTCGCCGACTAGCGGCTCGTGTCCGTGCGCTGGAAGTTCAGGTACGACCTCGACGGCGTCGGGCCCCGCTGGCCCTGATACCTCGAGCCCGCCCGCTTCGAACCGTACGGGTGCTCCGCCGGGCTCTCCAGCCGGAACAGGCACAGCTGGCCGATCTTCATGCCCGGCCACAGCGTGATCGGCAGGTTCGAGACGTTGGACAGCTCCAACGTGATGTGCCCCTCGAACCCCGGGTCGATGAACCCCGCGGTCGAGTGCGTCAACAGTCCCAGCCGCCCCAGCGAGGACTTCCCCTCCAACCGCCCGGCAAGATCGTCCGGCAGGCTCACCCGCTCGAACGTCGCCCCCAACACGAACTCGCCCGGGTGCAGCACAAAGGGCTCCTCGCCCTCCGTCTCCACCAGCGTCGTCAGGTCGTCCTGCTGCCGACTCGGGTCGATGTGGGTGTACTTGGTGTTGTTGAACACCCGGAAGAACCGGTCCAGCCGCACGTCGATGCTCGACGGCTGAACAAGATCCAGGTCCAACGGCTCCAACACCAGCCGTCCAGACTCGATCTCTTTGCGCAGGTCCCGGTCACTCAGCAGCACCCCGACACCATAGCCGCCCACCCAGGTGCTGGACGCCCGCGCCCGCTCGTGTAAGCTAAGGAACGATCATGCGGGTGTAGTTCAATGGTAGAATGACAGCTTCCCAAGCTGTAAACGCGGGTTCGATTCCCGTCACCCGCTCGGGGTTGAGGGGTCTATGTTCGCAGAAAGCGCGAACCTGGACCCCTCGCCGTGTTTTGTGGGGCTCTCGCCCCACGCCCCAAGCAAGGGGGCTTCGCCCCCTTGACCCCCGTCGGGTGGGTTAGAGGCTCCATGGGGGTCGGCTTCGCTTCGCTCGCCTGCGGGGTGGGGGGCGGCTTCGCTTCGCTCGCCGATTGAGTAGGCGCGGATGGCTTCGGGTGGTTGGGGCTTGTGCGGGTGTGCCGCGCAGTTGTGCCCTATGGCGGGTGGCCATGAACCTCTGAGCAGGGCCGCATCCTGGAGCTGGTGGGTGGGCGGCGGTGAATGGGCCGGCGAGACCGCGCCTGGCCGAACCGCCCATCGATCACAACCTTAGGCAGGCCACCAAATCCATCCCCCACCCGTTCCCGGGGGGCGACCCCGAGCCCATTCTACCGGCGGAAACGTGGGGGAGATCTTGGAATCGGGCGGCTGTGGATAGTTCGGGGGGGCTGTGGACAACGTGGGCACGCCTTAGTCCCGTGCTGCTAGGAGGGCGTCGAAGACTGACTTGAGGTGGGGGCGGTTCTGGCGGCCGCGGCGGGTGGCCAGGTAGATGGGGTTGAGGACGGGGGTGGAGGGGCGGTGCAGGATCGCCAGGCGGCCGGCGGCGAGGGCGGCGCGGGCGTGGTGGATGGGGACGACGGAGAGCAGGGAGCTGTTGGCGGCGTAGGCGAGGATCGAGGTGATGTCGGGGATGGTGACGGCGGCGTCGGGGGCGGGCAGGTCCCAGCAGGAGCGGAAGTAGCGGCGCAGCATGGGCATGGCCTCGGAGTAGCCGACGAAGCGGTGCGAGGCGAGGTCCTCGATGCGGAACGGGGGCTGGTCGGGGCGGCCGATGAGGACGAACTCCTCGTCGAACCAGTGGCGAAGGTGCAGGCGGGTGCGGGGAGCGCCCTCGATCTTGGTGACGACGGCGATGTCGAGCCGGTCGTCGAGCAGGGCGTCGACGAGGTCGTCGGACAGGCCGACACGATGGCGCAGGCACACGCCGGAGTCGGCCAGGGGGCCGAGGGCGGTGGCGATGTGCTGGTCGAACTGGGCGGCGGGGGCGCCGAGAAAGACGGGGCCGGCGTCGAGGGTGCGGTGGCCGTCGATGACGAGGTCCAGGCCGTCCAGGTGCGGGGCGACCTCGACGGCCAGGACGTGACCGGCCTCGGTGGGGGCGATGCCCCGGCCGGCGCGGGCGAACAGGGGCCGGCCGGTGAAGGCCTCGACGGTGCGCAGATGGTGCGACACCGCGGGCTGTGACAAACCCAACTGCTCGGCGGCCCGGGCCACGCCGCCGGTGCGGTAGACGGCGAGGAACGAACGCAGTGCGACCAGGTCCTGGGCGGTGGACACGGCCACAGCTTATCGGTGAGCCGCCATGCCATAAATCTGACGAATGAATGGGGGCACGGCAGGCAATGGCCCGGGCAACGGGGCCGGACGTTTCATGAGGCCTGCCAACATCCTTCGAGGAGGACCCCATGATCGACCGCCGGACCCTGATCGGCAGCGGCGGCGCCGCCGTCCTCGGCGCGCTCGCGTTGACCGCGGTCGCCGACGGCACCGCCCTGGCCGCCGACGCGTCGCCGAGCCTGCTGCCCGACCCCGCCACCACTCCCGTGCCCAACCCGCCCTACCCGGCCAACCTGACCGCCCGGGAACGCCAGCACCTCAAGACGTTCGACGAACTCGACTTCGTGGTCTTCACCCAGGCCGACTGGGCCCGCCTGCACGAGAGCCACGCCCGCACCATCCGCGTGCACTGGCCAGACGGCCACTACACCGACGGCATCGACAAGCACATCGCCGACCTGGCCGCGATGTTCGTGTGGGCCCCCGACACCCGCATCCACAGCCACCCGCTGCGCGTCGCCAAGGACAACCTCACCGCCGTCACCGGCGTCATGCAAGGCACCTTCACCCGCCCCATGCCCGACGGCCACGGCGGCTTCATCAAGCCCACCGGCCGCAAGTACTCCATCAGCATGGCCACCGTCGGCATCTGGAACCGCCAGGGCACGATGGACGAGGAATTCCTCTTCTGGGACAACGCGAACTTCAACCAGCAGATCGGCATCGGCTGACCGGGATCAGGCGAACTGGGTCAGGGACAGGGTGTTGCCCTCGGGGTCGCGGAACCAGGCGACCTGGGAGCCGTCGGGGGTGGTCCAGATGCCGACGGAGTCCTGGCTCATGCCGTCGTAGCGGGTGAAGGCGACGCCGCGGGTGGCGAGGTGGGCGACGGTGGCGCGGAGGTCGGGCACGGACCAGCCGAGGATGGTGAAGGGCTGTGGCTGCAAGGACTCCACCTTGGTCACGCGGAGCATGACGTTGCCGGCGCGGAAGACGGCGGCGAAGGGGGTGGTCTCCTGGTGCTCCAGCCCGAGGACGGCGCCGTAGAACTCGACGGCGCGGTCGAGGTCGGTGGCGGGGGCGAAGGCGATGAGGTCCATGCCGTTCACCATCCCGGCTCGACGATCGAATGTGAACGACGAGCCGGCAGGTGAGCGCGGCTCGGCGGATGGCTCGTCCTGCGTCGGGGGGCGTCCGCAGGACGAGTTCTCCACACGTGCGCGGATCGCCGCGCGATCAGCACGGTACGCAGCCCCGCTGGCGGTCCGCAGAGTCGTAAGGCCCTAATCGCCCGTTCGGATGGACGTACGGCGCGGGCGGAGCACACAGAACTCGTTCCCGTCGGGATCGGCGAGCACTGTCCACGGCGAATCGCCCTGCCCGACATCGGCCGGCACGGCGCCGGCGGCGAGCAGGCGGGAGACGTCGGCGGCGGGGTCGTCGCCCGGCAGCGGACGGACGTCGAGGTGCACGCGGTTCTTGGCCGTCTTGGTGGCGGGACTGTCGATGAACTCCAGCCAGGCGCCGGCCTCGCCGGGCAGCGACGCCCAGTTGGGGCCGGAACGGGTCATCGGCCGGCCGGTGGCCTCGGCCCAGAAGCGGGCCATGGCAAGGGAATCATGCGCGGCGACGACAACGGCGGCGACGGGCCCGATGCCGCTGTACTCGTCCCGCTGCTCCAGCACGCACAGCTCGTTGCCCTCGGGGTCGGCCAGCACCACCCACGGCACGTCAGGCCCCTGGCCGACGTCGGCGTGCCGGGCGCCCAGGCCGAGCAGCCGGTCCACGATCGCGGCCTGGTCCTGCGCCGACTCGCTGGCCAGGTCCAGGTGCACCCGGTTCTGCTCGACCTTGGGCTCGCTCACCGGCACAAAACAGAGGTCGAAGCCGGGCAGCCCGACATCGACCTCGTTCTCGTCCTGGTAGGTGATCGGGACGCCGAGCGCGGCCGACCAGAAGCCCGCGAGGGCGACCGGGTCGGCCGCGTCGACGACCACGTTGTCCAGTCGGGTAGCCATGCCGACGACGCTACCCAGGGGGTCTGACAGTTCAGACGTTCACGCGCTCGCGCAGCTCCAGCTCGATCTGCTCCAGCGTGCGCCCCTTGGTCTCCGGCACGAACCTCGTCACCAGCAGCACCAGGACGATGCAGACCGCGGCGAAGATCCACGCCGCCCCGGCCAGGCCGAGGTTGGTGTACATGACCGGGAACACGAAGGTGATGGTGAACGTCGCCGCCCACAGCACGACGCTCGCGGTGCCGGTGCCGATGCCGCGGACCCGCAGCGGGAACACCTCGCCGATCATGACCCACACGACCGCGCCCCAGCCCAGCTCGTAGCCGGCAAGGAACAGGATCAGCAGCACCAGGGTGATCGGGCCGATGACGCCGGTGTCCTTGATGAAGCTGACGCACAGGCCGAGCACGATCAGCGTCACGGCCATCAGCAGGCCGCCGACCTGCAACAGCGGCCGCCGACCCCACCGGTCGACCACGAACATCTCACCCACCGTGAACAGCACCTTGACGATGCCGAGCACGACGGCCGCCAGCAGCGACGCGGCCGCGCCGAAGCCGAGGTTGTTGAACATGATCGGGGCGTAGGTGTTGACCGCGTTGACGCCGGAGAACTGCTGGCCGACGGCCAGGATCAGGGCCACCACCAGCGCGGGCCGCGCCCACTTGGCGGTCAGGTCCTTCAGCGTGCCCTTGGCCTGCTGGCCGTCCAGCCGGATGATCTCCTTGATCTCGTCGAACTCCGCCTCGACGCCCTGGCCCTGCAGCGTGCTGGACAGCACCTCGCGGGCCTCGTCCTCACGGCCGTTCTTGAGCAGCCAGCGGGGCGACTCCGGCATCCGCAGCATGCCGACCAGCAGGATCACCGCCGGGATGATCGCGGCCGCGATCATGGCCCGCCAGTTTGCCGAGTCGGCCAGGATGTCGTCGACGATGTAGGCGATGAGGATGCCGCTGACGATCATCAGCTGGTTCAGCGACGAGAGCATGCCGCGGACCTTGCCCGGGGCCAGCTCGGCCAGGTAGGTCGGCACGGTCGCGGACGACGCGCCGACCGCGACGCCGACGATGAACCGGAACGCCACCAGCACCTCGAACGACGGTGCGAAGGTGCAGCCGACGGTGCCCAGCGCGAACACCGTGGCGGCGACGATGATCGTGCGCCGCCGGCCGAGCGAGTCGGCCAGCTTGATGACCAGCAGCGCGCCGATGATGGCGCCGGCCGCCAGCGCGCCGTTGACGAAGCCCTGCTGGACCGCGTCGAGGTTCCAGATCTTCTTGATGAACAGCAGTACACCTGAGATGACGCCCAGGTCGTAGCCGAACAGGATGCCGCCGAGGGCACCGAAGAAGAACAGCGTTCCTCTGTTGATGTTCCGCCGTGCTGGCAGACCCTCCGTTTGCGTCACGCCAGATCGCCTCGTTTCTGTGATCCGACCCGCGCGAGTCGGTTCCGTGCGGAAGACCGCGATCCGGCGGCGGACGGACCCGGCATCCACTCAGGATGTGTGACGTAGGTCCTACGTGCGTATTTCGGCGGGCGCCAGACCCTCCCGAGCGATTGAGTCACATTTGTGACTGACTTTCATGTAGGTGAACACATGGGCGGTTCGTCACCCGAATGGGGGAGAAAGCGAGCCGCTCCGGCCGCCGTCGCGTCAGCCCTGGTCCGCGCGGTCGTCCCCTGTACCCCGAGGGAGGAAGATCGGAGCCCCGCATGACCGCACCCCACATCGCGGGCCAGCGCACCGCCCCTGTCCAGCGCCGCCGCCACGCCACCATCGGCGTCGCCCTGCTCGACCAGGTGCCGCTGTTCCGCGAGGGCCTGTCCACGCTGGTCGGCCGGACCCCGGGACTGCACTGGACCGGCGCCGCCCGCGACCACCGCGCGGCCGCGCACCTGCACGAGCGGCACCAGCCCGACGTGCTGCTCATCGACTCCGCGCTGGACCCGCTCGGCCACTTCACCCGGGTGCTCACCGAGCACGACGAGCGGCTGGTCGTGCTGACACTGCTCCGAGAGGGTCACTGCACCGCCGAGTTCGCCGAGCGGGCGTTCCGCCGCGGCGCCCGCGGCCTGGTGTCCAGACAGGCCGAGCCGGCGCAGATCGTGCAGGCCATCCACAACACGCCGATCAGCCGCCGCTACGTCGACGCGGCGCTGGCCCCGCTGCTGGCCGCCACCGACGCCGACGCCCCGGCCACCAGCGCGCTGCTGACCCGCCGCGAGTTCGAGGTGCTCCAGCTGATCGCCGACGGCCTGGAGAACCGGGCCGTCGCGGCGGCGCTGTTCGTGTCCGTGGAGACGGTGCGAACCCACATCAAGGGGATGCTGCGCAAGCTCGGGGCGCGCGATCGGGCACACGCCGTGGCCATCTCCTACCGAATCGGGTTGCTCGTGGCCGGCGCCGACCGGTGAACTAGGGGCCGTGATCTCCCTGGCCTTCGTCGTCACCTGCGTGCTGGTCCTGATCGCCCCCGGCCCCTCGCTGGCCGTGATGCTGACGCAGTCGCTGCGATCGGGGCGGGCCGGCGGGCTGGCCACGGTGGCCGGCAACACCATGGGCCTGGCGGTCTGGGCGACCGCGTCGGCGTTCGGGCTGACGGCACTGGTCCGCACATCGGAGATCGCGTTTGTGGTGCTCAAGGTGGCCGGCGCGGTCTATCTGTGCTGGCTGGGCATCCAGTCGCTGCGGCGCTCCCGACACGAGCCGGCCCCGCTGGCCACCGCCGAGGACACCGGCCGTCCCAGCCCCATGGCCTCGCTGCGGGCCGGCTTCATGACCAATGTGACCAACCCGAAGGCGGCTGTGCTCTATCTCGCGCTGTTGCCGCAGTTCCTGCCGCCGGACGGCAACCCGCTGCTGGACACGTTCGTGCTCGCGGGCGTCCAGATGGCGCTGAGCGCGAGCTACTACACGCTGCTGGTGCTGGCGATCGGTCTGGCCCGGCGGGTCCTGAGCCGCCCGGTGGTGCGCCGCTGGCTGGACCGCGTCAGCGGGCTGGTGCTGGTCGGTCTGGGTATCCGTATGGTCACGCTGAGCCGCGCCGCACTCTAGGGATCAGCCACAACCGGGCGAAGAGCCTTGCCGGGGGTTACTGGCAGGTAATATCCTGTTGTTACCGGCTAGTAGGGGAGCAAGGAAGCCATGGGCCACTACAAGAGCAACGTTCGTGACCTGGAGTTCAACCTCTTCGAGGTGTTCAACGTCCAGGACAGCCTCGGCAGCGGGCCGTTCGAGCAGGCCGACGAGGACACCGCCCGTGGCGTCCTCAGCGAGCTCAACAACGTGGCGACCGGCCCCCTGGCGGAGTCGTTCGCCGACGCCGACCGCAATCCGCCGGTCTTCGACCCGGCGACGCACTCGGCCACGCTGCCCGAGTCGTTCAAGAAGTCCTACAAGGCGCTGTGGGACGGCGAGTGGTACCGCCTGTCCCTGCCCGAGGAGCTGGGCGGCTTCGGCATCCCGCCGTCGGTGCAGTGGGCCGCCGCCGAGCTGATCCTGGGCGCCAACCCGGCCGCCTTCATGTACATGGCCGGCGCCAGCTTCGCCGCGATCATGCACAAGAACGGCAACGAGGAGCAGAAGCGCTGGTCCCAGATCACCATCGACCGCGCCTGGGGCGCCACGATGGTGCTCACCGAGCCGGACGCCGGCTCGGACGTGGGCGTCGGCCGCACCAAGGCCGTGCTCCAGGAGGACGGCACCTGGCACCTGGACGGCGTGAAGCGCTTCATCACGTCCGGCGACCAGGACATGACCGAGAACATCATGCACATGGTGCTGGCCCGCCCTGAGGGCCCCGGCATCGAGTCGAAGCCCGGCACCAAGGGCCTGAGCCTGTTCCTGGTGCCCAAGTTCCACTTCGACACCAACACCGGCGAGCTGGGCGAGCGCAACGGCGCCTTCGTCACCAACGTCGAGCACAAGATGGGCCTCAAGGTCTCCACCACCTGCGAGCTGACCTTCGGCCAGCACGGCGTGCCGGCCAAGGGCTGGCTGCTCGGCGACGTGCACGACGGCATCGCGCAGATGTTCCAGGTCATCGAGCACGCCCGGATGATGGTCGGCACCAAGGCCATCGCCACGCTGTCCACCGGTTACCTCAACGCCCTGGCCTACGCCAAGGAGCGGGTGCAGAGCGCCGACCTGACCCAGATGACCGACAAGACCGCGCCGCGGGTGACCATCACCCACCACCCGGACGTGCGCCGCAGCCTGATGTTGCAGAAGGCCTACGCCGAGGGCCTGCGCGCGGTGTACCTCTACACCGCGACCTTCCAGGACCAGATCCTCGCCGGCGCCGGCGACGTCAAGCTGGCCGAGAAGATCAACGACCTGCTGCTGCCGATCGTCAAGGGCGTCGGCTCCGAGCGGGCCTACGAGCAGCTGGCCCAGTCGCTGCAGACCCTGGGCGGCTCCGGCTTCCTCCAGGACTACCCGATCGAGCAGTACATCCGCGACTCCAAGATCGACAGCCTGTACGAGGGCACCACCGCCATCCAGTCGCTGGACTTCTTCTTCCGCAAGATCATCCGGGACAAGGGCCAGGCGCTGGGCTTCATCAACAACGAGATCCAGCAGTTCCTGGACAACGAGGGCGGCAACGGCCAGCTCAAGGAGGGCCGCGCGGCCCTGGCCCAGGCGTTGCAGGACCTGCAGGGCATGCTCGGCACGATGATCGGCTTCCTGACCTCGTCGCAGGAGGACGTGCGCAACGTCTACAAGGTCGGCCAGAACACCGTGCGGCTGCTGCTGTCGGCCGGCGACGTGCTGGTCGGCTGGCTGCTGCTGCGCCAGGCCGAGGTGGCGCTGGGCGCGCTGGCCGGCGCCCCGTCGGCCAAGGACAAGGCCTTCTACGAGGGCAAGGTCGCGGTGGCGAACTTCTTCGCCAAGTCCGTGCTGCCCGAGCTGAGCGCCCGCCGCAAGGTCGTCGAGACCACCGACAACGCGCTGATGGACGTGGACGAGTCCGTGTTCTGATCCGGAAACGACAGAAGGGCCCCTCCGCTTCGGAGGGGCCCTTTTGTGGTTCTAGAGGTAGAGGCCGGTGCCCGCCTCGGTCTCCTCGGTGGCGACCGCGTGGATGTCGCGCTCGCGCATGACGGTGTAGGTCTGGGCCTGCACCTCGACCTCGAGCTGGTCCTCGGGGTTGAACAGCACCCGGTCGCCGACCTTGACGTTGCGCACGTGCCCGCCGACCCCGAGCACATCACCCCAGGCCAACCGCTTCGCGACCTGCGCGGTGGCCGGAATGACGATGCCGCCGCTGCTGCGGCGCTCACCGTCCTCCGGCGAGATCTTCACCAGCACCCGGTCGTGCAGCATCTGGATCTGGAGCTTCGACTCTGCCACGACGGAAAGTCTACTTCGCCTGCTCGTCGACCCCACCCATGACCAGCGCCAGCCGGGCCGGGCCGGCCGCCGACACCCGGACCGGGACGCCCCAGTCCTGCCGGGTCAACCGGCACACCGGGTGCTCGACGCCGGGGCCGTCGTCACAGCTGGCGGCCTGGGCCACGACGTGCAGCACGCCCTCCTCGAAGCCATCGGCGATGGTCAACTTCCTTGTCAAGTCGGTGGATTCGCCCGCCCCGGCCACGATCAGGCCGGGCGGCGACGACGTGATCTCCAGGCGGGTCGACGGGCCGTAGCGGTCGTCCAGCTTCTGCCCCGGCGGCGGCGTGAACACCACGGCCAGTTCGAGCTCGCCGACACCGATGTCCGACGGCGGCCGCCGCACCTGGTGGGCCTCGCCGGCGACCAGCTTCGCCGAAACCCCCGGCGGCACCGGACGTTCCAGCCGGTGCGCGGCCGAGGCCACCACCACCAACTCACCGTCCACAATGGCCGCTCCGGACGGCTCGGCGACATCGGTCGCCAGCGTCGACACCTCGCCGGTTTCCGGCTCATAGCGTCGAATCGCCGAGTTGTAGGTATCCGCGATCGCCACGCTGCCGTCCGGCAGCACCGCCACGCCGAGCGGATGCTGCAACAGCGCCTGGTCGGCCGCGCCGTCGCGGTGGCCGAAGTCGAACAATCCTTGCCCCACCGCGGTGTGCACCTCGAAGTCCCCGTCGCCATCACGGTCGATCCACCGCAGCGCCGAGGTTTCCGAGTCGGCCAGCCACAACGTGTCGCCGTCGGCCGCGAGACCCGAGGTCTGAGCGAAGAACGCCTCCGCCGCCGGGCCGTCCTTGAGACCCTCCACTGTGGTGCCGGCGAACCGACGCACCGTCCCGGCGATCGGGTCGAACAGGCTCAGCGTGTGATTCCCTGACATGGCAACAACAACGCCGTCGGCCGGCGCCCACCAGGCCACGTCCCACGGGCTCGTCAGGTCGATCTTGTCCGCCGGCCCGTCGGTGTCGCCCATGCGCCACTGCTCGCCCGTGCCCGCCACCGTGGTGACCTTGCCGGTGCTCAGCTCGATGCCTCGCAGCAGGTGGTTCACCGTGTCCGCGACCACCACGTCGTAACCGACCTGCGCGGCGATTTCCTTGGGCAGCAAGGCAATCCCCGCCGGCTCCGAGAACGTCGCCTCGCTCGGGCCACCGTCGGCCCGCCCACGTTCGCCCGTGCCGATGCGCCGCAGCACCGTCTCGCCATCCGCAGCCAGCTCGACCACGCTGTGATGCGCCGAGTCCGTCACGAGCAGCGTTTCCGTTGGTGTCACGGCAATCTTGGCCGGGAACCGCAGCTCCGTCGCCGGCTGCTGCGGCGGCACGTACGGCCCGTCCCCTCGGCGCAGCGCGCCCTTCGCCTCGTGCTCGTCGATCAGCTCAGCGATGATCCTGCGCAGCGCCTCCACATGCCCTTCGCCCGCGGCCACGTGCACCACGTAGCCCTCCGGGTCCACCAGCACCAGCGTCGGCCACGCCTTCACCGCGTAGTTCTGCCACGTCGTCAGCTTCGGGTCATCCAACACCGGGTGGTGCACCTCGTACCGCTCCACCGCCGCCGCGAGCGCGTCCGCGTCCGCCTCATGCACGAACTTCGGCGAGTGCACCCCGATCGTCACCAGCACGTCGTCGAACTCCGCCTCCAACGGCCGCAGCTCGTCCAGCACGTGCAAGCAGTTGATGCAGCAGAACGTCCAGAAGTCCAACAGCACGATCCGCCCCCGCAACTCCGCGAGCGTGATCGCCTTCCCCCCGGTGTTCAGCCACCCGCGTCCGACCAGCTCAGGAGCACGAACCCGGGCACGACGCTTCGCAGTGGTCACATCCTGAGTCAACACCAGATCCCGGATCAGGTATTTCCCTGTCCACCTGGCGGAACCCCGCCGATCGGTAGCGCTGTCCGGATGGAAGACACTGCCGAGGAACTCCTGCGCATGGGCTTCGAGCGGGTACACACCGAGATCGAGCGGTACAACGGCCCCTGGCTGGGCGTCGCCGACGTCCATGGCGCCCCGCACTACTTCAGCCGCACCAGTCACGACGACCGGTACTTCGTGTGGCCGGTCGACGAGGAGACGTTCGCGCTGGAGCGGGAGACGTGGTTGATCTATATCGCCTGGCTCCGCCGCTACCACGCCGGCGAGACACCGAAGTCCCATCCCACCGACAACGGCGACGTTCGTTACGACGAGCTGGAGGCCCTGGCGAAGCCGCGCCGGGCGGTCCCCGACGACGCACACGTCCTGCAAGCCGAGTGGGGCGACAATTCCGATCTTCTCGGGCTCGTCGCGCCAGAGGGTCCGGACTACCTGGTCCGATGGAGCGAGCCGGCGTGACCTAGCGCACGGAGTGCGGGCCGAGGATCTCGACGCCGTAGGCGCCGACTCGGCGTTGGAGGCCGCGGTCGGCGGTGACGACGTAGATGGGGCGGCCGGAGGTGGACTGGTCGGCGACGAGTTCGACGATGGCGTCGTCGCCGGAGTGGGGGGCGACGTGCACCTGAACGGTGGGGGAGCTGGTGACGGTGCGGGCTTTGCCTTCGACGACGAGGATCACGTCGACGGGGGCGCCGGTCTGTGGGAGGCCGGTGGTGGAGAGGCCGGCCAGGGAGTCGCGCAGTCTGGTGGTGGCGCCGGCGCGGTCGCGCCACCAGCCGTCGGGGACGGAGCCGACGACGTTGGCGGCGTCGATGACGAGCAGCGGCGTGGACACGGGCACCAAGGTACAACGTAAAAAGGCCCGCTGCGGGCCGAGGAAACCTTGGGGTCTCAACTCGGCCCGCAGCGGGCAAAATATGTTCGGCGGCGTCCTACTCTCCCACACCCTCACGAGTGCAGTACCATCGGCGCTGGAGGGCTTAGCTTCCGGGTTCGGAATGGGACCGGGCGTTTCC